>SMYC01000176.1 GCA_004356105.1 Acidobacteriota bacterium | reverse complement strand
TCGCTCCCACTCCTGTGAGATTGTTGCCACCGCCCGTGTTTCGATGATTCGTGTGAGCCTGGATCCAGACTTCCGGAAGCGAAGGCTCGGTACCAAGGATGGTGGCGTGGACCTGGGGATAGTGGCCCACTTTCGTTTCGGTCTCGACTTGCGCCTGCACCCTCAACGTTTCCCCGAGGCTGAGCCGCTCAGTGAGCGCCGTACCCGCCGCATAGGAAAGCGAGAACACGAAACCGGGCGGCTCACCGCGTGGCCCGATAAAAGGAACGATTTGCGCGGCGCGGATGAGGTGCGGGCGCTCGATGTGATCGGCCACCCGGTAGACGACGACGCCCGCTGCTCCATGTTCCCACACCGCGAGCTCGTGGACGCGTCCGGCGCTCCCGGAGGCAAGTACGATCTTTCCCGCGACGGACTTGCCCTCGTAATGCTCCGGTCGATCGCCGCGGCCGACATCAACGAGCTCGGTCTCGAGCTCGGCACTCGTGCTGAAGCGGCCGAGGTGGACCCGATGCACGTCGAAGCTCGCGACGCGTTCTCGAGCTCGCCCCGTTTCTGCGTCTAGGACCCACAGGTCCCCTTTTCCTGCCTCCCACCAAGGTTCGGTGCGGAAAGCCCAGAAAAAGCGTTTGCCGTCCGAAGGGAACGTGTCCACCCGCACGTCCGCGAGCCCGAACGTTCGCATGTGCTCGGCGATGTCGTTAGCGGTTTGCTCGGCCCCGAGGGAAGGGGCGAAGCCCGAATATTCCAAGAGCCGCTCGAAGTGCTTCAGGCCGAGCTCTCCGGAAGTCTCGGCGATGATCGCGTAGAGCGCTTCGTCGTCGATCAATGTCGAGTGCTGTGCGTGCGCGACGTGCACATAGCTGAGCAAAGCGACGAGAACGAGCGCTGGGACACGATTCACAGGCGAAAAATCCTTCGAGCGTTTCCCGCAAAAATCTTCTCTCGATCGGCGTCCGAGATGTCCATCGCCTCGACGGCGGCGAGCGTCGCGCGATAAACCTTTTCCCCCATTTGGCTGTCATAGGGCGTGTCCGTTGCGAAGAGCATTTGGTCCGCGCCGAAGAAATCGAACGCGCACATGAGAGCCGGTACATTTCCTTGCAAGACCGTGTCGCAGTAAAACATTCGGTAATAGTCGATGGGATTTTTCTCGAGCGGCGCGCCATCGAAGTCGTAATCCATGCAGGTCTCGTGAAGCTCCCAGGAGAACTCGGCCCGCTTGTGAAAAAACGGAATCATCCCGCCGCCATGATGGGTCAAGACCTTCAGCTTCGGGTGTTTGACGAAGACCCCGAAAGCGAGCCGTGCCATCGCGAGCGACGTCACATAAGGCCAGCCGAAGTTCGTGTAAGTCAGGTATTTGGATTTTTCCTCACCCGGATAGTCCGGCGTCGTGTTGGTCCGTCGCGGATGCAAGATGATGGGTAGCCCATTGATCTCCATCATTTCGTAGAGCGGAAAGAACTCCGCGGAGTCGAGGGGCTTGCCGTTGATGTCAGTAAAGATCTCTACCCCGTGAAAATCGAGCTCATCGATACATCGCTCCGCCTCGCGTAACGCGGCGTCCATGTCGTTCATCGGCATACAAGTCACAGCCCCCACGAAGCGGGCGGGGTGGTCGCTGACGAGCTTCGCCATCTCGTCATTCGCGATGCGCGCGACCTCGACCGTGTCCTCGGGCTCCGTGATGCTCTCGATATTTGGCCCGGCAATCGTTAGCAGCTGCTTTACATCCGGGAACTTGTCCATGACGCGGAACCGCGTCTCGAGATCCGACAAGGCAGGAACGGCCGACGAGTATTTCTTGTACTGAGAAGTAAATCGATCTCCCGCGCGCCGGTTGCGCTCCTCGAGATATCTGGGCGGTAATACATGGGCAAAAACATCGATCTTCACGTCGAGAGTTTCTCTAGTCTTGGCTGCCCACGGTCACAAGCGCTTCCACCGTCATCACGAGAGAATGGAGTTCCTTTTCCTCGTCGCGCAGGACCGTCAATGTCCCAGTGACGCGCACGCTTTCGCTGCTCGGCAACGTCACGCGATCGAATGCGTCACCTCCTTCGAGGAGAATCTCGACATCGGAATCTGCCCAGTGAAGGACAACGTCATCGCCATGGCGCGACAAGGTCCCGACCGCCGTCGCGGTCATGTCGCGAGGAGTGAAGCCGGCGCTTGTCACAGCGCTTCCGATTTGCTCGACGTGGAGGATTTCCCCTGGCCTCCCCGTAAGCGTAGCCGTTCCCTCACTTACACGAATCTCGATACTTTCAACACCGTCAACGTCATCCAGACGTTTCTCGAGCGTAGCCGCTCAGAACATTCAAACTAGGCCGTCGACACGGATGACGACTTGCTCCAACTGGCCAAATGCCAGGGACGACCAAAGAAGTGAGATCAGCGCGAATGCTTTGGTTGCGACTGTTTTTCTGGACATCTTGCTCCTCGTTTTTAGGGGCTCAAAAAAGCAACACCCGAATACCCGCGAGCGTCGTCCAACTTGTCCCGAGCTGGGTTCCATTGGGCGCGTTCACGACCGGGAGTTGCACACTTGCTTCGACGAGCCAGCGTCGGCCGCCGACGAATTGAAGTCCGGGTGAAAGGAAGATCACAGTACCACCGCTGTTCTCGAGGCTAGCGCCTGATCGCTTGCTCCTCCTGACCGTCGAACCGTTCATCTCGATGAACAGATTCAGCTGGCGCGACGGATAGATATCATACACGGCCGGAGAGAGCCGGAAGCCGAGCGCGAGGTTGTACCCAAAGCCGTTACCGAAATCGACGTCGTTGTTGGACGTATTGACGTTGTAGATTCCCTCTGCGTAGATTCCCGTCCGTCCACGAATCCATCCGACCACCGCAGAAGCAAAGTAGTCGGTCGAGCCACTTCCCAGAGGAGGTGTGATACTCGTGCTGCCGCTCGGAAATTTGACTCCCGCCTTCGTGGCCACGCGCAAGGTCTCGTTGAGACGATCGCGCTGATAGAGAAGATACTTGCCGAACACACGGATGTCCGCGAGGCCAGAGCTCGACGCCTCTCCTTCAGGCATGTGCGCGTTGATACGCACCAAAGGTGCGATGAAGCCAACCTGAAACCGTTCGCTGAACAGATTGTAGGGAACGACGACCGGAAATTGAACGATCGTGACCTCCCGACCATCCGGATTGTCGATGGCTTCGCCGTCGGCGAAGAGTTTCCCGCGATGCACGACTTTGCCAAAGCTGCGCACGCCACGACCCGCGAGACCGAGCATGATCGGTGTGTCGGTGTGGATCGGAGGCCCCTGCGCCAAAGCCTCGTCTACCGCGACGGCGGACAGGCAGGCGACCAGCAAGAGGACGACGCCACCAATGCGTGTGGGCATGGCCGCTATCTCGTCAGCTTGAAGACGATGTTCATGAGCTCATCGAACACTTCTTCTTCGTGACCACTCTTGATGGCTGAAAGCGCGCATCGCTCCAAGTAGTTCCGCACCACGAGCTTGCCCACGCCACGGAGTGCCTGCTGCGCCGCCGCGACCTGAGTCAGAATCTCGACACAAGGGCGGTTCTTGTCCAGCATACGTTCTAGACCATCGACTTGACCGCGCACCCGCTTCAACCTCCCACGGATCGCTTGTTTCCGTTCATCGGGAACGAAGGCTTCGTTCAAGACCTCGAGTGTGTTCTTCTCCATCCCATCCTCTTCCAGGAGCGCGACGCGCTTGCGTTTTACCTATACCCCCTAAGGGTACATTGCCATTGTTCTGACGTCAACCCCGTATCTTGTGTGGTCGCGAATACGCCAGAAGACATGTCATAATGCCACTATAGTACGGTCAATTATGACAGCCCGATATCGACCGCGGGAGCTCTCGGGGCTCGTTCGCGAGGCGCTCCAATCCGTGCCCGTCGTGGTCGTTACCGGATTGCGACAAGCCGGAAAAACGACATTTCTACAGCAAGATCCGGTATTTCGCGGACGTCGATATCTCTCCCTCGATGATTTCGCGACGCTCGAGGCCGCGCGAAGACAGCCGGAGGCGTTGCTCGAAGGAGAAACGCCAGTCACTGTCGATGAAGCGCAGCGTGCGCCCGAGCTTCTGCTTACAGTTAAGCAACTGGTGGACCGAAACCGCTCGCCTGGCCGCTTCGTCCTCAGCGGCTCTGCCAATTTCGCGCTTTCGAAAGAGTTGAGCGAGACGCTCGCCGGCCGGGCGCTATATTTAACGTTGTACCCCTTCACACGACGGGAGATCCAAGGCCGACTTTCGTCCCAACCCCAGCTCGTCCGAATGCTTCAGACATTAAACCCGCCGAAAGCGGGCACCACGAAAACCGTGGCCGTGGGCGAAGAAGAAATTCTGAACGGAGGCATGCCACCGGTCGTACTCGAGGAAGCGAAAAACCGCTCCTTGTGGATGCTCGGATATGAACAGACCTATCTCGAGCGCGATATCCGGCAGCTCTCGCAAGTCGCGGATCTAATTTCGTTCAGAACGCTTCTTCGCTTGGCGGCGAACCGTACAGCACAATTGCTCAATCAAAGCGAGCTCGGGCGAGACGCAAAGCTTCCCGCCAGCACGGTCTCGCGCTATCTCGGCCTGCTCGAAACGTCCTTCGTCCTCTCGAGACTTCCACCCTATTTGCGCAATCGCGCGACGAGACTCATCAAATCACCGAAGCTATTCCTTGCAGATTCCGGTTTGGCCGCACATCTTGCCGCCGTCGACGATCTGACCCCGGAAACAGACGAACCCCTTCGTGGAGCGCTCTACGAAACGTACTTTCATCAGAATATTGCCAGCATCCTCGCGGCCCACGCCCCGACGGCGGAGCTCGGATTCTGGCACGTCCAAGGTCGCCACGAAGTGGATTTCGTGATCGCCTATAAGCGCAAGACGCTCGCCATCGAGCTCAAGGCGAGCTCACGATTCCATCCGAATGATCTCGCGGGGCTGCGCGCTTTCTTGGCTAAGAGTCGAGGCCCGTCCATGGGGGTGCTTGCTTATAACGGGCGCGAGACGGTCCCGCTCGATGACAAACTCTTCGCGATTCCCATCGCAGTCCTCGTTTCCTGACGCCGAACAAATCAGTAGATCATCGAGGATAGGACGCCGCCATCGACGACGAGATTCGCGCCCGTGATGAAGCGCGCACCAGAGGAGGCGAGAAACAAACACGCATCAGCGACGTCCTCGGGCTCTCCCATAGAGCCGAGAGGCGACGCCTTCTGCCATCGCTCGACGCCGTCGGGCCATGCCTCTTCGATCCCGGGCCGTCTGATCAGACCCGGCGAGACCGTGTTGACGCGGATCCCATACGGGCCGAGCTCCTGTGCGGCGGATTGCGAGAACATGATGAGCGCTGCCTTCGAGCTGTTGTAGTGCGCATGCGAGGCGGCCGGGTTCATTCCCGAGATCGAAGCGATATTGAGGATTGCGCCGCCTCCATGCGCCTTCATGTCGCGCGCCGCCGCCTGGGTACAGAACATGGCCGTATCCAGGTTTGCGGCAAACATCGCTCGCCATTGTTCTTCGGTCATGTCGATGAGCGCCGCGTTGGGAAACATGCCCGCGTTGTTGACCAGCACGTCGAGACTCCCGAAGCGCTCACGGGTCTCCTCGATGAGCGTCGTCACGCGTTCGCGATCCGTCAGCTCGACGGAGGCCGACGCGATGGTGCCGCCCCTGCTCTCGATCTCGGAGATGACGCTCGCCATCGCCTCCTCGTTGCTGCGGTAATGCGCTAGGACACTCGCACCCGCCTCGGCGAAGCGCCGCGCGATCCCGGCGCCGATGCCCTGGCTGGCGCCGGTGACGAGGACGGTCCGCCCCTTGAAGCTCAACAGCTCTCGAACGGGTTGTCTTTCGGCCATGGCGCCACGATAGTCGAGGAGGCTGCCTATCTCAAAACGACCCGCCGCCGCCGAGTCGGTCTACAATTTTTATTCTCAAAGGTGGCGCCTACATTAATAACATGGAAGAAGAAGTGCTCGTGACCGAGTCGGGCTCCGAATATCTCACCTCACACCAGATGGAGCTCATCCTGATCCGCTAGGCAAGGAGCCGCAAGCCTCGGAAGCGTCGTGGGTGACGAGGTGTTACGATAGATCCCAACCCATCCCAAGATGGAACCGGTGCGGAGTTTTCCAGCGACCGGCCGCAAAATTTCGTGCTGCGCGTCTACTACTCGAACCAGACCGAGAAGCTTCTCGAAGCTCTCATCGAGCGTATGCGCGAGCACCGGGAGAGCTTTTACGAAAGGGTCAGAATCGTTGTCCCGAATCAAAACATGGAGACTTATCTAAAGCTCGCGCTCGCGCGGGAAACCGGTATTTGCGCCAATGTCGCGTTCCGATATCCGCGTGACCTCGTCGAATCGCTGAGGGATGGCCGAGCCCGGCAGCTCGAGCTCGAGGATCGCATCCTGACTGCGCTCTTCGATGACGAGCGCCTGAGAAAAGCCGAGCTCGAGCCGATCCAGAGCTATTTGGCCGCGGGAGATAAGAGCCGTAAAGGTGTGGACATACGGCGCGTGCAGCTCGGCAAAGAGCTGAGCCGTCTATACACCCACTACCGGGACGCGCGTCCCGAGCTTCTCGAATGTTGGCGCGCTGGGCTTTTCATGGGAGGCGAGGAAGAGCGCGAGCTCGAAAGCTGGCAAAGAAGTTTATGGCTCGAAGTCGTGGAGCCGTCGACAGCCGCAATTGGCGACGAGGCGGTCGCGCCACCCGTCCTGCATGTGTTTGGTCTCTCTTACCTGAGTCGCGCGGAGCGCGACGCCCTGCTGCGGCTCTCGAAGTCCAGTACGATCTATGTCTATACGTTGAACCCTTGCCAGGAGATTTGGGAAGTGAATGCGTCCCCCGCGCCTGACGAGACCCTGCCGCGTCGTTACGAGCGCCGGGGCCGGGATCTCGGCCCGGGTGAAATGTTCAGCGTACATGACCCGTTTCGCCTATCGAACCAGGGTGAAATGTTGCCGCTACGCCTCTGGTCGCGGCCGGGCCGCGAGAACTTGCGACTACTGAACGCGCTCACGGGATGCGAGCTCGTCTCGCGCATCCACGAGCCCGAGTCGAAGTCCCTTTTGCACGAGCTGCAGCGCGATATCGCTCTCCGAAAGCCGGAAAGAACTTCGATTCCCGAGGGGCTCGACTTCGATGGCGACGAAAGTATTGTCTTTTTTGAGTGCGGGAACGTGCGCCGCGAGCTCGAGGCCATCGCTTCGGAGATCTGGCGCTTGACGGAAGCGTCTCCCACGCTTCGTTTCAACGAGGTTGCGGTCATCCTCGTACCGTCTCGAGCCGAGCATTACCAGGCGCTCATAGGATCGGTCTTCAGCGAGATGCACCGGCTGCCGCATAACGTCGTCGACCTCCCGGTGCGGAGCGAAAGCCGCTTGGTCGAAGCGTGCGAGCTCCTCTTGGATATTCCCAATGGCCGCTTCACCCGCCACGAGCTGCTGCGTTTCATCACCCATCCGACGGTGCTCGGCTCGCTCCCGGACGCGTCCAGCGATGAATGGGCGACGTGGTGCGACGCGCTCGGCATCGTGCATGGCGCCGACCGCCACGACCACGAAGGTACCTATATACGGAAGGATGTCTTCAACTGGGACCAGGGTTTGAAGCGGCTCGCGCTCGGCGCCTTCATGAGCGGCGAGCGTTCCGGCGATGACCGCCTCTTCGAGCAGAAGGGCGATACCTATCTCCCCGAGGAAGTCTCGAGTGATCGGATGGCGAGCGCCGGTCGCTTCGGGCTCTTGGTTCGCTCGCTTCTCGCGGATGCGCGTGAAGCGGGGCGTATCCAAATGACGGTAGCCGCTTGGATGGACTTCATGAGCGGTTTCATATCCAGCTATGTGGAGCCGCGCACGCCCGAAGATGAGCGCGTGCTGCGCAAGTGTTTGCGCGAAGTAGCGGCGCTCAGCTCGATGAGGCTTGGCGGAAAAAAAGTAGGCTACTCCGTTGCCCGCGAGCTCGTGCGCTCGGCACTGTCGGGTTTGAGCGGGAGCCGTGGCCAGTACCTGCTCGACGGCGTCGTCGTTTCTAGCTTTCTCCCTATGCGCGCGATTCCATTCAAAGTCATTTTCATCGCCGGAATGGGAGAAAATCATTTCCCCGCTACGGAGCGCAAGAATCCGCTGGATCTTGTAGAGGCACAGGAACGTGCTGGAAACGTGTCTGCACGTGAGCGAGACAAGTATCTTTTTCTCGAAACTCTCCTGTCCGCGCGGGAGAAGCTCTATCTGACTCATGTGGGACGCGACGAGCTCACGGGCGAGAGACTCTCGCCCTCGTCCGTCCTGCTGGAGCTTCGAGAAACTCTGAGACGAGGCTATGTGCGCGAGCCTCTGAACCGCCAATATCCGCTGCGACGTTATAACGACAAGAGAACCGGGCGCGCCTCACCGGCGGCGACGCGAGAGGCAAATGCCCGGGCTCTCGGCGCGAGTCTTCGTGCGCATCTAGGACGGTCACACTTGCCCCCGCTCCGAAAACTCGACCTTCCGGACGGCGTGCGCGATGCGCTGGGTTTACTCGCACTTCCCGCTGCGTCCGGAGGCGCACTCGAGCGTGGCACCGTCTCGCTTTCCGCGCTCCGGCAGTTCCTCGAATGCCCGCTCCAAGGCTCGGCGCGTTTCCTTTTGCGCTTGCGCGACGACCATAGCGATGTCGATCTTCTCGTGCGAGAGGACGAAGTGTTCCGCTCGAGCGCGCTAGACCGCGCTCATTTACTACGCGCCGCCTTTCGCAACGGTTCTGACCGCGCGGCCTATGACGAGGTGGCCCACCGGTTCGAGCTCAAAGGGAGCCGCCCCACAGGCGCCTTCGGTGATGCGGAGCGGCAGCTGCATCTCGAGATACTGGAATCCTGGCGCACCGCCCTCAGCGAGGTCATTGGGGATATGGAAGAGCTCGATTTGAGCGCCTGTGCACCGCAGGTTCTCACTCTCGGGGATAAACGGATCGAGCTCTACGAGAGCCCATTATTTCTCATCGAGCGCGCCGGACTCTCCGTTCATCTTTGCTCTAAAAAACGCCCTTACTTTCACGCGCGAAAAGAATCACTCAAAGGCTTTCTCGACCACGTGTTTCGCTGCGCCGCAGCGGACGAGCCTAGCGGCGCCCCCTACCGTTTCGTCGTCATCAATGCCCCACCAAAGGGTAAGCCGAGCTCGGAGCTCTTCACTTTCGCGCCCATAGCCCGCGACGAGGCACGGCGATATCTCGAGGTCCTGGCAAAGGATCTGACTCGGGTAGTGCACGATTACTTCCTTCCTTGCGAAGTCGTTTTCGCGGGCCTAGCGAAGCTGTCCCTCTCGCACACGAGCTCTCAGTTCGGGCCCGTCGCGCATCCCGAAGACTATGACGCGCTCGACGAGAACGTGGCGCGCCCCATTGTGGAGCGGCGCTTCGGCCTCTACTACAAAAGTCTGGGGGCCGAGCCATGACTCGGCGCGACCCGCCTCGATACCCCAAACCTGAGGCTTTGCTGCAAATTCCCGGCTATGGGCATGCCATCATCGAGGCGTCAGCCGGCACGGGAAAAACATTTACGATCGAGCACCTAGTCGTCGATCTCGTCATCACGCACGGCATCCCCATCGGCGAGATCCTTGTCGTCACCTTTACCGAAAGAGCTACGGCGCAGCTCAAACGACGCGTTCGCGCGAAGTTCGAGGAGCTTCTCGCGCTCGAGGAAACGACGACGCTCAGCCTGCCCGAAAATTGCTGGATACTGGACGCCTCCGCGACCGAACGCCTCAACCAGGCGCTCGTCGATTTCGATTCAGCTTCGATCTCGACGATTCATGCTTTGTGTCACACCATTCTGACGGAAAACGCTTTTCTCGGCGGTCGTCTGTTCGAGCAAGAGCACGTCGACGAGCGTGCGATCTTTGGTCGCGCCTTCGTGGATGTGCTGCGAACCGAGCTCGCTCGCAACGATGAGCTCCTACCCTACCTCACCGCCTGGCTAGAGACGCGCTCATCGAGCGTCAACGCGCTCGAAGAGCTGCTCTTTGAAGCTGCGCGGCTTCGCGCCTCTTTGACGCCGAGCTTCGACCCGGTCCGGCTCGCGAGCGCGGCGGAACGCTTGCCGGCCATCGGCGTGACGGCGACCCAGCTCGAGGACGCTCGGGTACACGGAAGCTCAATCGACAAAGTGCTCCGCCATCTCGAAACACTTCGCGACGCGACGAGCGAATACCACCGCTCGAAAGATGTCGCTGCGCTCCTCGCGGAGCTCGACGACGTCGAACTGTCTTACCTGAGCGAAAAACTCTCGAGCTTTGGGAAGTTGTCTTCCGCGATCGAAGAGCTCAGCGAGGCGTCGGTAACGCTATCGGCCGCTATCGTGGAGCGCTTTTTGCCGCTCGTTCAGGAGCGGCTTGCTCGCATCAAACGCGAGCAAGGGCTCTTCGATTTTCACGATATGCTCGCCCTCGTGGAGAGAACTCTCAGCGGCCCACGCGGGAGGGAGCTCGTGGCGCGGCTGCAGTTACAGTACCGTTTTGCGCTCATCGACGAGTTTCAGGACACCGACGAGCTGCAGTGGAGTATCTTTCGCAAGCTCTTCTTCGAAAGCGGCGCGAGCAACCCGCTGAGACTCGTGGGAGATCCGAAGCAGGCCATTTACGGTTTTCGTGGCGCCGACGTCCACGTTTATCTCGAGGCCAAGATCGATCTCGTTGCGCGAAGCACCGTCGTGCCGCTCGTCGAGAACTTCCGCTCGACGCCTGAGCTCATAGAGTGCTTGAACCGTTTGTTCGACCAGAGAGCCGACCCGCCTTTCTTTACCGGCAATATCCGATACGAGCTTCCGCTCCAGGCCGGCCGGCCCGAGCTGCGATCTATCGGTGCCGACGGAGAGTCGCGCGCGCCATTCGTGCTCCTGCAGAGCGACAACAAGAGATCGCTCCTGGATCAAATCGCCGACGAGATTCTGGCGCTCACGAGCGAGGCTTCGAAGAAGTTGCGATTCGGTCCCGAGGGCGAAGAAGCAACCGTCGGCCCAGAGGACATTTTTGTACTAACGCGAACCACGCGCGAGGCGGACGAGGTTGGTGAGGCGCTCGCGGCGCGCGGCGTGGCCTTCACGTTCTATAAGCGGGACGGGCTCTTCACCTCGCGCGAGGCGGAGGACGTGAGAAACCTGCTGGACGCGCTTGCGAACCCGCATGATCGCTCGAAGTGTTTCCGCGCCTGGATGACGTCCTTTTTTGGGTTGTCACTCGCCGAGCTCGAGCGCGCGGCCGACCTTCCGTCGAGCCACCCTTTGATGGCACGACTCGCCGAATGGGGAGCGCTCGCAGAAGCCAAAGACTTCGAAACACTCTTCCCGCGCATCCTAGAGCAAAGCGGCGTGCTTCGTCGCGAGCTTTTCCGCGGCCACGGCGAGCGTGGATTTGTGAACATGACGCACCTGTTCGAGATACTGCTAGAGGAGGTGCACCGTACAGAAGCGACGCTTACGGAGCTGGTGCGAACCCTCGACCGGTTTATAGCGGGTGCTGGTTTTCCGCCGGGAAGCGATCGCGACACCATGCGCCTCGAGACTGACCGTGCCGTCCAAATCATGACGATGCACATGTCCAAAGGACTCGAGGCTTCTGTCGTTTTTATCTATGGGTTCTCGAGTGGCCGGACCCCGAACGTACACCTCTATTACGAGGACGGCGAGCGCAAGGCCTTTGTCGGGAAGCTGTCCGAAGCGCCAGATGTCGTTCGCGAAGCTGTTGCGCGTGAGCGGCTCGAGGACGATCAACGTCTTTTCTACGTTGCGGCCACGCGTGCAAAAGCGCGTCTCTACCTTCCGTGGATGCCGGCGGAAATGCGCGGGCTCGGCTGCTACGCGCAGCTCAACCGAAGGCTCAACGACATTCATAGCACTTTCGACGTGCTCGAACCCGCTTCGTCGAAGTCCGATGCTTTTGGGGAAAGCTCCACCGCGATCGTTGCGCTCGACGGCTGGGCGCCGCAAACCGAGCTCCTGAGCGCTCCCGATTCGGCGGGTGCCTACGAC
>SMYC01000175.1 GCA_004356105.1 Acidobacteriota bacterium | reverse complement strand
GCGCGCGCTGCTCTTGACTCTCCCACGCTCCACGGTCCGTCGAGGGACTTGCTCTTTGAACCACGGGCCGGAGAGCAGCACGAAGTATTCCTGAGAGGCGATCTCGATGAGCACATCGCTCTCTGTGTTCGTGACGAAGGAGGTCTCCCTCACCCACGGGTCCCCATTCGGGATTGCCGGTAGTGACGATGAGCTCGGTAGACTCCGTGGCCACGAGGATGGCGGGTAGCTGGCTCGGTTCTTCTTCGGGCAACGTGTCCTCTTGTTCTGCGAGAGCCTGTGCCTCCCGCGCCGCCTCTCTCTCCCCCGCGATCGGAGCCAGTGCGGCGACATCGGATGGAACATTCGTGGCCGACGTCCACGGCCCCATCACCTGGTTCGCCGCGTACCAGGTCTCGTCGCCGGCGTAGAGGTAAAAGCTGCCGCGTGGCGAAAGGACCATGAGAAAGGGCGTATTCACCACGTGCTTCAGGGTGGTGCTTCCCTCGACCTCACGGAGCTGTGGCTCACCATCGATGGTGACGAGAATCGCCGGGTAGCTCACGAGCAGGATCTTCGGAGGTGTGTCGTCGAGGCCCTCGGCGATCCTCCGCCGGGTCTCCGTCAGGTCGAGCATCGCCGCGAGTCGGTCGAGGGAAAGACTCATGTCCCATGATGTAATTTCCCTCGTCAGCGAGGCTGCGAATTCCTGCGATGGTTCTTCCGTCGCGTTCGGAAATCGAACCCGAGGCACCTCGATCTCGAGAATCTCGACAGTTCGTGAGTCGACGTCGGTCTCGATACGCGCCTTCAATGACAGGATAGCGAGGCCAAAAATGGGACGAGGAGGCTTTCGAAGCTTTTGAAAAGGGCGGCGCCATGCCCGAAGCGAAGCGCAGCTGGGCGATCGCGCGTTTATATCCCGAAAAGCCGATCATGCTGGATGGGAAGCGGATCTCGGGAGGCAACCTTCTGGTCCTCAATCCGGCGAGAGGCGACAGCCCCATGACGCTGGAGGTACGGGTGATCGACATGCGTGATTTGTTCGTGAACGTGAACGTCGTCGCCGAGCCGCCGCCGGGGCAGAAGCTCTTCGAGGAGCCCGCACGCTTCGAGAAGGTCGACTCCGTCGCCGAGCGTCTCACGCTCGCCCTGCGCGAGGGGGACAAAACGATCGAGCTCTCCATCCACTACGGCGATCGACGGGCCACTCTGACCTTCGAACGCTAGGCTAGGCTAGAAAAGCGCACTCGCGAGTCGAGCGGCTCAAAAGCGAAGAATCCCGTCACCATCGACGACCTCCCGCGGAGGGATGCTCGATCGGGGCACTTCATGTACCGAAAACTGAGGACGAGCGAAGGGCTCGATGTTACGAACGACATCGTGCGACATTACGGCTTCCACGATCGTCTGTCCGTGCGGGCTATTCGTGATGGGTTTTCTCGCTATGGTGTTCGTCACGTCGCTTTTCGCCGTCCCGCCAAATGAGGCCGTGCTGGCAAGGTTCTGCCCTGAAGAACTGCGCTAGTATGAAGGTACTGATAGACGACCAACGACATGCTGGCTCTCACAGGCATCGCTCTCCTCTTTCTGAGCGGCGTTCTCTTCCAGTGGACGCTGAGGCACGGCAAATATCGCCGCTATCCGTTCGAGCAATTCGCGCTCGTCGGGGCGAGCGCGGCCATCGGCTTTGCTACCGTGCTGACGAGGCCAAACGTCGTTCATTGGGTTCTCTTCCTCGTCGAGCTCGTGACGCTTGCCGGCCTTACATGGTACATCAGCATCGGTGCGCGATTCTCGCGCGGAGAGACGAGCTTGAAGCTCGGCGAGCCGTTTCCAAGCTTTACGCTCCAGGATTCCCGCGGCGGGACCTTCGACTCGAAAAGCCTCCAGGGGCTCGACGGTAAAACAGCGCTCTACCTCTTCTACCGGGGCCCTTGGTGACCGTTCTGCACGAGTGAGCTCGGGCAGCTCCAAAAATTTCAAGAGCGGGTCGCGGATGCCGACGCGCGGATTTTCGCTATCAGCGTCGATCCTCCTGCGATCTCGGAAGCTTTCCGCCGGAAGATCGGGGCCGATTTCACCTTTCTCTCCGACGAGAACGGCGAGCTCATCGACAAGCTCGACATCCGCCATCGGGGCGGCGGTCCCGGAAAAGATGTCGCGTTTCCGACGGGCATCCTCGTTGACAAATACGGGATCGTGCGCTGGGTTTACTACGCCGAGTTCGGCCATATGCGTATGACGCCACAGGACTTGTTCGATGCTCTCGAGAGACTGACGCTCCACGAGCAAAACCGCGAGCTCCGCCGAGGCCGCTCGGTCGCCAAGGTGGTGAGACAAGTCTTCTTGATGAAGAAGCCGGAGGACCTCGCGCTCGCCATCGACGTCTTGCAGGACGAGCTCCGGCGGCTCGGGCTTCGCTTTTCGGTCTGCGGCATCGCCATCATTAATAAGGACGACGACAAGGTGCAGACTTATAGCGCGACGGAGGGCGGGGGGCTAGTCACAAAGGACCTCTCGGTCAACGACACGCCGCAGGTCCAGCAGCTCATCGATGCGTGGAAAGAGCAACGGGTCGAGACCCTCCGGTTCGACGGGACTGACTTTGCGGAAGAGGGCGGGCACCTCGAGTGGCGCTGGCTCGTCGCCGTGCCGTTCTCGCACGGGGTCCTCTTTGCCTCTAGCTCGCAGGCGGACGAGCCGACGGAAGAGCACGTGACCACGCTGACCGAGTTCGCCGATGCGATCTCGGTGGCCTTCCAGCGCTTCGTCGATTTCCGGGAGCTATCAGAGACGCAGCTCCAGCTGATCCAGTCCGAGAAAATGGCGTCGCTCGGACAGCTCGTCGCCGGCATTGCCCACGAGCTCAACACTCCGCTCGGAGCCATCCACAGCAATACGCAGACGGAAGGAAAAGCGCTCGCGCGCGTGGGTGACCGCCTGGCCTCCGGTGAGAGCTTGACCGCTCCCGAGCTAGAATCGATCTCGAGCTCCATCGCCGTGCTGCGTGAGATGAACGCCGTCAACGAGACGGCGTCTCGCCGCATCATTCACATCGTCTCGAATCTCAGAAAGTTCGCGCGCCTCGATCAGTCGGAGTGGCAGAGCATCGACTTCATCCAAGGGCTCGAAGAGACGCTCGCTCTCGTCGAGCACAAAACGAGAAATCGCATCTCGGTCGACAAAGTCTACGGCGACATCCCGCACGTGAACGGTTATGCGGGACAGCTCAATCAAGTCTTCATGAATCTCATCGTCAATGCCATTCAGGCTATCGACGATCGCGGCCAGATTCGGATCGAGACGCTTCGCGACGGCGACGAGGCCATCGTGCGCATTTCCGACGACGGAGCCGGCATCGCGCAAGAGGATCTCGCCCGTATTTTTGACCCCGGTTACACGACCAAGGGTGTCGGTGTGGGGACAGGCCTTGGCTTATCGATCTGCTACCGCATCGTGCAGAACCATGGCGGGCGGCTCACGGTGACGAGCGAGCTCGGAAAGGGCTCGACCTTTACCGTGGCGATCCCCATCAAGGGTGGGCCTCCCGCCGAACGCCCGCGGGTGGGGGCCGCTTATTCGACAACACTGACGTGAGAGGCCATGCCTGACAACAACGATATCGAGCTCGTCAACATTTTCGACTCTGCGAACCCGGCTCTCCTCGCCATCGCGAAATCGGTTCTCGATGGCGCCGGCATCGAATACGTCGCCATAGGAGAGCACGCTGGCGCCGTATTCTCCGGCAATCCGTTCCTGGGGAAGGTGCGCCTCGACGTTGCCAAAGATCGCTCGGAAGAGGCGACGGCGCTTCTCGCCGAGCTCCAAGACGAACCTCCCTCGGATTTCTGAGAAACACTTCTTGCCGGATGGACGTCGGCCGTAATAACCTTGGCGCCCTATGTCGAAGCGCGCCGCCTTTGCCTTTCTCGTTTCTCTCTGGGTTGCCATCGAAGCCAAGCCGCAGGAGCCAGCGGCGTGGCCCGCGCCGGGTGAGGACCTCGTCTTTCACACCTTCTCGATCGCCGCGATCGATCCGATAACGGGTGAATCTGGCGTTGCCGTCACGACGCGGAACCCGTGTGTCGGCAACGGGGTCCCCTGGGTGCGCGCAGGCGTTGGCGCGGTCGCGACGCAAGCGAGCACGCGGACCGAGTACGGAAACGAGATCCTCGATTTGCTCGCGGCGGGCCACAGTGCGGAGGAAGCGCTCAGCCGCACCCTCGCTCATGACGAGCGGGCCGCGCATCGTCAGATTGGTGCCATCGGTTTGAAAGGCGGCACGGCGCAACATACGGGCGACGAAACGCGCTCCTGGTCGGGTGAGCTCGCGGGCCGGAACTACGCCGCGCAGGGAAACTCGCTCGTAGGACCTGAAGTCGTTGAGGCTCTCGCGCGCTCCTTCGAGTCGACCGAAGGCAGCGGCCGGCACCTCGCCGACCGCCTTATCGCAGCACTCGAAGCGGGCCAAGCGACCGGCGGCGATGCCCGCAAAGGCCGAACCCAATCCGCGGCCGTCATCGTCGCGGACCCGCGTGAAGGGCATTCGCGCCGACCCGATCGGGTCTCGACACACGTGAACGTCTGCGAGAACGAAACGCCTGTTGCCGAGCTTCGGCGTATCTACGACACGATCGGGCAGACGCTTGGTTTTCGAACGCTGCAGCAATATTCGGGCCGCGACGTCGTGCAGCTCAAAATCATGCTTCACGCGCTCGGCTACTTTCGCGCGGGCCAGTCCAAGCTAGCGAGCGAGAACGGAGCCTCCATCTATACGGAAGAGCTCGTCACGGCCGTGGACGTCTTCCGCAAAGCGGAGGGACTCACGACGTCCGAATCCGGATCGCCACCCGGCCTCATCGATCGCGACACGGTCGCGGTTTTGTGGGCCCGCCTCGAAGAGGCGGGAAAGGCCCCAGCGATTCGCGAGCAGATCAAAGAGATCACGGCGGTCAGGCGCTAGCGCTAGCAAGGCCCGCCGTTCGCGAATAAACCGAGTAGGGCGTGGTGGCGCGAACGATTTCCCACTACGAGGTTCTCGAGGAGCTTATAACGATGATACTGGTGAACGGGCTCTCGCCCCCGGGGCCAAAGACTGGATCCAGGTGACGGGCGAGGCCTCAGGCCTCCGATATAGCATTCGTGTCGAACAGGCACAGCGGATCAGTCCAGTTGAGGGGCTACTCTGCCCTTGGTGCAATTGCTGGCGACTTCGTCCAAGGCTTTGGAAAGCTCTCGAGCGTCCTTCCATCGATGGACGAGCTGCGCCAAACCTTCCTGTGGCACCTGGGACTTGAGTTTCTCGAGTTGTGCGAGGTCCTCCGGACCTACAAGTGCCGCCACCCGCTTGCCGTAGCGAGTGATTACAATCACGTTCCCTTTGTCCACGATGCGCAAAGATTCTGCGAAGTGGAGTTTGGCCTCCGCCGCACTCAGGACCTTGTACTTTGTTGTGTTGGTCATTTTGTACAAATTAGCCAAATAAGGGTTTTTGTCAACCCCAAGGTCAGGGTGAAAGCCGTATTCTAGGCATCTCCGGCAATCCGAAGCACGGCCTGACACGAACTACTACTTCTTCCTGGTCGTCTTCGTCGGTGTGAAGCGGTAGCGCGCCATCGAAAGCTTGCCGTCGTCGCTGAAGCGAACCCCCTCGCTCTCGAGCAAGCGTCGCTGCAAATCGGGAGGATCGACGAGATGCTCCGTCGAGATGCCGCCGGCAGCATTAACAACGCGCTGCCAGGGTACGCCTTCTGGGCAATCTTGCATCGCCCAGCCGACCGCGCGGGCGGAGAGCGTGCGACTCAGTAGCTCCGCAATCTGTCCGTAGTTCATCACGCGGCCGCGCGGGATGCGGCGGACGATCGCGTGGACTTCGTCGAACGCCGAGCCCGCCACTACCACCTCCTGAGCGCTAACACCGCGGCTGGCGCGAGCGCGAGTAGGGCGCCAATGCGACAAAGCGTCGCGAAGCCCACGGATTCGAGCAGCACGCCCGAGCTCAGACCTGCGGCGGCGGCGCTCGTCCAGACCACCGAGTCGGCGAACCCTTGGAGGCGCATGCGATTTTCGCTGGGCACGGCCTCGGTGAGAAGGGCGCTCCCGGAAACGAAGCTGAGGTTCCAGCCCCAGCCGAGCAGAAACAAACCGAGCGCAAGCTGCGTAGTATCACTGCCCGCGCCTGAGGACACCAGCCCAGCGGAGACGAGCAGGGCGCCCCCAAACAGAATTACAGGGCGACGTCCGAAGTGATCGCTCAAATAGCCGGAGAGCGGAGAGAGCGCGTACATCCCGAAAGTGTGCGCGGCGATGACGAGGCCGATCGACTGAAGCCCGCCACCCGCGCTCCTCAAGTGAACGGGTGTCATCGCCATGATGAGGATCATGACGACTTGGCCGATCACGAGTGCGGCGAGAGCGACTTGGCCTTTTGCGTGACGTAAGTGGTGGAGTGGAAGTGAGCTGCCCGCCTTCTGGGTGGCCTCGGTCGGGGAGCCGCCGGGGAACGCGACGAGCAGAACGAAGCCGGCGGAGCCCATGGCGAGGGCGGCTACGAGAAAGGGCCCGACGATGCTCGGAAAGCCGAGCGTGCTGCTGAGCGTGTGCGACGGCTCGAGTAGTATGGGGCCGAGCACCGAGCCTACCGTTCCGGCCCAGACTACCCAGCCGATGGCACGAGCTTGACGCTCCGGCTCGTAGAAATCCGCGGCTGCGTAGCGCGACAATCGGCTCGCTCCATAGCCGGCGCCGAGGACGAATAAGGAGAGCGCCAAAAGAGGGAAGATCGATGCGCCCACGGCCAACGCGGCCACCGTCGAGCCCGCCATCGCCGTGAAGTAGCCGAGCAAAAGACCGCGGCGCCGGCCATGCCGGGACATGACGAAGGACAGCCAACTCGTTCCGACGGCCGTCCCGATGATGGCGAGCGCGGTCGGAAGCCCACTCCAGCGCGCGCTTCCGAGAAGATCTTCAGCGACGAGAGGCGTCACCGTGATGAGCGTGATGAAACCCGTCGCCGAGAGCCCCACGCCTGCGAAGAGGGCCGCGGTGGCGCGAAAGCGGTGTGTGGTGTCGATCAAGAAGCGGGAATGTTAGCAGGAAAAGACCGGTGATTAGGGCAGCCGGTCGCGGACACACTCGACGAACTTCAGTAGGTCCGAGAGATGATTCTCGACGATGTCACGCACGATGGCGAGGTCGACATCATCGTAGCCGTGCACGAGAACGTTTCGAAATCCGGCCATCTTCTCGAGCTCTCGTGCAAGCTCGCTGGGAATGTACTCGGCCTTTTCGAGTAAGTCGAAGAGCTCCCGGTAAGTCGAAGGCTCTCCCAGGCGATCGTCGGAAATCACGTGGGAGGCGGCATCGAGTGAGGCTTGGATCGCGATCTGGAGCGTGTGCTCGACGAAACGCTGCTCCCGGATGTCGCTCTCGATCTTCTCCGGTCGAGCGAGCGTTTGAAGCTCCCGGACCGAAGTCTCGACGCGTGCGAGCTTCTTCGCGACGAGCTCAGGATCCGTCACTGCACCACCCGAGCTCTCGGATAACGACGGTAGCGCTGAAGCACAGGCAAGAAGTCCAAGTACTCGTTCCGCCTCTTGACCTCGAAACG
>SMYC01000174.1 GCA_004356105.1 Acidobacteriota bacterium | reverse complement strand
TAGTCTAAATCTCGGGCCCTTTCGCGCGCTGGCTTCGTTGCGGCTTCCTAGAATATCTAGATATGAAGTCGTCCCCACGCCTTCCCAGCACACAAAATGACCTCGAGCTTTAGAGACCACGAACTACTGATAACTGATACAGGGGACTAGACTGAAGCAAATTCTTTCTTATCCCCACATCCCCTCCTATCCGCACCTCTCCTTGCTTTTAGCGGCGTTTTTAAAGCCAAGGGAATGTGGGGATGAGAGTCAGCTGTGTGGTTTGGATTTAGAACGCTTTCAGGTTTACCTGGCTAGAATTTAGGACGAAGAACATCTCCTCTCATCTTCTTGTTCGGGGTTTTCTTTTCTTTGCGACTTTGCGCCTTTGCGTTACGCTTTTCTTAATGTTGATCTCTAAAACCTCGCGCCCAGTTCAGTCGCGCGTTAAAATCGCGGCGAAATAGGCATCCATGTTGTCCCTCTCGGGCGTCGTCTCGAAAAAGCCTTCCGATGAAACGAGGTGTCGCGCCCGCTCAGGCAGCGATTCATGAGCCGGTACGACGCGAAAGCCGGGGGTGCTGTCGACAAATGCGGCGACCACGTCTTGGTTCTCCTCGCGCTCGGTCGAGCAGGTCGCATAGACGAGCCGGCCTCCGCTTTCGAGAGCGCGGGCCGAAGCTCGCAGGAGTTGCAATTGCAGCTCGTGATGACGCTCCAAATCTCGTTTCGCCACCCGCCACTTGATGTCGGGATTGTGCCGCAAGGTTCCGAGACTCGAGCAGGGCGCATCCAGGAGAATGCGGTGAAACCGTCGCGTCTGTCTCAGTGGGAGCTTGCGACCGTCGGCGGCCACGACGACGAGGTTCGTGACGCCGAGCTTAGAGGCTAAATCCTTCATCACGACGGCGCGCCGTGGTCTTCGATCGAGCGCGATGACCTTACCGCGGTGCGCGATCTCCGCGAGAGCCGTCGCCTTACCGCCTGGGGCCGCGCAAATATCGAGAACGACATCGTCTTCCGAGGGCTCGAGAAGATGCGGGATGAGTTGCGATCCAGCATCTTGAACGATGGCGAGACCCTGCTTGAACAGTTTGCTGCCCCGCAATTTTCCTGAATAGGCTCGCAAACCGTGGGGCAGGATGGCGACGCGCTCGGACTCGACACCGAGCTCCTCTTGCGCTCTGTCGAGGTTGATTCGACGCGACACGCGCACGTAAACTGGGGGTGGCTCGTTCTGTCGGCGACATCGTGTCTCCGCGTCATCGAGGCCAAGCTTTTCCACATAGCGTCGGGCGAGCCATTCAGGATGGGAGAGGCTGTCACGAAGATATCCCAGCGGATCCGTGTCCCGGCTCGGCAGGGCGGGCTCGCCCGGATGGCGAAGCGCGTTGCGCAGTACCCCGTTGACGAAAGCCGCCCCTCCCGAAGCAGCGAAGTCATGTGCCAGACGCACAGCTTCGTCGACCGCGGCGCGGTCGGGTACGCGGTCGAGAAAAAGAATTTGATAGAGGCCGATGCGGAGCGCCGTTAGGATGCTGCCATCGATCTTCTCTAGGGGCCTTTTGCTATGGTGTGATAAGACGAAGTCGAGCCTGTTGCGCCAGCGAAGCACGCCGTACGTGATCTCGGTCGCCAAGTCTCGATCGGTGGCGGAGAGGGCGGCGTATCGAGAGGCATGGAGGAGCGCAGCTGGCTCGCCCCGCTTCTGTTCCACGCCGCGCAGCACCTCGAATGCCATTCGGCGTGCTGGAGACACTCTTGCAACCATAGCGGTGAATGCTAGATCATTCGGTATCATCTGAGAAAGCGAGAAAACGTGTCCTCGTCCAAAATGCCTGAGCTCTCCCCCGAGCAGCTGCGCTACCGTTGCCCGCTCGATGCTTTCAAGTTCGAAACGACGGAAGAGATCCAAGCGCCTTTCGAGATTATCGGCCAGGATCGCGCGATCAAAGCGATACAGCTCGGCCTCATGGTGCCGTCCCGAGGCTACAACATCCTCGTTCAAGGGCTCACGGGTACGGGCAAGGAAACGACCGTCAAGAGCATCCTCGAGACGATCCAGGATCGCTCTACCGAGATCCCGTCGGATATCTGTTACGTGAACAATTTCGACGACGCGGACTGCCCTATAGCACTCTATCTTCCCGCGGGGGATGGCTTGCAGTTGCGCAAAGAGATGGACGCGTTCGTCGACTATCTAGACCGTACCGTACCCGCCGTGCTCGAGTCGGACGAGTTCAAGGAGCGACGAGCTAAGCTCGTAGAGCGTGAGGGCTCGAAAGGCCGCGAGGTCATCAAAGAGTTCGAAGAGCGCATCAAGAAAGAGAACTTCGTGCTCGTCGAGATTCGATTCGGGCCGATGACGAAGACCGAGCTCGCGCCCATCGTCGACGGCAAGCCTCGTCCAGGGGAGGAGCTCGAGCAGATGCTCGCGGAGGGCGAGATCGAGCGTGAAGAATACGAGCGCGTCGACAAGATTCGCGACGGGTTCGCAGAAGAGCTAGATGACGTGCTGAAACATGCGCGGGACGCCGAGCGACAGATTTCGGAGGCGCTCAAAGCTCTCGTCTTTGGTTTCGGCGCCGAGATCGTAAACCCCAGGGTCCAGGACCTCAAAGCGCGTTTTCCCGGTGAGAGAACGGAGCAGTTTCTCGAGCATCTCCGGCACGACGTTCTCGACAACCTCGAACAGTTCGTCCACAAGCCCGAGACGCCCGAACAAGCAGGGCTTGCGGCGCTCCTCGTAGCGCAGACCGATCGCTTTGTCCGCTACCGCGTCAACTTGCTCGTCGACAATTCCGGAATCACGAGCCCACCCATCGTGGTTGAGACGCACCCTACCTACAAGAACCTTTTCGGCACGGTCGAGCGTAGCTTCGACCGGAGTGGTCAATCCCATACGGACTTCACCCGTATCAAGGCCGGGAGCTTGTTGAAAGCCATGGGCGGCTATCTCGTTCTCTCCTTCCACGAAGTCTTGTCCGAGCCCGGCGTCTACCAGTCTCTCAAACGCACGCTCAAGAACGGGAAAGTCGACATCCAAGGCTACGACCCCGCCCATATGTTCACGGCTTCTGCTCTCAAGCCCGAGCCCATTGATGTCCAGGTCAAGGTCGTGCTCATCGGGGATGCGCAGTCCTATCAGGTTTTCTACGAGCACGACCCCGACTTCCGCAAGACGTTCAAAGTCAAAGCAGATTTCGACACGGTCATGGAGCGCACGCCCGAGTCTATCGAGCGCTACGCGCACTTCATTGCTCGCACCGCACGGGTCGAGAAGCTTCGGCCATTCGATCGCTCGGCGACAGCGGCGGTCGTCGAGGCGGGTCTCCGCCTCTCCGGAAGCCAAAACAAGCTCTCCACTCGTTTCAGTGATATCGCCGATCTGCTCCGCGAAGCCAATTATTGGGCGCAGCAGGAAAATGCAGACATCATCACGGCCTCCCATATCGATCGAACCCTCGAGGAGCGTGTCGAACGCCGGAATTTGATCGAGGTCCGTATCTCGGAAATGATCCGAGACGGCGTCATCATGATCTCGAGCGATGGCGTTCGGGAAGGACAGGTGAACGGCCTTTCGGTATACGATTTGGGTGACTATCGCTTCGGGCGTCCCACGAGAATCACGGCTTCGGTCGCGACCGGCCGGGCGGGTATCATCAATATCGAGCGTGAATCCGACCTGTCAGGACGCAGTCACAACAAGGGCATGTTGATTCTGGCCGGCTACTTGCGCTCGCGTTTCGCCAAGAGGCGCCCGATGACGTTGTCCGCGAGCCTGGCTTTCGAGCAGAGCTATAGCGGCGTCGACGGGGACAGCGCGTCTTCGACCGAGCTCTATGCGCTCGTCTCGGCCCTCTCGGAGCTTCCGCTGCGCCAAGACATCGCCGTCACTGGCTCGGTGAACCAAAAAGGCGAAGTGCAAGCGATTGGTGGCGTGAACGAGAAGATCGAGGGTTTTTTCGACACGTGCGTGTCCTTGGGCCTGACCGGGGACCAAGGGGTGATGATCCCTCAGGCGAACGTTTCGGACCTGATGCTCCGAAAGAGCGTCGTCGAAGCGGTGGCGGCAGGAAAGTTCCACGTCTATCCCGTTTCAACGATCGAGCAAGGTATCGAAATCTTGACGCGCATGGAGGCGGGTGTAGAAGGCAAAGACGGTACCTACCCCGAAGCTAGTGTCTATGGCAAGGTCGAGCGCCGCCTAGCTCAGATGGCGCGTGACCTCCGCGCCGCCGCCCGTCCCGAAAAAGAAGCCGAAAAGGACGCCGAAACAGAAAAAGAAGGCGCCGACGACAAAGACCCTGACGCCGACTCAGACCCCCCCGAGAACTAGCCTCTAACCGCCCAGAAAGGATCTTGTTCACACTTTCGAACTCGTCCAAGCGCCACTTGCGGCTGAGCTTTCAGGTTTACCTGGCTAGAGGTAGTTACTAGTGACGACGAGCCTAGGGCCTTGCCCCCCGAGAGCGTCAGCGGCGCCGCCCGGCCAAAGCGTCAGCGGGCTTGCCCGCCGAAGCTTTAGCGAAGGCAGGGTGCCTCAACAGTCGGTCCGGATAGTCCGTCAGGATTCCGTGAACGCCCATGTCGAGGAGGCGTTTCATGTCGGAGGGCTCGTTGATCGTCCAGACCTGGACTTGGATATTGGCGTCTTTGGCGCTTTCGAGAAAGCCGGGCTCGACCACGTGGAGGTCTCGAAAATATTCGGACACCTGAAACGTGACGGCGGGGCTTCGATAGAGGCTTCCGAGCCCGACGCGGTGAAGTACAACGAAGACGAAGGCTTCTCGGAACGTCGCACTCGTTGCGACGGAAGGGCACTCCTCGCGAAACGCCAACATGGACTCTTGTCCGAACGAAGCGACGAGCACGCGTGCCTCGGCATCGAATTCTTGCAACAGGCGGCAAAGCGACGAGGCCTCTTTGGGAGTAAATGCTTTCATTTCGAGATTCAGCCGAGAGCTACTCAAGGCCGTCAGCACCTCGCGAAGGGTCGGCACACGAAGCCCGCGTTCTCGAAAAGGAAAATCTCCGTCTCCGCGAGCGCCCGCGTAAAGTTCTTTGAGCTCGTCGAGCGTCATCTCGGAGACGAGACCTCGACCATCCGTGGTGGCGTCGACCGCGCGGTCGTGCATCACCACGATGTGATCATCGGCCGTCATGCGGAGATCCATCTCTAGCACGTCGACTCCGAGATCGCGCGCGTGCTCGAACGCGTAAAGCGTGTTCTCGGGCCATAGACCGCGGCCGCCTCGGTGGGCGATGGCCCACGGGCCCGGCGCGTTGAAGAAAACGTGGTGGCTTATGCGTTGGTGAGGATGGAGGGTCGCGAAATAGAGGTACAAAACGGCCAATAGCGCGAGGAAGCGGAGCACCCACCGGAGAAATCGCACGCCCTCATTCTATCGTGCCTCGCCGCGTTGCGGCCGCGAAGGGAGTCCCGAGTGAGATCCGAAGTGGCTCGTTTTGCCCAAGCGCTTGCCGCGAGCGAAGTCTGCCGCGGCCATTCGAGATTTCCCGGACAGTTGAACCTCCTGCACGAGGATGACCGTGCCTTCGCCGCAGGCGACGTCGATCCCGTTTGTATGGATGCTGACAATATCCCCGGGCGGCGCCGAGCTCGTTGCCGTCGAGGGCGCTGCTTTCCATATTCTTAGGACTGCGTCTCGAAGCTCGGTAAAGGCGACCGGCCACGGATCGAAAGCACGTATGCGGCACGCGATCTGCGTTGCGGTCTGGCGCCAGTCGATGCGCGCGTCCTCCTTCTTGATGCGAGGCGCCTTCGTTGCCTGGGCCTCGTCTTGCGGGATGGGTGTGAGCCCTCCTTCCGCCCAAGCGTCGAGCGTTCGCTCGATCAGTGCGGCGCCCATAAGAGAAAGCTTGGGCGAGAGGCTCGCCGTCGTGTCTTTTGGGCCTATCGCCAAACTGTCCACGAGAAGGATCGCGCCGGTATCAAGCCCTTCGTCGATCAACATCGTCGTGACCCCGGTCTCTGTCTCGCCCTCCGCAATGGCCCACTGAATCGGCGCCGCGCCGCGATAGCGCGGGAGGAGCGAACCATGGACGTTGATGATGCCGTGCTTTGGAATGTCCAGGATCGCTTTGGGAATGATCTGCCCGTAGGCGATGACAACGATGCAATCTGGCGCCAGCTCTTCGATGAGCGCGATGCTCTCCGTGCTCCGCACCTTGGCGGGCTGGTGCACGTCAATGCCGTGAGCGAGCGCGACCTCTTTCGTTTTTGGAGGTCTCTGACGGTGTCCTCGACCGGCCGGCTTGTCGGGCTGCGTGAAGAGTGCCGTGACGCGATAGGTCGAAGAAGCGAGGAGCCGCTCGAGCGATGGCACCGCGAACGCGCCGGAGCCCATGAAGACAAGCTTCATCGTTTGCGGTTTACCACTCGCCCTGTCGGATGAGCTTCCGAAGCTTCCGCCTGAGTAGATCGCGCTTCAAAACACCGAGACGCTCGATGAAGAACTTGCCGTCCAGGTGGTCGATCTCATGGCAGAAGGCGCGGGCCAGGAGCGCCGTTCCCTCCATCGTGACCTCTTTACCCTTCAAATCTTGGCCACGCACTTTGACCCAGGCGGGGCGAGACACGACGCCTGCAAAGCCCGGCACCGAGAGACAGCCTTCCTCTTCGTGCTGCTCGCCCTCTTGCTCGAGTATGACGGGATTCGCCATTACGATCAGCTGTTTGGCGTCCTCGCCAACAGTGATGTCGATGACCATGAGGCGCGCGTTCAATCCAATCTGGGGTGCGGCGAGGCCGACACCAGGCGCGGCGTACATCGTCTGCACCATGTCTTTCGCGAGGCTTTCGAGCTCGTCGGGAAAATCATTGATCTCCTCGGAGCGGATGTCGAGCTCGGCGGCACCGAACTTCACGATGGGTCTCAACGTCATTCTCGTCGACGCTACACTAGATACGGAGTTTCAGTCAATATCGCTGAGGTTTACGGGGACTTCAAAGTCAGAAGGAAGCACACTCCGACTTTCCCCGTCCCATCGAGTTGCAAAGTGCCGTTCTGGGCCTCGGCGAGCCGTTTCGAGATCGCGAGCCCGAGCCCGGCGCCCGGCGCCTCACGGTCGAGGCGAAAAAAAGGCTCGAAGATGCGCTCGCGTGCCTCGCTCGGAATGCCGCGTCCCTCGTCGCTGACTTTGATGTGGAGGTGGCTATCTTCATGCTGAACCAGCACACGGACGAGGCCGCCTTCTTGGGAGAACTTGATCGCGTTATCGACGAGGTTGGCCAGGATGCGTTCGGTCGCAAGCGGGTCGCCCCGAGCCTCGGCCTCGGTGGGATCGATCTCGAGCCGAATGCGGCGGGTCTCGGCTATTGGGCGAAAGCGCCTTTCGATCCGAGCGAGCACGGCCGAAAGCGGCCAAGGGTCGTGAGGCGCGACCGGCATGTCGAGCTCGAGGAATCTCGTGACGAGCGATTTAAGCGCCTCGACTTCATGCAAACAGTTCTCGATAGCGGTGCTCGCCGGGCTCTCTTCGATGAGAGTCCTTAGCTGCACCTCGAGAGAGGTCAGTGGTGACTGGATTTCGTGCGCGAGCTTCTGAGCGTCGTTCACGCATTCAAGGGTAAGGAGGATGAACCCCGCCGGCAAGTGTCGTGTCGGGCTCCTGTGCTAGACTCGATGCGCTTCGAGATTTCATGAAAGCTGCGGCAAAAGTGTTGACGGACCCGGTTTGCGGCATGTCGGTGGATCCGGAGACCTCGCCACACCAGACCACCTATAAGGGCGAGCTCTACGCTTTTTGCGCCGACGGTTGCAAGACGGCGTTTACGAAAGATCCGGAGACGTTCTTGAAGGCGGATGCTCCTTCGAGCGCCCATATGCAGGGTCTGGTCGCACTTCCCGTAATTCAGTCCAGAGGCGCGACAACAGCGAGCGCGGCAAAACTGCAGGGTGAGCGTCTCGACCTTCCGGTGACAGGGATGCACTGTGCCGCCTGTGTGGGCGCGATCGAACGCTCGGTGGGACAGCTCGACGGCGTTTCCCGAGCTTCGGTTAATTTCGCGACCGAACGGGTCTCGCTCGACTACGATCCGAAACGGGTTGACCTTTCACGCATCGAGGCTGCCGTGTCTTCCGCGGGCCCGTATCGTCTCATCCTGGGAGGGCTTGGAGGGATCGAAAGGGCCTCAGGGCCTGTGAGCCAGTCCGCGGACGAAGTTGCCGCAGCCATACGCGTCGAGCAATACAAGACGCTCAAGACGAAGACCATCGTCGCGGCGCTTCTCTCATCCGTCATTATGACGCTTGGCATGGTGTCGCCCGAGACCATCGGAGCGACCGCCCGACTTCAAGCGGTCCTACTCTGGATTGCTACCACGCCCGTCTTGTTCTGGTGTGGCCGTCAGTTTATCTCGGGCTTCTTGGCGGGTCTTTCGTCGTTCTCGTTCAACATGGATAGCTTGATAGCAATCGGTACCGGGGCGGCCTATCTTTATAGTGTAGCCGCGACCGTCTTTCCCGGATTCTTGCAGGCGAGCGGCGTCGAGCCTGTCCTCTACTTCGACTCGGCCGCCATGATCATTACCCTCGTGCTCCTCGGAAAGCTTCTCGAGGCGCGCGCGAAGGGAAGAGCCTCGTCCGCGATCCAAAAGCTCCTCGCGCTCCAACCTGCGACGGCGCGCCTCGTTTTGGATGGAGCAGACGGGGTCGATGGGGAAGAACGGGACGTGCCCGTGGGTGACGTTCGCGTCGGCGACCTCCTCGCGGTTCGGCCCGGCGATAAAGTGCCGCTCGACGGAACCATCAAGAGCGGACGCTCTACGATCGATGAGTCTTTTCTGACCGGCGAGAGTCTGCCGATCGATAAAGGCCCGGGCGACACGGTGACGGGCGGCACCTTCAATCAGACGGGTGCCTTTCAGTTCGAAGTCGAGCGTGTGGGCGCGCAAACGACGTTGGCGTCGATCGTGAAACTCGTTCAGGACGCTCAAGGCTCCAAAGCGCCGGTGCAGCGGCTTGCTGACAAGATCGCCGGCGTCTTCGTCCCTTGTGTCATCGCGATTGCAGCGGTAACGTTCGGCGTCTGGATGGTGTTTGGACCTTCCGTTCCGATGGCGTTGGGAAACGCGATCGCCGTTCTCATCATCGCTTGTCCGTGCGCTCTGGGTCTCGCTACACCGACCGCGATCGTGGTCGCCACTGGTCGGGGCGCGACACGAGGCATCTTGATCAAATCGGCCGAAAGCCTCGAGATCCTGCACGCGGTCGAGTCGGTCGTGCTCGACAAGACGGGCACCATCACAAAAGGCTCGCTCCAAGTCACCGACGTCGTTTCGGCCGGGGATGTGGATACTCGGCTCGTTCTCGCCTATGCCGCGGCGGCCGAGAGGGCTTCGGAGCACCCGGCCGGGCAGGCGATCGTCGCTTATGCTGGTGGACGCGGCGACATGCTGGAAACGCCGTCCGAGTTCGAAGCACTTCCGGGCAAGGGTGTGCGCGCGCGGATTGGCGACAAAGAGATTCTTGTTGGGAATGCGCTCTTGATGGAGGAGCGGGGTGTCGAGCTCGGTCGTCTCGTGGACGGCGCCGCGCATCTTGCGTCCGAAGGCAAGGGTGCTTTGTTCGTCGCTAAGGGCGGTGATCTTGTTGGGATGTTGGGAGTCGCCGACACCATCAAGGAGGGCTCGGCGGAAGCTATCCGCGAGATGAAAGCCGACGGTCTCGAGATTGTCATGATCACCGGCGACAGCGAAGTCGTTGCCCGTAAAATTGCCGCGAGCGTGGGGATAGACAAAGTCATGGCAGGGGTGCTTCCGCAACTGAAGGCCGAGGCAGTCGCGAAAATCCAGAAAAGCGGCAAGCGTACGGCGATGGTGGGAGACGGCATCAACGACGCGCCCGCGCTCGCTCAAGCAGATGTCGGCATTGCGATAGGAAGCGGTACGGATATCGCGATCGAGGCTTCGGACATAACGCTGGTAGACGGCAAGCTCGGCGGCGTCGTGGACGCGATCCGTCTTTCGCGAAAGACGATGCGCATCATCCGCCAGAATCTCTTCTGGGCTTTTTTCTACAACGCCCTCGGAATCCCCATCGCCGCGGGCATCCTCTATCCCGTATTCGGCGTGTTGTTGTCCCCGGTGATCGCCGCGGCTGCGATGGCGATGAGCTCGGTATCGGTCGTAACGAACGCCCTCCGCCTGCACAACGCCTAGCCCTAGCCGCGCGCAGTGCACTGCGCGAAGTGTCAAACGTCGAGCCCCGCTGAAAGCCAATGGATGAGAGCTGCGTCTTTTTAGCCCCGCTTCTGGCGCGTCAGGCTCGGGGGCGAGGGAGGCTAGCGGCTTGCGGTCGGTTTGTTCTCGAAGAAATCACGGTAGGCGTTCTCGAAGCGTTCTCCGAGCAGACGGCCTTCGTCGCCGGGGACGGGTGCGACCCGCAGCCAGTTTGTTCTCAGTCGCCGCACTTCCACGGATGCTTCCTTCCAATCCTGCCCTCGGTCGCGCGACTTGGCTCCCGCGATCGTGTTGGTCGCTAGAGCGTCCTTCAGACGCGCGGCGAGATCTGCGAGCTCGTCGCGCTCGCCGGTCGAGGGCTCGTCAGGTTTGAAACCGCTCACCAGCGACTCGAGGCGGGTTACGAACTTCTCGCGCTTCTTGCGGTTTGCGGCCGGGTCGAGATCGGTATTGGCGAAGGCAGCCGGCGCTTTCCCAACGAGCTCGGAGATGATTTTCTCGAACCGAGTTTGAACGTCGCGCCCCGAATCGGGAAGCCGGCCGAGGCCCTTCCAATCCGTCCAAAGCCCGTTCACTTTTTCAGCTACGGCGTCAGGCTCGTTCGGGTCGGGGGCGGCAAACGTTGCGGCGTTCTCGACGAGCTCTTCTCTTCGCTTCAGTTTGTCTTCGGCATCGACTTCGTCCCGCCGCTTGAATCGGTCGAAGAAGTGATCGCAGGCTCCGCGGAAGCGTTTCCATATTTGATCGGACTTTTTTCTCGGGATGGCGCCAATCGTGCGCCATTCGGCTTGGAGCTGTTTCAGCTCGGCGACGGTCTTCGTCCAATCGGCCGAATCGCGAAGCGATTCGGCGGTCTCGCAAAGCGCTTCTTTTTTCTTGAAATTTTCGTCGCGCTCGCCTTTGAGGTCGCCAAAGTGTTCCTTGCGTCGCTCGAAAAAGTGGTCGCAGGCTTTGCGGAAGCGTTTCCAAATCGCGTCGGACTTCTTTTGTGGGACCGGACCGGTCGTCTTCCATTCGTTCTGTAGCTCTTTGATGGCGTCTGCCGTTTTGTTCCAGTCTTCCGAGTCTTTCTGCGCTTCGACTTTTTCGCACAGAGCTATTTTTTTCTCGAGATTGACGCCACGTTCTACGTTCTGCTTCTTGAAGAACTCGTCGCAACGAGCTTTGAGCTCGTCCCGGATGGGTTTGTATCTTTGCCAGAGCTCCTCGGCTTTTTGCGCGGGAGCCGATCCAGCTTTTTTCCACTCTTCGTGGATGTCCCGCATCTCCTTGGCGACTTTAGGGACGTCCTTCGATTCGCGAAGCGCTTCCACACGGGCGATGAGCCCGTTCTGGATGTCTGCATTGGCCCAGCGCTTCCATTCTTCGATGTCGCGAGTCTCCTGCGTCTTCTTGAAGAGCTTTTCGCGCGCGTCAGAGATCTCGCGACGAATTTTCTTGCGGTTGACGCTCGGCGCCAGGGGCCCCATTGCCTTCAAGAGCTCCTGCGTTGCCCGGAGCTCTTTCTCGGCTTGTTTGATCGACACCACGTCCATGGCGGCGAGCTCTGCCATTTTCTTTAGATGCGCCTGTATGTCGGAGAGTGCCGCTTGGTCCTGAGCGTCGCGGTCGAGGCGTTGTTTTTCTTTCTGATCGGCGAGGACGGCCTCGGCGCGGGCATAGCGGGCTTTGGATTCCGCGTCCGCGATCCCGTCGAAGCTCGGCCAAGCTCGCGCGAGTTTCTGCCAATCGCGCATGGAGGCGGGGAGCTTGCCGCCCTTCACGATGCTCTCCGCCTTTTCGAGAAACTCCACTAGCGCGCGTCCGCGCTCGTCCGCTTTTTTGGTGGTGCTGAGACGGTTTTCGCCTTTCGCGATCGCGGCTTCGAACCTTTGCGTGAGGGTGTCATCGGGAGATGGGCCGAGTAGGTTCCATTGAGTCCGGGCGGCTTCTAGAGTCTTTTCGAGATCGCCCTCCGGGAGGTCGACAACGCTGCGCAGGAGCGCGAGTCGCTCTTCGTCCGCGGGCGCAGGTTCCGTTTCCGCGCTGTCGCCTTTCGTGTTATCGCCGTGGGACGCTTCAGGCTTTTGCTGGTCGCGCTTGGCGAGTTTTTCCGCGCGCTCGCGGATGCTCTCCTGCGCTTTTTGAAAAGGCTCGACCAGTGCAGCACTCGGCTCGGAGAGCACTCTGAGCGCGTCCCATTGCGACACGAACGTCTCGAGCTCCGTTATTTGATCGGCGTCCCCGCTCTGGTCGAGTGCGTTCACTTGCTTCAAAATCTCTTTGAATCGCTCGTCACGTTCCCGAACTTTGATGGGATGATCTTCCGGCACGAGCTTCTCGAGCTTGGCGAGGGCCTGGCGACGCACGGTCTTGCCCACCGCTCCATGATCGGCGATCGTTTCCAAGGCGGCGATGTCGTCGAGCTGGCCGAGCGCCGCAAGCGCCAGATCGCGGGAGTCCTCGGCCAAGACTATGCTCTTGAGAGCATCCGGCTCGCGGATACGGGCGAGTGCGCGCGAGCGAAGCTCGGGATTCTTCGAGCGAAGCACGAGCTCGGCGAGGGCGCTATCGTCCGTTAGAGCTTCGAATGCACTGGCGCGGACGTCGTCGAAATGGGCCTTGTCCGCAACGGCCGCGATATCGGCGGGTGCTTCGAGCAGGCCGAGCGCGCGCTGCGATTCCTCGACATCACGGTTGTCGCATCCGATTTGCACGAGGAGCTGGCGGGCGCGTGCTCGGGCAAAAGCGCGCAAGCTCTCGTCTTCGTCTTTTTCAGAAATCTCGAGTAGATGCCTGGGCGATTCGAGCTTCTTGACCGCGATCCTTCGGACGCGAATATCGGTGTCCGTTTGGGCGACGGCGGTCAGAAGATCGACTTCTTCTTTTTCGAGCTCACGGACAGCCTCCGCGCGAACGTCCGGATCGCTGTTCCTGAGTCTCGGACGGCGACGGTTTAGCAGGCTCATTGGAGTCCTAGGTCCCGGGGAGTTCTATCTCTGATGCTCGGTGGGGATTTCGAGCGGTGCCAAGGCATCACTATACCTCAAAACACCGGGCCCGGGCGTATGGAACAGGAGCGATTTACAGAACCCTGCAACCGAGCTCCTATGGCGGGTCGTTGCAGTGGTGAGGACTTCTGCGTCAAAGTATAGGTATGGCGGGGAAGCGCTGGGTGCTAGGGCTTGCGGCCGTGTTTCTCTTATCCGGGCCGGTATGGGCGCAGAGCCTCGGGGAAGTGGCCCGAAAGGAGAGACAGCGGCGCGCCGACTCCGCATCCGAGACCGACGTCGTGGTCATTCGGGAGCAAGAGCTCGAGGCCTCCGAGGGGAAGGGCCTTACGGTCACGGGCCGCTCGGTCGGGGCCGTTTCTGCCGTTTCAGGAGCTTCCGCGGAAGCCAAAGTAGACACATCTTTGCCCGGGCCGCCGGCCTCGAGCCGGCTGGGAGCGGCGGAAGTCCGCGAGCTTCGTGAGACGTGGAGCCGAGTCTGGAAAGAACAGCTCCAAGCGGCTGAGGGAGAGCTCGAAATCGCGAAAGACCATGTCTTTCAATGTCGGGCGGCAAGCCACTACTTTTTCGTACCCATCGCGGTTGATTGTGACGGTGTCCATGAGCGTCTCGCCATCGCCGAGTATCGCCTCGATGAGATTCGAGAAAACCAATATAATTGGGAGCTCCTGCTGCCGCAACAGCCGGACGAGGCGTCCTCACTCGTGCCAGAGCAACCCCGACGGTAATATTGTTTACTCGACTTTTCGACTATCTCTCTGGCTACGAACGCCTGCGCCACCGCGGCGACCGTCTCTTTCTCTCGGGTGAGTTCGAGAGAGCGCGCAAGGAATATTCGAGAGCACGCGCCGTGCTTCGCGAGGGCGACCACCGGTCGACTACGATCGAGGCGCTGTTGCGCGAATGCGACGCTCTAGCCGGCCTTCGAGCTTCGAGCGCGATCGTGCATAGCGTCGTCGCGCCTGACGTGCCTTTAGAAGACGTGCCTGGCAACACGGAGGAGGGCGAGTTCTATCCGGGCATCGACGACCTCTTCGAGCTGGCGATCGCCGACAAGCCGCAAGGTCGCATCGATGTCTATCGCGTGCTGGATGATAACTTCAAGGCCGGATATGTCGCTCTGGTGCAGGGATATGCCGAGCGCGCGGTGGGTTTTCTTGAAGCTTCAAAAGAAGCCAGCTCGTCCTTCGTCGTGAATCTCGAGCTTGGGCGCGCGTGGAGCCTTGCTGGGCGCATGGACGATGCGCGCGAAGCTCTGCAACGGGCGGAGCGCTCCGCACCGAGCGACGTCGAGGTTTCTATTCTGCTGTCCGCCGTGAACATCGAGCTCGGACGATTCGACGAGGCACGCGGGCGTCTCGAGGTCCTTGCCCGGGACGAGAGCGATGACCCCGACATTGCCTTCCTTCTCGGCCGCTCCCTCGCGGGCGCGAAAAAAAACGACGCTGCTCTCGAGAAATTTCGCGAGACGGTCAAGATGGAGCCGCATTTCCACGAAGCCTTTTTCGAGGCGGCGGATGTGCTGAGGCGAAGAGGTGATTCCGAGGCCGCCTTCGAGCTTCTGAACCGAGCGTGCCATCTCGCACCCCACGAGATCCGCTACAACCGGAAGCTCGTCGAGCTCGTGCTGTCCGACGGCCACGACGGGGAAGCGGGCCTCGCGGCTTGCGACCGGCTCATGGTCAACGACGAAGACAATGCCTGGCAGTACTTGAAATGGATTGCCGAGCTCTACATGCGGCGTGGCTTCATCCGCGAAGCCCGAGACCCCCTCGAAAAAGCGCTCAAGCTCGTCCCGCGCGATAACGTGCTGGAGAGAATGGAGTTAGAACGCCACCTAGCGTCTTTGACCAATGACCAATGACCGCTGAGCACTGGCTAGTCAAAACTCGAACATCTTGAGCGCCGGTTTCACCGGGCGTCCAAGCCAGAGAGGTCGACGCAGTTTTCCGGTGGGCGGCCGCGTCTGGGCGAGCCAGCGATGATAGACTTCGCGGGATTTCGAGCGGTCGACGAAGACGTCCCCGTAGCGGTCCTCGCGCGGAGCCTTCTGAACGGTTACTTTCTGATGCCAGCAATGCATTCCGGAGATCGGATCCGGCTGGACGGGAAAGGCCAGGTTTTGATGAACCCCGCCATCGCTCCACCAGATGCGAGAGGAGTCCGGGTCACTGCTCGGAAACGTGGAGAGTGTCTCGACGTGCCGGAGACGCGTGCCGCTGCCATAATCCTCGAAGCGCACGATGGTCGACGTCCATCGGCTGCCTTCATCAGGCTTCAAGCGCCAGCGGCCGAGATCATGCGAGCACGCGAGTATGCCAGGCTTGATGGCCTCTGTGACCCACGCGCGGTTGACGAAATAGCCGATCTCGGTGGCGACGTGAAGAAGATCCCCAGTGCTGACCCCGAGCCGTTTCGCATCGCCGGTGTGGATCCATATGGGGTTGCGGTGCGAGATCTCGTTCAGCCATTTCGAGTTCGCCGAGCGGGTGTGGATTTGCGTCGGCAAGCGAAAGGTCGGTATGAGGACGAACTCGCCCTTCGAGCCATCGATGTTGGACGGGTGGACGTGCGAGTGGATGTAGCCCGGCATCGCATATTCCGGCCATCCCCACTCGGCTAGCGTGCTCGAATAAAGCTCGAGCTTCTTCGACGGGGTTTCGAAGCCGCGCCGCGTCTTGCCCCCGACCTCGACGCCGTCCTCGCCCTTACTCGAGTCGACTTCTCGCTGGTAGAGCTCGTAGACATTGTTCTCGATCTCGAAGGCTCCGTATTTGCGCATGTATTGAAGCGGCGTGAGCCCTTCTTCCTTGGCCTTTTCCGGTAGACCGGGCACGGAGTTCTCGAAAACGTGACGGTAATAGTCGTCGACGGTGAGCTTCTCGCCTTTGCGATACGGAGACTCGAAGTGCTTCCGGATCCCGAGCGCGCCGTCAGGGTCGATCTTCCACGAGAGCGCGATCCAGAACTCGTCTTCCTCCCAGACCTCCCCTGGATTGGCTTCGTGAGTGAGCTCGACTTTCTGGCCGCGCCGCTCCATCGCGACCCGCGCGACGGGCTGGCGGAACGAGACCCATTTGCCGGCATGGGTCTCTTGACTCTGAATGTCATGACGCTCGCTCGCGAGCCCCATGGGAAGGATGTAGTCGGCGAAGAACGCCGATTCGTTCCACGTCGGCGTGAGCGCCACGTGTAGACCCATTTTCTTCTCGTCCCTCAGGAGCTCCATCCACGCGAGACCATCCGGGTTCGTCCAGACGGGATTGTGCACACGCGTGAAATAGACTTCGAGCCTGCCGCGTCCATCGAGGATCAGATGCGGAAGGAGGAAACCCATCTCGAAATGGCTGAGCGGGTATTCTTTGGGAAATAGCAGCTCGTTCCACTGTTCGTGAGGTTTGGGGTCTTCCCAAAATTCCGGCTTGAACTTGTTCCACGAGTGGGGGAGGGTGCCGCCTTTCGTGCCGACGCTCCCCGTCAGCACCGTCAAGAACTGGAGCGCGCGCGCGACTTGCCAGCCGCCGAGATTGCCGGAGGCGGCGCCGCGCCAGACGTGCGAGGCGAAGCGATTGCCGGCAGCGCCGATTTGACGTGCGACGCGCGTGATTTGCTCGGCGGGAACCCCGGACTCTTTTTCGGCGAATTCCGGGGTGAACTCCGCGTAGTGCTCGACGAGCGCTTCTATGAAAGCGTCGAAGCTCGCGTCATCCTCGCCGTGGCACGCCTTCATGTAGTCCTGCCAATTGACCCAATCGCGGACGAAATCACGGTCGAATAGGTTCTCGACGAGCAAGGTGCGCGCCATCGCCAAGAGCACTGCTGCTTCGCTTCCCGGCCATGTCGGAAGCCATTCATCGGCCACCGAGGCGGTGTTCGACAAGCGCGGATCCATCACCGCGAGCTTTGCCCCAGAAAGCTTGCCTTCGAGGATTCGCTGCGCGTGAGGGTTGAAGTAGTGCCCCGATTCGAGATGCGCCGAGAGCAGCAAGATGAAGCGCGCATGGGCGGGGTCCGGGCTCGGACGATCGGAGCCCAACCAGAGCGCGTAACCGAGACGCGCGGCGGAGGAGCAAATATTCGTGTGGCTATTATGTCCGTCGATGCCCCACGCTTGTAGAACGCGATCCATGTGACGTTCGTGGCCGGGGCGGCCCACGTGGTACATCACTTCGTTTCGTCGATCCTCATCGATCGCCTTACGAATGCGCGCGCCGATATCGTCGAGAGCGGACTCCCACGATACCCGTTCCCATTTGCCCTCGCCGCGGGCGCCGCTGCGCTTGAGCGGGTAAAGGATGCGCTCAGGGTCTTTGACTTGATTGATGGTCGCTGGGCCTTTCGCACAGTTCTTTCCGCGGCTCCCCGGATGGTATGGGTTGCCTTCGAACTTGCGGACTTCGAGCGTTTCCTTGTCGAGATAGGCGAGCAGACCGCAAGCCGCTTCGCAGTTGAAGCAAATCGTGGGCACGATCGTGTAGTGCCGCGGCACACGTTCGGGCCAGCGCTTCGGGTCGTACTCGACCCAGTCGTCCCATTTCTCGGGCGGCGGATAGCTCGTGAGCTTACCCGGGGGTGTCAGGCGTGGGATCTTCATGCAACCTCAGGCGAGTGGCAGGGCTTGGCCTGCCTCGACGAACATGTCCTCGAAAAGGGCGATGCCAATGAGCGCGAGAATCGCCGCTCCCGTGAAAGCTCCCGCCGCGAGTAGGAAAATCGGGACGAGGTGGCATAGCAGGAACACCCACAGCCAGAACCGCACGCGGAACCGTCCTGAGACGATGATCTTTGCTGCGGCTTCACCGTCCGCCGTGGCGTGTCGAGAGAAAAACTCCGCCCCGAGTGCCAAGAGGCTCATGGCGAGTCCGGCCGCGAGAAGCCGTGACATCGTTGCCTCGCTGCTAGAGAGAAGCCCGAGCGCTGCGGCGCCCGCGACGACCGCATGCGCAATTAAATGGAGCGGCAGCACCGGGCTTTGCCACAAGTCGCGCCCCTTCGCTTGATTGAAGAGAAACGCGCTATAGACGGCGGTGCCGAAAGCACCGACGAGGACGAGGACGAGCAGAAGAGGCGGCGGACGGATTGAAGCGAGAGCGAGTAGCAGTGCTAGGGTCGCGAGCAGTCCGTAGGCCGTCATGATGTAGGCGCCGCGCGTGAGCCACGAGCCCCATTGTGGTTTCAGCAGGACATAGAAAAACCGCTCGCGCCGCTCGAGCTTGTACACGAGCAGAAAATTCGTCAAGCCGAGAAAAACGAGCGAGGTTAGAAGCGCCGTCGAGATGGTGGCGAAGGACAACGGTACTCCTAGAAGAAGCAAAGACGCGAGCACGAGGCCGATACCGCCCGAAATGGATTTAGTAAAGAGGTAAGCGGAGACGGTCTTTCCCCAACTTCCGCGATGAGGCTCAGGCGCTGCGTAAACTTTCTTGGCGCCCTCGGTTTTCATCGCGTAAGCAGATTCCTCCTGGCTGTGGCGCTCTGATGCGATCCTCCACGCCTCGAGGTCGACACCCGAAGGTGGGGCATCGGTCCACATGTAACTCCCGGCGCTATCGGTTGCGCCTGGCGTCAGCGACGCGGCGTCCCCTTCGATGTAGTAGAGCTTCGGCTCTTTTCCTTTTTCGGGTTTTCTCACTTGCACCGGGTGGAGTGCCAAGAGCGTTGCGATCTCGCTCGAGCTGTCCTCGCGGTCACCGGAGATAATCGCGTGCGTCGGGCATACGTTGACGCAAGGCGGCTCGAGCCCCACCTCGACGCGGTGAGCGCAATAGTTACATTTCGCCGCCGTCCCGGTATACGGGTCGATGTGGATGGCGTCGTAGGGGCATGCTTGCATGCAAGCCTTACAGCCGATGCAGCGTCGGTTGTCGAAGTCGACGATGCCGTCGTCGCGCGTAAAGAGCGCCGTCGTCGGGCAAATCGTCGTGCACGGAGCTTCGGCGCAATGGTTGCAGCGCATGACACTGAAGGAGCGATGGGTGTTTGGAAAGTTGCCTTTCTCGATATATTTCACCCAGGTGCGATTGACGCCGATCGGCGTGTCATGCTCCGACTTGCACGCTACCGTACAGGCGTGGCAGCCGATACATTTTCGATTGTCGATGATGAAGCCGTAATTCATAGGGCAAAACCATCAGCATCGTGCCACCTGGTACTGAAGTTAGGCAAGATTAGTTGCGCTAGTATGTTCACGTGACGGGCGAGCTATCACCAACGTCGACCGAAAAGCGGACCGTCGCGACGCTCGTCAGCCTTCTTACTCTCGGCCTCGTCGACGCGCAATTACTCTCACCGATACTGACGGAGATCGCCGCGAGCCTCGATGCGTCGCCCGAGGCCATCGGACGTACCGTCATCGGTTATGCGATCTGCGCCGCCCTCGCGGCACTCATCGCCGGTCCCGTCTCGGATCATACCGGACGAGGCCGTTTTCTCATCGGCGCGGGATGTGTTTTTGGACTCGGTAGCCTACTCGTCGTCGCTTCCGGATCCCTCCGCGGTTTCGTTTTAGCGCGCATGGTCACCGGTGCTGCCGCTGGCGTGATGTCGGCACTGACGGTTGCGGCCATCGCTGACTCCGTTCCCTACGAGAGACGAGGAAGGGCGATGGGCTGGGTCGGCGTGGCCTACGCGGCGCCGGTGGTCGCGATTCCCGTCGCCGCCAAAATTGCCGAGCTCGCGCGCTGGCAAACGATCTACCTCGGGTTCACGTTCGCCGCGTGCCTCGTGGCTGTCGCTGTTGCCCTATGGTTCAATGAACCGAAGATCCGCGCCTCTGGTTCGAGCCGCTCTCCGGGCTATTTGCGATTCATGAAGGCACGCTCGACTGCCGCGGGAGCGCTGTCGGCGTTTTTCGTTACCGGAGGACTGACTGGATTTTTGCTCTTTCTCGGTGCCCATTTGCGCACGGAAGTCGGTCTCTCGCTGAGCAGCGTCGGCTACGTCTTTTCTTTGAGCGGTCTCGCGGGTCTGTTCGGCGCACTGGCGGCCGGGCGGCTGTCCGATCGCATCGGAAAAACGCGCGTGGCGCTCGCGGGCAGTACGGCGATGGTGGTTTTTCTCGTTGTGGTCCCGGCGACGGCGGGCTTTGTGATGTACGCGGCGTTGGGGATGGTTGGTCTCTCCGCCGCGACGCGCGTCGCACCTCTCCAATCGCTCGTGACCCAGCTCGTCACGCGCGAGCATCGAGGTGCTTTCGTGGCGCTACGGAACACGCTTTCGCAGTGCGGCAACGCGACCGCGGCCTTCCTCGCCTCCTTGCTCTACCCATATGGCTTTCAGTATATCTGCTGGTTGACAGCCGGCTTCAGCGCCATAGCCGTTATCTTGATCCTCTTTATCGAAGAGCCAGAGTCAGAGAAAGAAAAAGAATAAACCGTTGGCCAAACGAAAACGTTGGAAGAAAATCCTTCTCGGTCTCCTGCTCTTGCTCGTGCTCGGGATCATGATCGGGCTGCCTTTTGTGCTCGCGCGTCTCGTCACGCGCGCCGGCACGCGACCGATGGACTTGAAGCTCACCTCGACGCCCGCGGATTACGACCTCGACTATGAGAGCGTCGTTTTCACGTCCACTGACGGTGTCGAGCTTTCCGGCTGGTACATGGGAGGCGCCGACTCGGAGCTCGTCGTCGCCTGCGGTCACGGGCTTTTTCGCTCGAGGCGCGAGGTTTTGGATCGTGCCGCTTTTTTTCGAAAGCAAGGCTTCGATACGCTCGTCTTCGATTTCAGGCGCCACGGCGAGAGCACAGGAGAGCGAGTGACTCTCGGCTATCACGAGAAGAATGACTTCGGCGGCGCCGTGCGGTTTCTTCGTGAGCGGCGCCCGGACGCGAAAGTTCTGCTCTACGGCGTGTCCATGGGTGCCGTGGCGGCGCTGCTCGCTGCGAGCGAGCTTACCGAAGTGGACGCGGTCGTCGCGGACAGTCCTTTTCTCAGCATCGAGCACACCGTCATCCATCATGTAGCTTTGATCGGTTTGCCGCGCTTTCCGCTCGCGAGCTCTCTCTTGCTCGCTCTCGAGCTTTCAGCCGGGTTCGACCGCGAAGATTTCGACCTCGAGAAAGCCGTCGCCCGGATGGGCGAGCGCCCTGTCTTGGTTGTCGCGGGTGAAGACGACCAAAGGATGCCACTGGCGCTCCAACAGCGCGTGTTCGAGGCGTCAGTGAGCGAAGCGAGCCGCTTCCGTTCGTTCCCGGACGCGCGGCACGGTGCCGCTTATCGGACGCACGCGGAGGCCTACGAGGCGATGCTGACGGAGTTCGTCGAGGACGTTTTTGCGCTCAGGAGTCCCGAGTTTCCGGAATCCGCGGATGTAGATAGTAACCCCGGGTCTCCGTAACTTTCTTGCGCGCCACCGTGCGACCATCGGGGTTGGGATGGTCGGGATAGTGCTGCAGGAAGACGTCACGGATCGTGTCGTAATCCTCGAGAGGGAAATAGCGCTGGCTGAACGCGGCCGTGTTCATGGACTGGTCCCAGTATTGGAGACCGACCCGGATCACGGCTTCGAGCGGACGGGCTTGAGCGGGAGGCTGTTCGGAATAGCTTTCCGCGTCGACCCAGAGAGAGATCTCATCGCCGTCGACGATCTTGTCGTGGGCGTGAGTCATGTAGTACTTCCAGAGCCGGAACTCGCGCAACGGCACGAATCTCGCGGCGGGTGCCTCTCCGGGAGAACGGAGCGTACACTTCACCATCTTGATTCTGGTCATCAGAATCTCCCCAAGCGCCTATGCCAACCCAGCAGTTACTAGACGGTGTTGGGTCGTCAGCTTCGAACTGGTTAAAGTGCGCGTCGAGTATACTGATTTCGTCCAAGATTTTGAAGTCGAATTTGTCACAGATCACCAAATGGGTTCGTTTTTATAAGCATAATTGTATCATGTAGTTCTGTTGTGACCCTGGCTAATCAACTGACGATTTTGCGGATGTGCCTCGTGCCGGGGCTGGTCATCCTGCTCGTTTACGGGTTCTATGGGTGGGCGCTCATCGTCTTCGCGGTCGCGGGCGTGACGGACGCGCTCGATGGTCTCGCCGCCCGGCTCTTGCACCAGCGTACCGAGCTTGGGACCATGCTCGATCCGCTAGCAGACAAGCTCCTCGTGACGTCCTCGCTGGTTGTTTTGTCCTGGCCGAGCGCCTCGCTCGTCGTGCCCATCCCTGTCTGGATCACCATCCTCTCGATCAGCCGAGATGCGGGGATCTTGGTGGCCGTGCTCGTCTTCAACGTCTATATCCGGAGACGGAGTTTCCCTCCGAGTTTTTTGGGAAAAGCGACGACGGTGGTCCACATCGTTACGATCCTATGGGTGATCGCGTGCAACTTTCGAGGGACCGACCATTTCTTGACAGGCTATCTACTAGGGACGATGGTGGTCCTGGTCATCGCCTCCGCGCTCCACTACCTATACACGATACAAGCTATTCTTGGCGAAGAGGACACGTTGCCGGACAACCCATCCCGCGCGCCAGAGTGCTAATCTTCAGCCGATGAAGCGCGCCGTTCTCGCCATGGCTTTGCTTGCGGCGCCCGCTACCTCTGCGCGAGAGGTAACGTTCGAGAGCGCGCTCGCCGATTTTTTCGCAGCCGCCGAAATCTCGGACCGAGAGAAAGCGATGAGGCCCCTGCTTCGAGCCGACCCGGAATTCTCTGTCATTTTCGCGCGTCTTCGGACGGGTCGGGTCTACCCTACGGACGTCGAGACCGGGAGGCTCGACTGGAGCCGCAAAGGCAGCGGCGGAAGGCGGCGGCATCAATACGTCGTCCTCGTTCCGGAGGATTACGACCCTACCAAACGCTACAGAGTATGTTTCTATCTTCATGGGGGCGTGTCCCGACCCGACCCGTGGCGCAAAGGCGGAGAATGGTGGCGCCGTTTCGATCGCTTCGACGGGATGGACCAGATTTCCGTGTTCCCCGCGTCGTGGCGCGACTCGCTGTGGTGGGAGTCGAGCCAGATCGAGAACGTCGCCGCGATCCTCGACCGCGTAAAGACGACCTACAACGTTGATGAGGATCGAGTATTCCTCTACGGCGTCTCGGACGGCGGCACCGGGGTGTATTACCACGCTATGAAGGCGCCGACGATTTGGGCCGCCTTTTTCCCGTTCATCGGACATCCGTCCGTGCTCGCCAACTCAGCGACGGGTGTTGAAGGCGAGATGTTCGAGTCCAATCTCGCCGGTAAGGCGCTCTACATCGTCAACGGAGAGACGGATCGCCTCTATCCGGCTGCGCGCGTCCTGCCTTACGTCGAAGCGTTTCGCCAGGAGGGAGCGACGATCGTTTTTCGCGCCCGTCCCGGCGGTCACAACACGCGCTGGTGGAACAGGGAGAGCCCACGGATGGAGGCTTTCATGAACGAGCACCCGCGCGACCCTCTCCCCGATCGACTCGTTTGGGCGACGGAAGACGTTCGACACTTCGGCCGCGTGCACTGGCTTCTCGTCGACGCGCTCGCGGATGGACGGCCGGCCGGCGGGCTCTTTACTCATCGCGCGCCTTTCGGCCAGGTCGTCGTCGAACGGGAAGGGAACGTCTTCCATGTGACCGCGCAGGGCGTCGAGCGCTATCGCCTCTTGCTTTCGCCAGATGTAGTAGATTTCGCGGAACCCGTCAAAGTGGTGACGAACGGTGCGGTGTCCTTCGAGGGGCTTGTTGCGACCAGCGTGGAAACGCTCCTCACATGGGCGGCGCGAGACAACGATCGAACCCTACTCTTTGGCGCGGAGCTCACCATCACTATTGACGACGAGCAGGGAAGGTAAACCCATGACTCTATCTCGCAGAGAATTCACGGCGCTCGTTTCTGCGAGCGCTGTCCGTCTTTCCAGCCAGAATATCGAAGATGAGCGTGTTAGCACCGAAAGCGTGGGAGCGATGCTCGACGCGCAGGGAGGTCGAGGCCTCTTCGCAGATTCCGAGTGGCTCGAGCTATTGCGCCACGCCATCGAATTAAATGCTCAGACGCGCGCGAGCTTGAGACGCTACGCCTTGTCGGCCGACGCCGAACCGACGATCACCTTCGTACGGTACTAGAATGCAGAACGACATTCACTACGCATCGATTGCCGAGCTTTCACGACTTCTCGAGACTCGGCAGCTCTCGTCGGTCGAGCTTACCGAGCTTTACTTGAATCGCGTCGAGCGTCTCGACCAGCCCGACTTCGACCTGCCGGCCGACCCTAGCAGGAGCTCGGGAGAGAAACTTGCGACCATTATTACGCTCGCACGGTCGCAGGCGCTCGAAGCCGCCCGGCGCGCCGACACCACCGAACGACGGGGACCGCTCCACGGACTTCCTTACGGGGTCAAGGATTTGCTCGACACGCGGGGTGTGCGAACGACTTGGGGCTCGCGCATTTTCGCCGACAACGTGCCGGACCGAAACGCAGCCGTCGTGGAGAAGCTCGAAGCCGCCGGTGCGGTGCTCATGGCCAAGATGTCAATGGGCGAGTTCGCGGGCGGCAATACGAGCAACGCCCTCAACCCTTGGAAGCGCGATCGAACCACCTTTGGCTCGTCGAGCGGAACGGCTGCCGGGACGGTTGCAGGCTTTATCGCCTTCGGGATCGGAAGCGAGACCGGTGGCTCGATCGTTTACCCGTGCTCGGCGGTCGGGGCGACGGGACTTCGACCGACTCTCGGACGCGTCAGCCGTTACGGCGCGATGGTTTTGTCCTGGAGCTTGGACAAGCTCGGTCCGGTGGGCCGAACGGCCGAAGATTGCGGCCTGGTACTCGAGGCCATCGCCGGCTATGACAGCCGTGACAACGCCACCGCAAGACGTGAGTTCTCCTTTCGGCGAGAGCCCGCGTTCCCGAGGGGGACCAGGGTCGGAGTGGAGCGGGCCGCTTTCGAGCTCGCCGCGCCGGCGGACCGCCGCGTCTTCGAGGACGCGCTCGAGGTTCTCCGCGACGCCGGATGCGAGCTCGAAGACATCAGCCTGCCAGACCGTCCATACGGGCCGATCTTCTCCCAGCTCGTGGGTTGTGAGAGTGGCTCTTTCTTCGAGCCCTACTTTGACGACGGTCGCATCGCAGGATGCTTCCCGTACAACCGAGCGCGCATCGCGAGTTGGATGGCGGCTCGCCTTCAGCCTACGTCGGATTATCTTTTCGCGCAGAGGGTTCGCAGCGAGTTGATCCGAGAGGCGGACGAGCTTATCTCCCGTTACCCGATCGTGGTTGCGCCGACTTGGCCTTCCGGTGCGGCCCGTCGCGAGGTCGTCGATGGCTGGCCGGTTCCGGCGGACCCCGAGCTCGAGCCCGGTGGCACGACCCATACGAGGCTGAAAATTCACAACGTCGCGAACATCGCTGGCCTTCCCGGGATCAGTATCCCGTGCGGCTTCGACCAAGAGGGGCTTCCGCTTTCGATTCAGCTCGTCGCCGGCGCTTGGGAAGAGCAGGTGCTATTGGACCTCGCGATGATCTATCAACGCGAGACGGATTGGCACCACCGACGCCCGCCTGAGCCGTTTCGCGCTTGAGCCGCTCTACTTCTGGGGAACACGGACAGGCGCCCGGACCCGAAGCTTGACCGCGCCGTCCGTCGTGAAGGTGAGGCGGACAGTCTCGCCCTCTTTCAAGGGCCGTTCGAGATCCATCAGCTGCAACTTCAACCTTTCGCGAAACGGTATGCTGGCCTACATTCCTGGTGGCACCGGTACCGAGAGTGGCTCGCTGGAATATTCGGCGCGTCCGGTCGCTGCTCGCCTCCTGAGTGAACACTTGTGTCGCTGCAACCTCTTCCGCTGACTGCCTTGCAGATACCCCAAATGTTATGAGACCGTCAAACGTGCTCGCGTTGCGAAACACCGTTCTTCTGCTCGCTCTCACGCTCGTCGCTGGAAGTACGTTCGGACGAACCGTCAACCCGCGACTCGAAGCCAAGGTGGCGGCCGCGCGCTCGGACGAGCCCCACCTGGTGTGGGTCAATTTGCGCGATAAGGGAAACGCCTCGGCAAGGCTTTTTGAAGCGCAGGCTCTTCTCAGCGCTCACGCTCGTGAGCGCCGTGAAAAGCGTGGCACCGGTGCGGTCGTGGGATTTGAGGACATTCCTCCGTTAATCCCGATTGGAATGTCATGCGCGTCCGGCGGGCGCTTCGCTCGACCGCGAGCAACGCAGGCTCGCCGACGCGCTTGGTGGGCTGGGGTATTCTGGACGGAGTTGCCGCGCTCCGCTCACCCTAACAGATACTGTACCTATCGTCTTGCGCGACGTGATAGAAACGGCGTATGAAAAAGCTCCTTTCTATTTTGTGTTTGGCGCTCGCGCCTATCCGTCGATCCTTCACTGAGTGATGCCGACGCCGACGAAAACAACCGACGTCGCCATCATCGGCGGCGGGATCATCGGAGCGTCGATTGCGTATCACCTTGCTGCGCGCGGGGTGAAGAACATCGTTGTCTTCGAGCGCGAGGAGGCGCTCGGGATGGGCTCGACGGCGAAGTGCGCGGGCGGCGTGCGGCTTCAGTTCTCGACGACCGTGAACGTCGAGATGTCGCGTCTCAGCATTGCGGCTTTCGAGCGGTTCGAAGACGAGATGGGCGAGATCATCGACTTCGAGCGCAATGGCTATTTGTTCGTGTTGACCACGGAGCGTGATCTAGAGATGTTTCGAGCCAACGCGGCGAAGCAACGGGAGCTCGGCGTGCCCGTCGAGGTGCTGACGCCGGAACAAGCGCGAGACATCGTCCCAGTTCTGCACATCGACGATCTTGTCGGTGCGACGTTTTGTGGCGCCGATGGCATCGCCAACCCTCACGCCATCGTGCAGGGCTACGCGAAGAACGCCCGTAGGCTCGGCGTCGAGATCATGCGCTCGTCGGAGGTGACGAGCATGGAGGTTGCTGGTCGCCGGGTCCGTGCTTTGAAGACTCAAAGCGATCGATGGGAGATGGATTGGGTGGTGAACGCCGCGGGCCCCTGGGCGCGAGGCGTCGGTGCGATGGCGGGTGTAGAGGTTCCGGTCGATCCCGTGAAACGCCAATACTTCATCACCAAGCCCATGGACTGGGTTCCGGACAGGTTTCCGCTTCTCATCGATTGGGGGAGTGGCGTCTACATGCACAACGTGAGCGGCGCGCTGTTGATTGGCGAGTCGGACCGTAACGAGCCTACGAGCTTCAATCAACAAGTGGACTGGGAGTTTCTCGCCAAGGTGACGGAGCACGCGATCGCCCGTATCCCCCGGGTGGAGGAAGCCGAGATTCAAAGCACGGCGGCCGGGCTCTACGAAGTGTCTCCCGATCACAACGCGATTCTCGGGTCGGTTCCGGAGCTCGAGAATTTCGTCTGCGCCAATGGTTTCAGCGGGCATGGTATGCAGCACGCGCCCGCCGTCGGGCTCGTCATCTCCGAGCTCATCGTCGACGGCGCTTCATCGAGCATCGATATCGCGCCCTATGCCATCGAGCGGTTTCAATCAGCCGTCGTCCCGGAGCTCAATGTCATCTGAGCCGTTTCGGGCGCGTCGTCAACGCGTTCTCAACCGGCTCGGCGACGGTGTGCTCGTTTTGCCCACGGCGCCCGTCCGCTTGCGCAATGGGGACGTTCCCCACGCCTTTCGCCCGGGGAGTGATTTCCACTATCTCACGGGCTTCGACGAGCCCGAAGCCGTGCTCGTCGCGACGCGCTCTAGCGCGCGCGAGCATCACGCGATCTTGTTTCTGCGGCCACGCGAGCCCGATCGCGAAATCTGGGACGGCCCGCGCTTGGGTCCGCGCCGCGCGGTGAAACAACTCGGTTTCGACGAGGCCTATCCCATGGCCTCGCTCTATGAACGCCTCGAGGGGATTCTCGGGAAAACGAAGCGCTTGTTCTACACGCTCGGAGCGGATGGGCTCATGGATCGATCGCTCGAGCGTGTCTTCGAGCGGCTGGCCGTCGCCGATTATCGAGGGAACCCGTCCGCGCATCCCGTCATCGAAGATCCTGGGCCGAGGGTCGCGACCGAGAGGCTCGTCAAGGATCGCGACGGGATCAAAGCACTCGATCGCGCTGCCGTGTTGAGCGCCGCGGGGCATCGGCGCGCGATGGCGTTCGCCCGACCCGGAATCATGGAATACGAGCTACAGGCGGAGGTCGAAGCCACGTTTCGCCGGCTCGGCTCGCGTCGAAATGGTTACGAGTCGATTGTTGCGAGCGGGAAGAACGCCTGTGTCCTTCATTACGTCGCAAACGATCGGAAGATGCGGCGCGGCGAGCTCGTGCTCCTCGATGCCGGCGCTGAGCTGGATATGTACACCGCGGACATCACGCGCACGTTCCCCGTCTCGGGAACTTTCTCCGAGCCGCAAGCGGAGATTTACCGGATCGTTCTGCGGGCTCAGAAGGCGGCTCTTCGCGCTGTCTCGCCGGGACGCCTGTGGAATGCGCCCCACCAGGCCGCGATCCGCGCGACCATCGATGGGCTCCGTGCGCTCGGGCTGTTGAAAGGACAGCGGAAGAGGCTCATTGCGAAAGAGGCCCACCGTCGTTGGTTCATGCACGGCACCAGCCACTGGCTCGGGATGGACGTCCATGATGCAGGCGGCTATATCGAGCCGGACGGCAAGCCGCGCCGCCTTCGAGCCGGGATGGTTTTGACGGTGGAGCCCGGGCTTTACTTCAGCCCGCGTGATCGTTCCGTGCCGGAGCGCTATCGCGGGATCGGTGTGCGCATCGAAGACGACGTTCTCGTCACGAGAAGCGGGCGGCGTGTCTTGACCGAAGCTGTTCCCAAAGAGCTCAGCGAGGTCGAGCGGCTCTGCCAAGGCCAGGAGGCCTGAGCTCGTTCCATCGCTCGATGAACGCAACGGCCGCGTCGACGAAACGCTCGGTGGCACCGCGACCTCGCTCGACGGTCGCCTCATTGGGATTGCGTTCGCTCCACACTCCAGTCGTGGACATGTCCCGGGCCGTCGTGCCCTTGCCTGTGGCTTCGGCTTTGAGCGCTTCGGCGAGAAAAACACGTAGCGCCGTCTCGTCGCCTTCGAGGATCGACGGTATCATCGCTTGGAGGTGCTCTGGGATCGACAGCTTGGCGAGCTCGCTTTTCTCGAGCTCGACGAGCTCCGGGATCAAGTAAAGAGCGTTCGATGTTTCGCCGACACCGCCGTGACGATCGAATGGGCGCGGCGCCTGCTGTGTCGCGGCACGCGGTGCCATGAACGGACCGGCAGCCTCGCCGAGCTCGACCGCGATCCCGGCGGTCTCATGATTGATGCGGTCCGCGATGAAGCGTGAGACGACGCGGTTGCCGCCATGCGCGTTCAAGATGAGAAAACGGGTGAAGCCGTGTTTCATGAGCGACGCCGCCGCCTCGACATAGACGGCTTGGATGGTCTCTAGCGACAGCGTGATCGTTCCCGCGAACTCCATGTGATAGGGCGAGTTGCCGGGCAGCAGGATTGGCGCGACGAGCACGTCGGTCTTTTGTGCGATGAGCTTCGCTCGCTCGATGCCGTTCAACGCGTCGGTTCCAATGGGAAGCTGAGGACCATGCTGCTCGAGCGAGCCGACCGGAATAATCACCATATCGGTTCGCTCGGCGAGCGCTTCGACTTCGGGCCAGCTCATGTGCGGTAGATAGTTTTTGACCTTTTCCTCGGTCCACAGTGGATTTGTCTGAGCGCTGGCAAGAGCCGTCCAGGAGAGGACGAACGAGACCAACAACATGCGTGTCATAACGCCTCCAATTCTCCTTTAGACTCTAACCCGTCAGAAGCGGGATTTTTGCACACATTCTGGGTTTCGGGCAAGAAATCTCACCGCAGAGGCGCAGAGCACGCGGAGAAAAGCTATCCCTAGCCTCGGATTCACCAAAATCCCAGATTCTCCTCTGCGTATTCTGCACCTCTGCGGTTCAAAACGCTTTCAGGTTTGCCTGGCTAGGTCTTTTCCTCTGATCACGTTGGCAGCGAAGACCGCGAGCCCGAGCGCTCGGCTACGGGTATCGGGATAGGCGAGCATGACGGCGGAAAGCGCGAAGAGCCCTCTTTCGACGAGCTTGGTTGGAACAGACGCATAGCCTTCCGCGGCGAATGCGACAACCGCGATGAGTCCCGCGGTTACGAGGACCGACCAGAG
>SMYC01000173.1 GCA_004356105.1 Acidobacteriota bacterium | reverse complement strand
GTGGGGCTCGAGCTTCCATCCGAACCGCGACGCGATCGTTGTCAAGACGTGGCGCTCGATCTCGCGAGCCGGCTCTACCGGGAGTTCGCCTCTGTCGAGCCAGGATCGGGTCTCGTGGTCGAAGGACTCGTGCTCGAGATGCTCGGCGCCGTGCTGCGCGAGCAGCCGGACATGGACAGCCGTCGCCCTCGCTGGCTCGAGCAGGTCGTCGAGCGATTACACGACGAGCTCGCGAAACCTCTGACTGTCGCGGCACTCGCTCGCGATCTCGACGTCAGCCCGATACGCCTCTCGCGGACGTTCCGCAAACACTATCGGCAGTCGGTCGGCGAATATCTGCACCGATTACGGGTGGAGCAAGCTGCCAAGAAGCTCGTGGGCCCTGACGCCGGTCTTGCAGACGTGGCGCTCGCCTGCGGGTTCTCGGACCAAAGTCACTTCAACCGCGTGTTTCGCCGGCTCACGGGCTGGACGCCGGGCCAGTTCCAAAAAACCCTCAGCGAATCGGCGAGTAGTCGGTCGGGAACATGATGACCGACTCGACCTTTTCGACGATAGGGCCGTCCGCGCGCGACGCCTTGTAAGCCGCCTGCCATTCCGGATCGTCGCGGAAGGCTTGCCACGATTTCTCACGCGCTTCGACGCTAGGAAAGGCGAGCACGTAGATGAGCTTGTTGTCTTCGTCGGCGGGGACCCAATAGGCGATGAGCTTCATCCCGTGTTTCACGAAAATGTGATTCGTGTGATCCCTGAATCGTGCGTGCAGCTTTGGGAGGGAACCCTCATGCGTCGTGTAGGTGCGAAGCTCATAAATCTGAGCGTCGAGCTTGGGCTGCGCCCAGTTCTCGGAGGGTACTGCGAACAGAGCGAGCGCGAGCGCGAGGGCCGACAAGATCAACTTTTTCATGTTTTCTCCCTTCGTAGAGGTGGAGGATAACAGGAGGCGGCCGGGGAGGCTACTCGGTGGTATGCTCCGTTTCTTCGGGTGTCGACTTGGAGTCAAAGAGGAGCTGGAAGATGAAATCAAGAATATGGGTCATGCTATTAGCCATCGCCACGTTTGGAGCTTGCGCGGCGCCAACGCCGGAGCAACAGATTCTCGACGATGTAGCGGCAGCGCTTGGCGGTCGCGAAGCCCTCGAGGCCGCTCAGAGTCTCTCGATCGAAGGCGAAGGGGTGATGCGCAACCTGGGCCAAGATATGACCCCCGACGCGACGTCGCAGACCTTCACCATCAGTGACTACACGCGATCTATCGACCTCACGACGGGGCGCATGCGCGTCGAGCAAACCCGGACGCCCACCTTCAACTACTTTCGTGGCCCAGACCCTTTGAAGCAGGTCTTTGGCATCGATGGGACTGTCGCGTACAACGTGGCGCCGGATGGCAGTGCGACCCGTACGCCCAATGCCGCGGCGACGGCACGCCGCGCGGAGTATTACCACCATCCGCTCACGCTTCTGCACGCCGCGCTGAAGCCAGGCGCGACGGTGGCGAACGCGCGGACGACGGACGGTGAGAGCCTCGTGGACATCACCACTGAAGACGGCGTCACGCTCACGCTGGCGATGGACGCCGACACGAAGCTACCGAGCCACATAACATCCATGTTGAACCACACGAACTTGCGTGACGTCGCACAGCGGACGAGCTTTACGGACTACGAAGACGTGAACGGGCTGATGCTGCCGACCGGTATGACGGTGTCGACGGACGATTACCAGATTCTCGATTTTAGCGTGACCGCTCAGAGTCTGGGAGCGGACGTGGGCGATCTTGCGGCACCGGACGCGGCGAGTGCTGCGGCACCGATTACTGGGCCGCCCCCGGCCAACGTCACGGCGGAGGAAGTGACCGACGGCGTCTGGCTTCTTGCTGGCGAGTCCCACCACAGCGTTCTCGTTGAGTTCAGTGACTACATGATGCTCATCGAGGCGCCCAACGAAGCTCGAACGCTTGCCGTGATCGAGAAGGCGCGGGAGCTCGTCCCGGACAAGCCGCTGACACACCTGGTGAGCACCCACCACCATTTCGATCATTCAGGCGGGGTTCGGGCAGCCATTTCGGAAGGGCTCACCGTCGTGACGCACGCGGCGAACGCAGCCTTCTACGAGGACCTGGCGGAACGGTCGAGCACGATCGTACAAGACGCCCTTGCCCGCAATCCCAAGGCGCTCACGCTCGAGACGGTCGACGACGAAAAGAGCTACGAAGACGAGACGATGCGTGTAGACATCTATCACATCGCAGATAACCCACACGCCGATACACTGCTCATGGCGTACCTCCCTCGACAACGATTGCTCGTTCAAGCGGATGCGTTCAGTCCGGGGCGAGATTACCAGCCGTTCGCGACCAAACTGCTCGAGAACATCGAACAGCGCAATTTGAGCGTAGACCGCATCCTGGCGGTTCACGGCGGGGTGGTTTCGTACGACGACCTAGTGAGTGCTGTCCGCGCGATGGCGAACTGATCGCGAGGCGGTCTTCTCAAGCCTCGTTTCCGAACTCGCTAAGTCCTTGCTCGAACACTGTTTCCTGGGTCGGTGCCGAACCTGTCCGTTGAAGTTCGGTGATGTGATGTCATGCAGGCATGATTATGCTACGATGATGGCATGGTAAAACAGCTCACCATTCGAGGCTTGCCTGACGAGGTGGCGGAGCGTTTGAAACAGCTGAGTGTAGAGCGCGGTACGAGCGTGAACGCGACGGTCGTGCAGATTCTCAAGGGAGCGGTCGGTGTTCACGAGCGACGCACGAGGCTCGCGAGATACGCGACGTGGACGGACGACGATCTCGCCGAGTTCAACGATACGCTATCCTCGCAGCGGGTAGTTGATGACGAGCTCTGGAGTTGAGCTCGTCGCGCGTCTCGTTCTGGATACCTCTGCTTACTCTCACTTCCGCCGCGGCCATGAGCTCGTGCTCGATTTAATGGCGGGCGCTGGAATCATATTCCTCTCGACAACGGTCCTCGGCGAGCTCGAAGCCGGCTTCGAGCTGGGCAGCCGTGCAAGGGAAAACCGCATACTTCTCGGCGAGTTTCTGGATGAGCCGTTCGTCGCGGTCCGACCCGTGACCGCAACCGTCGCCCGACGCTACGGCCAAGTCTTCGCTCAACTCCGCCGCGGTGGCACGCCGATACCCGTCAACGACATATGGATCGCGGCTTCGACGCTGGACTGCGGCGGCCAACTATTGACATTCGACGATGACTTTAGAAAGGTCGCATCGCTCGACTGCACGATTCTGAAGCCGTGAGACTCTGAACCCCGCCGGCAACGGCATCCCCACTGAGGGCAAGGGCGATCGCCCAAGCCTAATTGTACCCGTCGACTCCCTGCGCGAGAGATGTTTCCTGGGCGGTTCCGAGTTGGTTCCGCAGGCTGACCGTCGTCGTAAACGTCCGCCTCAGATGGGTGTCGCCCACGGCGAAAACGCCAGCAGTGGCGCCTTGTAGATTGGTGCTTTCGCTCCTGCCGGTGACGGTCACGCGGACTCGGGTGATCCAGGATTCGGGATCGTCGGGATCGGGAACTGTCGGCTCGTCGTTGAAGGGATTGTCGGTCGTTCCGATGGAGTACTGAACTTGCAAGTTCTCGATGTTGGCGGAGATCGGGCGCCATGGCTCGCTGCGACCGTAGTCGCGTCTCTCGAGCATCGGGTTTTGCGCGGGTGGCAAAGGGTTCACACGATATTGGATAACGGCGAACTGGCCGATGATCGCGCAGTTCTGGTCGACGGCGCGATTGGTGCCCGCCAGCCCGTCGATATCGCTGTCACTCACAGTAGCGTAGCTCAAGCTCAACACGGAGCCGTCATAAGCGGGATCTCCTGCGAGCTCGATGGGAACGAGCCCCAGCTGGCCGTCGTTGTTGCAATCGGAGGTCTCGATAGCGAACAACCGCATGCCGTCGATATATGCCGTCGATGGGTTGAGCGGCACAGGATCCATTTGTGTCGCGTCGATGTTAACGAAAGACCCGCTTTCGAGCGCACAACCGCCCGCTTCTTTGGGGTCGCCCCCGCCACCGCCTTTGGTGCTTTTACCCTTTACGCTCTTGCCTTTAGTGCTCTTGCCCTTAGTGCTCTTACCTTTGGTGCTTTGGCCCTTCTTTTTACTCTTTCTCTTTTGGGCCGCCTCCGTGTTGCTCGCATGCGCGGTCGGCATCAGAAAGTTCGCGAATGGGTGGAAACCGGGCGCGCGTGTCGGAATGCGCTGCGGGATGTTGGCACAGAGGGGCCTCAGCGATACCGGTCTTCCCAGACCTGGCGTGCCTCCGGTCGGGGCGGTGCCTTCGGCGGTCAGAATCACACGGTCGTTCCCTGGATAGTCAGCATTCCCCACCATAGGGCGTCGTACCCAGAGCGTGAAGCTGCCTTGGATATCGTTGGTCCCATCTCCGTCGAGGTCCCCCAAGGTTCCCTGGGGATTGCGAAAGTCCCACTGCGCCTTCGTGCCGTCGGGTCGGTTGAGAACACGCCCGATGTAGATGCGTGCGCACCGTCCTCCGCCCGCGGGACACTCGTCGACGAAATACTGATAGTCGCGACACCCGGCAGAGGTCGGGTCACAAGCCCCGGGCTCCGGATGTCTCACTCCCCACGGATCCGTGTTGCCCGTCACGTCGACCGCAGCGCGGGCGGGCGGAAGGATGGACGCGAAGTCCCCTCCGAGCATGCGGTGGGTTGCCAGGACGTTCTTTCCGTATTCGAGCGCAGCGTCGGCGTTGTAGAACGCTTGCTCTCCCCACCGATAGTTCATGGCGATCTTCTTCTCCGTGGTCGTCGTGAGAACGAGCGTCAGGCCGAGCACGGAAAGAAGAAAGAGCACCATGATCGAGATGACGAAGGCCGAGCCGCCCTCGCGACTCGTTCTCGAGATCCGCACGTTGCTTGCCCCGCCTCACCCGATGTTCGCCGTGCGGTAGGTGACGAAACGTGCTTCGCCGATGATGGCGCTTGGATGGGACATCCCTGCGGACGGGACACAACGGACCTCGATACGCAGCATCTCGAGAGGCATCTGGCTGGGGGCGTCATTGATGCGCCACCGAACCTCGTATTGAGCATTTCCAGCATTGGTCTGAATCCCGTCGGCGGTGTAGTACTGCACGTAGCCGGCCTCGGGAGCATCCAAGTCCCCTCCGGGTTGCAGGATGGGATTGCGCGTCCGGCTCTCTATGTCGGTGTAGAAAGGCGCGGCCTTCAGCCTCTCCAGTTGGTCTCGCGCCATGGTCGACGACGAAGTCAGACGGCCGGAGAGCATGTTGGCGTTCGTGGCGTGCACCATCAGCTGCGCGAGTGATAGAAGGCCGACAGTCAAGATCAGGATCGAGATCATGACTTCCACGAGAGTGAAGCCGCGGTCTCCGGTTTTCGACATTCTCGACCCCCCTAGGGTTCTATTACGATCCGACCGTTTTGGCCGATCCGGATCGTGCTCGAAAGATCCGTATGTGGATCCCGCAACGTGAGCAGCCAGTCCATCCCGTCGGCGGAGACGGCGCCGCTCGACCCGGCAGTGTTGACCGCGGTGATGGAACCGTCCGCGAAGAACAAGAGGGCTTCGAACTCGCCTGGATCGAAGGCAATCTCCTGCGCAAGACTCACGACCGGTCCATGGGGTGACAGGACGCCATTGGCGAGATCGGGGTTCGCCGTGTTTGCCGGCGGTACCGGCACCGTGCCGTAATTCGTTTGGCCCGTGACGAACGGCATAGGGTTTTGCGGATAGATGCTGCCGTCCCAGTTGCCCGTCATCGGACTCGGGTCGAGGCTCGTGAACTGACAGTGCTCTGCCTCGGGATAGTTGAAATTGAGCAAGACGCCGTGCCGCGTGTTCAGGTCGACGGCGTGCGCCCGTGCTTGCTGAATCTGAGCTCCGACGATCTGCGCTGCGCCCATGATCCGGTATTGGCGAGTAAAGTTCACCGCCATGGGAATCGAGACCGTGGAGACGATCGCTATGATCGAGACGACGGCCAGGAGCTCGACCAACGTAAAGCCGGCGATGTCGTGAGGTCCGTGAATCGCGTGAGTTTTTCTACGCATGGTGAAATATACGATTTGCACCCGAGATGGGCGGGGGGCCGATCGTCAGTCTGGAGCACGCGGATCGGTCCCGCCGCTTCGTACACAAATCGGCCTCGCGTCCGGGAACTTTAGGCTCAGCGGACGGAGTCCGCGTTCAGGTCGCTCAGCACGAGGCCCGAGTTCAGAGAATCAGGCCGAGGATCGTGTAGCGGATCTTCCAAGCCCAAAAGTAACTTAACCTAATGATACGAAAGGAGTTGAGTCTCTTTTGGCCCTATATATGTAGCCACTAATTATATGCTATAGCAGTTGATATACAAGCGATAATGCTCTAATGTATAGCCACTATGTACGTGGACTCATCCTCCATCACCGTCAACCAAAAAACCTACACCCGGCATTTGCTGCGGACCTCCTATCGTAAAGACGGCAAAGTCAAGCACCGCAC
>SMYC01000172.1 GCA_004356105.1 Acidobacteriota bacterium | reverse complement strand
GAGGCAACGGCCGGACATCCGCGCGGCCGAGCGCGTTCTCGCCTCCCGCACGGCACGGATAGGCGTCACGACGGCGGATCTCTACCCATCATTTTCTCTAGCCGGCTTCCTCACGTTCAACTGGGGCAATGTCGGTAACGACACCACGAGCATCGGATGGAGCCTGTTGCCGGGATTCAACTGGAACCTGTTCGATCGCGCGCGTATCCACAGTGCCATTGACGTGGCAGAAGCCCAGTCGGAGCAAGCCTTTTTCGCTTATGAGCTGACCGTGCTCAGAGCACTCGAGGAAGTCGAGAACGCGATGATCGCCTATTTCAAGGAGCAGGAGCGGCGCGATCGCCTCGAAGAAGCGGTCGATGCTGCCCAGCGAGCCGTCGACCTCGTGCGCACGCAATATCTCGCGGGCCTGACGAACTTCCAAAACGTGCTCGACAGCCAACGGTCGCTCTTTCGCTTCCAAGACCAGCTCGCGGAGAGTGAGGGCTTGGCGGTGCAAAACCTCATCCTCATCTACCGCTCGCTCGGCGGCGGCTGGGATGTCGACGCGGCGACTATTCCCGCGACGACCGACAACGAGTAAAGTCTTCCGGATCCTCTGGCACCGTTGCGGCGAACACGTGTGCGCAGATTATGTTAAACAGACGTTACGAAGGGTAACACTTACCGAACTCCCCCCGATCTAGAGTGCGCTCCGGAACGTAAGATCTCGTCCCCCACCCTGCCGTTGGACCAAAAACAAGGGTGGTAGCTCGTTAGCCCGTAGGCTAGGCTAGCACCGGACCAAGGCACGAACCTAATTCGAGCGACTTGGTCCGGGCTGACCGACCTCCTCGAGAATGCGCTCCTGCGGCGCCTCATGCGGACGCCGCGCTTTTGTGGTCGGTCCAAATCGTCAGGTTTTCGACCGTCCAGTCTAGGACTTTTCCATCGAGAATAGCTTCTAACGCGGCACGTTTGGAGGCGCCGGCGACGAGAAGATGGACCTCTCGGGCCGCGTTGATGGTGGCCGGCGTCAGCGTTAGTCGGACAGGCGGAGGTTTGGGACTGTCGAGGACGGCCACGACCAAACGCTGTCTCTCCTCGAGCTCGGGTCTTCCGGGAAACAGAGACGCGACGTGGCCATCTTCTCCGAGCCCAAGGAGCACCCAGTCGAGACCTGAGTGCTCGCGGAGCATTTCTTCGTAGCGTCTGGCGGCTTCACCGGGCTCCGTGAGGTCGGTTTGTGGCGCGTGCACGTTCTCTTCAGGGATAGGAACGTGGTTCAGCAAGAGCTCGCGCACCAGGCGAACGTTACTCATGGGGTCGGTCGGAGAGACGTAGCGCTCGTCAGACCAGAAGACGTGCACCCGCTCCCACTGGACCTCGCCCTGTAGCTCGGAAGCGAGCGAGCGGTAGAGCGGCTCGACTGTGCGCCCGCCCGCGAGCGCCACGGTGAAGCTTTCGACGGCTCGCGCCGCCTCGACGAAGGCAAGAGCGACCGCTCGCCCCATCGCCTCGCGATCCTCGAAGCACTCTAATGCACGCCGCATCCCCGCTCCCAGGCGCGCCCGTCGCGGGCGAGAAGCGCGTCCGCCTGGCTCGGTCCAAAGCTTCCGCGCTCATATCCGGCGAGAGGCGGCGCGTCCTTTGACGCCCAACTCTCGATGACAGGATCCATGATCTGCCACGAAAGCTCGATGCCGTCCCGGCGTAGAAATAGAGATGCGTCACCTTGAAGCGCGTCGAGGAGCAACCGCTCATAGGCCCCCGGGATCGCGATCCCGTCGAAGTCGTCCGCGTAGTGAAACTCCATGTCGACGGAACGGAGCTCGGAAGCGGTGTCCGGCACTTTTGTCTCGAACCGCAAATGCATCCCCTCATCCGGTTGCACGCAGATGGCGAGATAGTTGTTGCGGACGACGCCACCTTCCGGGAGCGGGAACATCACGTGCGGGGGCTTTCGAAAATGGATCAAGATCTCGGAGACCTTGTCCGCCAGAGCTTTTCCGGACCGGAGATAGAAGGGGACCCCTTGCCAGCGCCAGTTGTCGATGTCGAGCTTCATCGCGCCATAGGTCGCTGTTTGTGAGCCTTCCGCAACACCTTCGGCCTCGGTGTAGCCGTGATACTGAGCCCGGACCGTGTCCGCGGGTGCGATCGGCTGAACCGCGGAGAGAAGCTTCGTCTTCTCGTTCCGCACCGAGTCGGCATCGAAGGAAGCGGGCGGCTCCATAGCGATGAGGCTTAGGAGCTGCAGCAAATGGTTTTGGAACATGTCGCGCACCACACCAGCCGAGTCGTAATAGCCAGCGCGATGGCCCACGTCGACGGACTCGGCGACCGTGATCTGCACGTGGTCGACATAGTTACGATTCCACAACGGCTCGAAAACGGTGTTCCCGAAACGGAAGAACAAAATGTTCTGAGAGGTTTCCTTTCCGAGATAGTGGTCGATGCGATAGACCTGGCTTTCGGCGAAGACGTTTTGGATCTTGTCGTTGAGCGAGCGGGCTGAGGCGAGGTCGCGGCCGAACGGTTTTTCTATGACCGCGCGGCGAAAGCCGTCGCTCTCCACTGCGATATCGCAGGCACCGAGATGGGCGACGATCGGTTCGTAGAAGCGCGGCGCCACGGAGAAGTAATAGAGTCGGTCGGCGCCACCGTTCTCGAGCTCTCGAAGGCGGACGTCGAGCTTACGATAGTCGTCCCGCGTGTCCAGGTCTCCGCGAACGTAGAACAGGCGCTGCGCAAAAGCGGCGAACGCCGCGCGGTCGGCGACGCCTTCGCCCATCCGCTCACGAAACGCGTCGTCGCTATAGGGCCGGCGCGCGTAGCCCACGATCCGGACGTCGTCGGCAAGTCGGCCTTTCGAGTACAGGCTAAAAAGAGCCGGGATGAGCTTCCGTTTCGTGAGATCGCCAGAGGCCCCGAAGATGACGACGCTAGTCATGCTTTTTCACCGCATGACCGCCGAATTGGTTCCGCATCGCGGCGAGGAGCTTGGCCGCGTAGCTATCGTCCTCACGGCTCGTGAAGCGCATCATAAGCGCGAGTGTTATGACCGGTGCCGGGACGTCGAGATCGATCGCTTCGTTCACTGTCCAGCGCCCTTCGCCGCTATCGGCGACCCATGGTTTGATGCCGGTGAGGTTCTGGTCGTCCGTAAGAGCACGCGCCGTCAAGTCGAGAAGCCACGAGCGTATGACACTTCCGTGGCGCCAGATTTCCGAAATCTGATGGATGTCGAGGTCGAATGCCTCTTTTTTCTTCAAGATGTCGAAGCCTTCCGCATAAGCCTGCATCATCCCGTACTCAATCCCGTTATGGATCATCTTGACGAAGTGCCCGGACCCTGAAGGGCCCACGTGGCCCCAGCCCCGATCCTGTGCCGGCGCGAGCGACTCGAGAACCGGGCGGAGGCGATCGACAGCCTCGCCCTCGCCGCCGACCATCATGCTGTAGCCTTCTTTGAGTCCCCACACGCCCCCGCTAGTGCCGACGTCGACAAAGTGGATGTCCTTATCCTTCAACTGCTTACCGCGACGCATCGTTTCCTTATAGTTGCTGTTGCCGCCATCGACGACGAGATCTCCCGCGTCGAGAAGCTCCGATAGCTCTTGAACGACGCTCTCCGTGGGAGCACCAGAAGGCACCATGACCCAGACGGCGCGCGGCGCCGAGATCTCGAGGACGAGCTCTTGAAGAGACTCGGCAGCTACAGCACCGCCGTCCGCCGCGACCCGCACCGCTTCCGGATTGCGGTCCGTGACGACGACGCCATGACCGGCCGTGAGAAGACGCGTCGTCATGTTCGCGCCCATCTTGCCGAGCCCCACCATTCCGAGCTCCATTACTTGGTCTCCTTTCCCACCATGTTCAGAGGTCGCACCCATTGGTCGAATTGCTCGCCCGTGACGTGGCCGAGCGCGAGCGCTGCCTCCCGGAGCGTCGTTCCCTCCGCGTGAGCTTTTTTCGCGATCGCGGCCGCTTTGTCGTAGCCGATATGCGGGTTGAGCGCGGTTACGAGCATGAGCGATCGCTCCAAATTCTCCTTCAGCCTTTCGTGATTCGGCTCGATGCCGGTGACGAGCTTTTCCCGGAAGCTGTCGCAGCCATCCGCGAGCAGGCGCGCGCTCTGGAGAAAGTTATAGATGATGACGGGCTTGAAAACGTTCAACTCGAAGTTTCCCGAGGCGCCGCCGATGCCGATCGTGACGTCGTTTCCGAAGACTTGGGCACAGAGCATCGTCATGGCTTCGCACTGCGTCGGGTTCACTTTGCCGGGCATGATGGAGCTTCCAGGCTCGTTCGCGGGGATCGTGATCTCGCCGATGCCACTTCGTGGTCCAGAAGCGAGCCAGCGGAGGTCGTTCGCGATCTTCGTCAGCGACGCGGCGAGCGTCTTGAGCGCCCCGTGCGCGAAGACGAGAGCATCTTTCGACGCGAGCGCTTCGAACTTGTTCGGCGCCGAGACGAAGGGATAACCGGTGAGCTCGGAAAGACGGGCCGCGACGCGCTCGCCGAGCTCTGGATGAGCGTTCAAGCCGGTGCCAACAGCCGTACCGCCGAGTGCGAGCTCTTCCAAGTGGGGGAGCGTGCTGCTCAAGCGCTGGACGTCATGGTCGAGCTGGGAAGCGTAGCCCGAGAACTCTTGGCCAAGGGTGAGCGGCGTTGCGTCCTGGAGATGCGTCCGCCCGATCTTGACGATGTCGTCGAAGGCTTCGGCTTTTTGTGCGAGCGCGTCCCTGAGCTTCTCGACCGCGGGGAGGAGCCGAGCGCGCGTTGCCTGGACCGCGGCGACGTGCATTGCGGTCGGGATGACGTCGTTCGACGACTGACCCTTGTTGACGTCGTCGTTCGGATGGACGAGGCGCTTTGAGCCCCGTTCCCCGCCGAGAAGCTCGCTCGCCCGATTTGCGAGGACCTCGTTCATGTTCATATTCGATTGGGTGCCGCTCCCGGTTTGCCAGACGACCAAAGGAAACTCGTCCGCATGTTTTCCCGCGAGCACTTCGTCGGCGGCCTCGACGATCGCTTGGGCCTTGTCGGCGTCCAAGAGGTCGAGCTCCTGGTTGACGGCCGCCGCCGACTTCTTGACGAGCGCAAGCGCTAGAATGAGCTCCTCCGGCATCCGCTCGCCGGAGATGCGGAAATTTCGGCGGGAGCGCTCCGTTTGGGCGCCCCACAAGCGGTCTGTTGGCACTTCGATGGGCCCGAGCGAATCGGACTCGACGCGTGTTGTTTGCTCCGTCATATCGCCCTCCTTCCCCCAAGCCTACACCGGAGAGGTTCCTGTTGCATAAATGTGACGAAAGCGCGAGAATTCTTGTTCGGATCAAGCCAAAGGAGGAAACTGAATGACAGACTCGACCAACGGGGGCGGGCTCCAACTCGGTGCCAGCGTTCCCGATTTCGAGCTCGCCACTTACGACCCCACGAAGAACGATTTCGGGACGGTGAGCCTCGATCAAAACAAGAAAGCCGGGAAGTGGACCATATTGTTCTTCTATCCCGCCGATTTCACCTTCGTCTGAGCGACCGAATTCGCTGCTCTGGCAGAGCAGCAAGATCGCTTCAAGAAGTTGGGTGCCGAGCTCATCACCGTCAGCACCGATACGCAGTTCGTACACCTTGCATGGAAACAGCATGAAAAAAGCCTCGAGAATGTCGAGTACTTGATGGGCGCGGATCCAAACGGGAAAGTCTCGCGTCTTTTCGGGGTCTATGTCGAAGGTGCGGGCTTGGCGCTGCGAGGCACGTTCATCATCAACCCCGAGGGCACGCTCTTGAGCTCGGAGGTCAGCTTCTTCAACGTGGGCCGCAACATTGACGAGGTCATGCGGAAGTTCAAAGCGAACCTTTACGTTGCCAGAAAAACGGCCGAGGCCTGCCCGGCGCAGTGGAAGGACGAGGGCGACAAGACGCTCACACCTGGTCCCAACCTGGTCGGCAAGGTCCACGAAGCGCTTACAAAGTAAGCGAATTGGCTACAAAGGGTGAGGCTTGCCGCGCGGCGGGCCTCACTCTCGCCTTTGCTTGCTAGGCGCCTAGTGCGCTGAGGTTGAGCTTGTCGTCTTCGACGCCCGGGCACCAGTAATAGCCGCCGGAAACGGGCTTCGAGAAGCGAAACAAACCGTCCACGATGCCGTCTTCGCGCCCGGTCATCCGGATGAGCTGGGTCTCGAAGGCGTCGAGCGTGCGGCCGAATGCGACGAACATCAAACCTTCGCCGTCGCGATCGAACCACGGCATGGACTGGCGGACGACAAAGGCCGCAGGCTTGAAGCTCTCTTGCGCCGTGCGCTTGACGTGGGCGGACTCGGGCGCATCCTCGAGCTCCTCGTTGTCTTCGAGGCGCCGGCCGATCATGTCATCCCGCTCGGAATCCGTTAACGATTGAAGGCCGACGAGATCGTGCTGCCACTTCTGGACGGCCACGAAGCTCGACCCGTCGAGTCCCGCGCTCAAACCCGAGACGATTGCCGCTGCTACGGCATCCTCGCCCGTTGGGTTCTCCGTGCCGTCCTCGTAGCCTGAAAGATCACGGCCGCGTCCCTCCGGCGTCGGATCGTGTTTGAAGCTATCGACAATCAGGGCCATTTCGAGCGCGGGATCCAAGAGCTGCTCGAGCTCGAGAGAACGGTGGATGAGCTCGCCGCGGTCGGTATCGCTGCGCAACCAAATCCACAGCGCGGTCTGGGTCGAGGGTATCTCGACTCCTGGGCCTGTTAAGCTCGGAAACGCTTTGAGGCCTTCAATGGTGCTTTTCCAGGCGAGTACGAGCGAATTACCGATCCCGACGACGATGTCGTCATCGAGCTCGAGCTCCAGAAGCGCATCGCGGGCGTCGCGGGGGTCTTCGTCTGGAGCGAGGTTGAGAAAGAGATAGCGTCCCAGCGCAGGGCCAGGCGCTAGGATGCCGGTTTGCGGTTCACTCATGTTCTGGTCCTGATCCTTTCTTAGTCGCCGTAGTACAAATCCGCCGCGCGGGCGAAATCGAAGTCCAGATTCGAGATGCCATCCACGTCGTGCGTCGACAACAAGATGCTGACGGAGTTGTAAACATTTGTCCACTCCGGGTGATGGTTGATGCGCTCGGCAACGAGCGCGAGCTGGGTCATGAATCCGAAAGCATTGACGAAATTCTCGAACTGGAACCTCCGGTGGAGCTTGCCATCGACGAGCTCCCAGTGCTCGAGCTTTGCGAGCGCGTTCTCGAGTTCTTCGTCCGACAGTTTTTCTCTTTTATGTTTTGTCATTAGTCTAGAAGACGAGGATGATTCCCGCCGTGATATCTCCCATAGACCAGGCTGTGACGAGTGAGAGCAATGCTAGAATGATCTGCCTGATCGTGCATCACTCCTTTTCGACCGGGTTAAGGATATCACCTCGTCTATTGCTGCCGCGCTCACTCGACGCGCGGACCGCCTCATGCTTCTCACCAATCGGAGGGCGTTCGTAAATCCGATGCCGGTTGAAGAAGCAACGGAACACATCCGTGAGTGACTCACCGGATCGGAGTTGCAGATTACTTGGCGGACAAAATCCGACCGCACGCGGATGCGCGATGACGGAACAACTCTTCTGCCACCTTCGCGACGCTCGAGTGTCGTAACCCTGAGAGGCTACAATACAGAGCGAACGGAGGACGGCTATGTGGAATCGGGCAGTTTGGGTGCTCGCGGTGTTTGGACTCTCTGGGCTCGCCATGGCGGAGGATTGGCCGAATTGGCGCGGTCCCGACGGCAACGGCGTGAGCTCCGAGCGAGGCTTGCCGCTTGCCTGGAGTGAGGACGAGAACATCGCTTGGAGGGCTCGGCTCGGCGGGATGGGCCTCTCCTCTCCGATCGTCTCCGGCGATACGATCCTGGTGACGTCGCAGGCGGGACGCGGAGTCGTCCGTGGCGGCAACCATCCGACCCTGGGGGGACGCGGCGGCGGGCCCGAGGAGCGCTCGATTGGCGGGGCAGCCGGCGGTGACGTGGTTTTCCTCGTCGAGGCCTATCATCGCTCCGATGGAAGGCGGCTGTGGCAGCATCGCATTCCCGCGACCGGCGAGCTTCCTTCCGTGCATCGCAAGACCAACCTCGCCAACCCGAGCCCGGTCACGGATTCTGAGCATGTCTATGCGTGGTTCGGCAACGGCCAAATCGTGGCCCTCGATATGGAAGGGAAGCTCGTCTGGGAAAGACACCTCGGCGAGGATTACGGCCCTTTCGAGATCACGTGGGGCCATTCGAGCTCGCCGACGATTTATGGCGATGCGCTCATTCTACTGTGCGACCACGAACCCGCATCCTACCTCCTCGCGCTCGACAAACGTACGGGAAAGGAGCTTTGGAAAGCCGACCGAGGTGAAGGGCTCCGCTCCTACAGCACTCCTACCGTCGTTCCCGGACCGGAAGGCGACGAGCTCGTGATCAACTCGAGCGAGCGCATCGAAGGCTATGATCCAAAGACGGGCAAGCGGCTCTGGTATTACGTCGAGCCGAGCCGTTTTCCGATTACGGTACCGTCTTTCTCCTACTCCGATGGCATCATCTATACGAGCCGCGGCTATCGAAGCGGTCCGTATATGGCGATCCGCCCCGGTGGACGCGGCGACATCGCGGGCACGGAGCATCTTGTTTGGCACGTTCCTACCGGTGCGCCTTATGTCTCCTCGGTTGTGCACTATGACGGTGTCGTCTACTTCGCGAGCGATGCAGGTGTTCTTCAAGCCGCCGATGCCAAGACCGGCAAGCGGTTGTTCCAAGGACGAACGGGTGGTGTTTTTTCGGCAGCCCCTATCGCGGGCGACGGCAAAGTCTATTTCGTGAGTGAGACCGGGGAGACCATCGTGCTGCGGGCGTCGCGCGAGTTCGAGATTCTCGCGCGTAACAAGTTGGATGCGCGCTTCCTCGCGTCTCCGGTGGTGTCGAACGGACAGATCTTTCTTCGGAGTGACGACGAGCTAATCTGCGTGGGTACGCCGTCCGACGGTTTATGACTGCGCGGCCTGGCGGCGTCAGTTCGTCGAATCCACCCATCCCGTTTGGAACAAGTAACGCGTGATGAGATTGTAGATGTGGAGCGTCGTGCCCTCGCCCTCTTTGATGGCGTGCGATCGGTTGGGGTAGACCATCAGGTCGAACGGCTTTCCGAGCTCGACGAGTCGGTTCACGAGACGTTCCGTTCCTTGATAGTGCACGTTGTCATCCCCCGTGCCATGAATGAGGAGAAGCTTTCCTTCGAGGCCTTCCGCGAAGTTGATCGGAGAGCCGACACGATAGCCTTCCGTGTTGTCTTGCGGCAAGCCCATATAGCGTTCCTGATAGATCGTATCGTAAAGTGTTTGATCGGGCACCGGGGCGACCGAGACGCCCACACGGAAGATATCAGGGAAGCGGAACATCGCGTTCAACGTGTTCGACCCGCCGCCGCTCCATCCCCAGATGGCGACACGGTCTGCGTCGATATAGGAACGCTCTTTCACGAGCGCTGTAACCGCGGCGGCCTGGTCTTTCGACGAGAGATCTCCGACGGTCCCGTAGATGATCTTGCGCCATGCCGAGCCTTTGGGCGCTGGCGTTCCGCGGTTGTCGAAGCTCGCCACGATGAAGCCAGCATTGGCGAGCGCGCGATGGAACAAGGAACGCGCGCCGAACCATCGGTTGAGGACGGTTTGCCCAGCGGGCTCGCCGTAGACATAGACGAGCAGCGGGTATTTCTTTTTGGCGTCGAAATTGGCGGGCTTCAGCATCCAAGAATCAAGGGTGACCCCTGGCTCGATCTCGAGCTCGAACATAGAAACAGGCGGGTCGAGAACTCCGTCGAGCGCCGCTTGCAAATCCGCATTGTCTTCGAGGGTTCTCAGGACCGTGTGATCGGGAAGCTCCACGAGATCGACCCGCGGTGGCACGTCGAAGCTCGAGAAAGTATGAAACGCCCATCGGCCATTCGGCGACAGATCGTAGGCGTGGGTTCCATTTGCGTTTCGCGGTGTCAGCCGCTCCGGTGGAGCGTCGCCTTCGAGGCTCGAGCGAAACAAATAGCGCTCGGTGGCGCTCTCGGGGGACGCGATGAAGTAGAACCATTCGCCGGCTGAGTCGAGTCCCAGCGGTTGGATGACGTCGTCCTCGAAGCGCGTAAGGAGCCGCTCGTGGCCGCCGTCCCGGCTGATAGCATAAGCATGACGGTAACCGTCTTTTTCACTTAGCCATACGAGCTCTTCGCCTGTTGGGGTAAAGTCCATGCGCCGGACGACTTCGACCCAAGCGTCGTTGCGATCTTGGTGGATAGATACGACGTCGCCGGTCGTCGCGTCCGAAAGCAGCACGTCGTTGGTGTTCTGAAGGCGGTTCAAATGCTGAAGGACGAGATGGTTGTCATCGGCCCACTCCATGCGAGCGATGTAAGTGTTGCGCGGATCCCCCGGTACTTTCATCCACGCCATCTCTCCGCCCGAAGCACTCACGACCCCAATCCTAACGGCCGAGTTCGTCGTCCCCGCTTTCGGATAGGGAATGCGCAGCAAGGTTGGGTAGAGCTCGTCCGTGTTGTTAATGATGGTGAACTCGCCGATACCTTCCGAGTCAAAGTTCCAGAAAGCGATGCGCTTGCCGTCGGGGCTCCACCGAAAGCCGTCGCGAAGCCCGAACTCTTCTTCGTAAACCCAGTCCGAAGTGCCAAAGATCGTTGTCGGTGAGTCGCTTTCGGTCAGCGCTGTGACGGAGCCGGTCATCAACGTCTCGACGTACAAGTTGTTGGCCATGACATAGGCGACGCGCGTACCGTCGGGCGAGAACTTGGCGAACATGAGCGACGAGGTTGGAGCCACGCCGCCGAGCTTTCGCAGGGCGCCGCTCGCGACGTGAAGGACCCAGTAATCACCGCGCGTGTTCCGCCGCCAAACACGGACGGTGTTCGTAAACACGAGCAGACGTGTCCGATCGGAAGACCACTCGTAATCGTCGATCTCGAATGGCCGCGTCGCGTCCGGCGGCCGGAGTGCTTTCGCCGAAACGAGCACTTCTCTTGCGCCGGTTTTGGTGTCGTAACGGACGATGTCATGCGCGTCCTCCACGGATTCCGACGACTCCACGGTCGTATAGGCATTGCCGTCATCCAGCCACTTCGCTGGGCCAAAATCTTCGGACTCGAAGTCTTCGCTGCCGAAGATCCGTTTCAATTGATCTTGAAGCGGCGCCGGCACCTGGCCGTAGAGAGGTGCTGCGAGAACGGCCCAGAGGAGCGCGGCGAGCGTCGTGAGACGAAATTTCATCATTCGATGTCCTTTCAAGGAGGTGGCAGGCTGCAGTTATTCACGATTGCGGTAGAGGCGTCAAGAGGCGTCGAGCGCTCTGCTACAATCCCTTCTCATGGGAGAAGAATTGCTGCTTCAGGGCGGGACGATCGTCACCGCTTCGGACACGTTCGAAGCGGACCTTCTTGTTCGGGATGGCCGAATCGCGTCCGTAGGACAATCCCTTTCGACGACAGGCGAGGTCCGCGACGTCTCAGGTCTTTCGGTCATGCCTGGCGGCATCGACACCCATGTTCACCTCGAGCACCCGGTCGATCGTATCGGGATCGAGACCGCGGACGATTGGAGACGCCTTCTCAGATGAGGCGGGCCGTCGAGCAGGGCTTCACGTCGTTCAAGATCTACATGACCTGCGCGGACAAGTGGCGTGGGGGGCGCATCGACTGGTACAGCGCGATGTGGCCGTCGACGATGCCTTTGCGGGCTTCCGCGTTGGGCTCCATCGTCCAGACGCCACGTTCGGCGGTGCCGCCAAGAGCGATGCCGTCGGACCGTGGCGTCATGTGCAGTCCGATCCCGAACTGGCCGCTCGTGGAGTCGAGGCCGCCCGAAGTTTTGTAGTTCACGTCCGATTGCGGCACCAAGAGCGTCAGCTGTCCCTTGATGGGGGTGAGCTCGTTGTCGCCTAGCAGGTCGCGCGAGCCGAGACCAGTGCAATTGACGATGACGTTCTCGGTCAAGGCCATCAAATCGCGCCGGGTGTCGAAGGTGCGGATCTTGATGCGACCACCGTGCAGGAGAACGTCACGCACGAGAGCGTCGAGATAAATGGCGGGCTCGATACGCATGGACCGTTGACGGGTGGCGTAGCGGAGCGGGAAAGGATGTTGTCCCGGGCCGAGAATCTCGCGGCCGATCCGAAGATGCGCGGGAAGGAGTGAGCGCGGGCTTTGGATCCGCTCGGGCGGAGGCTCGTCCATGGTGCCGTAGCTGTCGATCCACGACACGCCGTAGTCCCGGCCCACCAATAGCTGAAGCTCGCGATAAGCATATTCAGCGGCAAAGCGAAACTGCTCGTCCCATTCCGGGGTGCGCCGTGTTGTCGAGACCACCCGTGAGGTGGGCGTGAAGCTGGCGAGAGCCATGTTCGACGTCGTATGGGGAGGGATGGATTTCGCGTAGATGGTGACGTCGAAGCCCCTGCGTTGGAGCTGGCGTGCCGCCGTCAAACCCGAGGCGCCGCAGCCGAGGACCGCGGCCCGCCGCTCGCGATGCGAGAGCGCCATCTCGGCGGCGAGGTAGCTCGTACCCCAGGAGAGGGAGATGCCGCCTCCGCCATGGCCGTAATTGTGAATGAGAGTTTTCTCGTCGAGCTTTTCCGGTTTCACTACGAAACCCGAAGCGCGGTAGGGCCGAAGACCTACGGTCGTATGAATGATGCGATCCCACGACGCCTTGACAGGCACGAGATCGAGGGCTGGGCGTACGCCACGGCCTATTGTCCCTATCATTGGGGGCGCTTTGGGGGTCTTCGGACCACAAGCACCGAGACCCATTCCGACGAAGGCGAGGCCGCCGGTTTTTAGCAGTGTCCGTCTGTCCATCGGTGAAATCTAATCGAACGCGCCCGAGATCTCCACAACGTGCCAGGGATTGTCCTTTTTCACGTACACGATGTTCAAACGCGCTCGATGATGGTCGCGATGCCCATCCCGCCGCCAATGCAAAGCGTGATGAGCGCCGTCGTTAGATCGCGCCGCTCGAGCTCGTCGAGGGCCGTACCGAGAAGCGCCGCACCCGTCGCTCCGAGCGGGTGGCCGAGCGCGATGGCGCCGCCATTCACGTTCACGTTCTCTTCGCTGATCCCGAGTTTTTTCATCGTCTGGAGCGGGATCGCAGCGAAAGCTTCGTTGATCTCCCAGAGGTCAATATTAGACGCGGACATGCCGGCTTTCTCGAGCGCGCGCTTCGAAGCCGGCGCGGGAGCCGTCAACATGATGACGGGCTCGGATCCGTAGGTCGCGGTGGCACGGATGCGAGCGCGACCTTTGAGCCCATGCGCTTTCACGTAGTCGTCGGAGGCCAGGAGCACGGCCGCGGCGCCATCGACGATGCCGCTCGCATTGCCGGCGGTGTGCACGTGGTTGATGGCTTTGACCTCGGGGTAGCGGCGGAGCGCCACCTGGTCCCAAGTCTCGCCGTCGACGGCCGGTGAAGCGCCAAACTTCGCAAAGACCGCATCGAGCTGCGCCAAGCCTTCGAGCGTCGTGCCGGCGCGCGGGTGCTCATCCTTTTCCAAGACGACGTTACCCGTGCGCGGGTCTTTCACGGGTACGAGGCTCTTCGAGAAATAGCACGCTTCTTGCGCCGCTTGCGCACGCTGCTGGGACTGCAGAGCAAAGCGGTCCACGTCTTCGCGGGAGAAACCTTCGACGGTTGCGATGAGGTCGGCACTGATTCCCTGAGGCACTTGGAGCACCTTGTCGCGTAAGAGCTCGTTATTGCCGTCCGCGCCGCCGCCATCCGAGCCCATAGGAGCGCGGGACATGCTTTCGACGCCGCCGCCCATCGCGACCTCCTGCTGTCCGGACATCACGCCCATCGCGGCAAAGTTTATTGCTTGGAGACCCGAGCCACAAAAACGGTTGAGCGTCACGCCCGTGACCACGTCCGGCCAGCCCGCGAGCATGAGAGCGTTCCGCGTGATGTTGGCGCCTTGATCCCCCGCCTGGCTCACGCAGCCCATGACGACGTCTTCGACGTCCTTTTTCTCGAGGCCGATGCGCTCGGCGATGGCGTTCAGCGTCTGCGCGAGGAGCTCTTGGGGGTGGATGCCGCTCAGAGCACCTTTGTCCTTTTTGCCACGGCCCCGCGGGGTGCGGGCCGCATCTACAATCCATGCGTTCGTCATGTCTCTAGTTTAGCGCCAATCGAGCCCGATCTAGAATGCTACGCGCGTGCCGGTGCCGGTCTCGACTGCTCGCTGATAGAGAAATTGGGCGGAGGCGAGGTCCTCGACCGCGATCCCGAGGGACTTGAAAAGCGTGATTTCTTCAGCGGAGCGGCGGCCGAGCGGCTTTCCGGCGAGGAGCTCACCGAGCTCCGCACGAATGTGGTCGGGGCCGATCGCGCCGTCTTTGGCCGCGAACAAATAGTCGCCCGACTCGTTGAGTGTCGATTCCCGGCGATCGACGAAGAGTGTTGTCGCCGCCATGGTCTCGGTGTCGAGCTCGCGTGCGGAACGGATGCTCGAGCCCACGGCGTTGATATGCGCTCCCGGCGCGATCCACTCGCGCTTCAATATGGGCTCGCTCGAGTTCGTCGCGGTCACGATCACGTCTGCGCCTTCGACCGCCTTCTGTACGTCGTCGGCGGGCTCGATCGAGAGCGAATATTTTGGCCCGAGCTCATCGGCGAAAGCGCGTGCGCTGTCGGGACGCCGAGAAGCGACGCGTACGCGCTCGAACCGGTCGAGCGCCGCCATGGCCTCGAGATGCGATCGCCCTTGGACGCCCGTTCCCACAATCGCGAGCTCCTTCGCGTCCTCCCGGGCCAACAACTTCGTAGCGACGGCCGAGACCGCCGCTGTCCGAATCGCGGTAATGGCCGACCCGTTCATGACGGCGATGAGCTCGCCCGTCTCCGCGCTGTGGAGCAGCACGGAGCCTTGATGCGCATCGAGGCCGCGCTTCGGGTTTTCGGGAAAGATGCAGACCTCCTTCAAGCAATAGGCCGGGTGGTCGCCGCCGCGATAGGCGGGCATCAGGCCGAGAAAGTGACCCGTGTCGGGTGGCTTGACGACGGACCGCAGCGGGTTATAAGCGTCGCCACGCTCGAGCGTTTCCAGAATTTCGGCCATGACGTCGATGCAGTCGCGCATGGGCATGAGCTTTTCGACCTCTTCGTGACTCAGGACAACGATTTCCATGATCCTTCACCTGTGGAAGCGAGCATTTGATCTTTGCGCAAAACATCCTCGATGCGAAGCCCTTTCGACGAAAGCGCTCTTTTGCGCAACGCGTAGTAGAGCGCGCCCAAGGCGATGATAGACGCAAACACCCCTACGGAGGCGCCGCCCTGAGCGACGCCGAGCCCGATGAAGCCGAGCGAAAAAAGAATGAGGCCCACGCAACAAAAGACGCGCCAAAAGGGACTCAAGCGAAAGCCGGCCGCCGCGAATCGCTCCGGGCTTTTCCGCGGGAGCGCGAATACCGCCGCCGCGGAGAGAATCTGAACGAGCATGATCGCCATGACCGCGCTCAGCGCATATTGCGTGATCGAAGCACCCCACGAGATGCCAATCAAACCCAACAAAGCGACGGTGAGGATGGCGGCGCGCGGCATGTGCTTCTGTCCGCCGAGCCGGCCCAGGGCCGCGGGAAATATTTGGTCGCGCGCGAGCGCGTAGATATCGCGCGAGATGGCGAGAAGAATGCCGTTGACCGAGGTCGCCGCCGCGAAGAGCGCGCCGAAGGAGATGAGGCTTGCGACGATGCCGGGTAGAAACGTCGCCGCCGCGGTAGCGACGGGTGCGGTGGTCTCGGCGAGCTCGGCCCAAGCGACGGTTCCCACGAGCGTGAACGGCACGAGCGTGTAGAAGAAAACGATACACAAGAACGCGATGAGCAGTGCTTTGGGAATCGTGTTGCCCGGGTCTCGTCG
>SMYC01000171.1 GCA_004356105.1 Acidobacteriota bacterium | reverse complement strand
TGAGCAGCTAGAGATATTGGCGATGGTGCGGTGCTTGACTTTGCCGTCTTTACGATAGGAGGTCCGCAGCAAATGCCGGGTGTAGGTTTTTTGGTTGACGGTGATGGAGGATGAGTCCACGTACATAGTGGCTATACATTATAGCATTATCGCTTGTATATCAACTGCTATAGCCTATAATTAGTGGCTACATATATAGGGCCAAAAGAGACTCAACTCCTTTCGTATCATTAGGTTAAGTTACTTTTGGGCTTGGAAGATCCGTCGAATTGTCGTCGACTGGGCCGATGAGCTGAAGCGTCTCGTTCCAAAGGAGCCCACGGACAACGAAAAAGGTTTTCTCTTACGCTGGCCGTCAACGACTCCTCAAAAATTGCAACAAGATTACGAATAACGTAACCTTAATACATAAATGCAGACTCTGGTGGAGCACGTTTTCACACTGGCACCGCCGGGTGGGCTTTTCGATGACTCCGTCGTCCGAAATCTCTTTCCCGATCTGAGCCAGGGTGCGCGGAAGCTAAGGGTCCATCGGGCCCTCGAGCACGGCGAAGCCATGAGGCTAAAGCCTGGGCTGTACTGCCTTGCGTCGAAATACCGTAAGTCGCCGCTTCACCCCTTCGTCGTGGCCGCTGCCCTCCATTCGCCCTCACACATCAGCTTGGAATCCGCCTTGTCCCATCACGACCTGATCCCTGAAGCGGTGTTTCGAGTGTCCAGCGTCACGATTTCCCGAAGTCGATCGTTTCAAACGCCTGTGGGCACTTTCGATTTCGTTCGGGTGCCTTCGAAGCAACCGAGGGCCGGCGTGGAAGCCGAAAAATTAGGCGCTTTGGAGTGGGCCTTCATCGCATCACCACTTCGAGCGATTGGCGATTTGGTTTATCTGCGCAAAGAAATCTCCTGGGAGCACGACGGCATGGGGTTCCTTACAGATTCGATGCGTATCGAGGAGGAGGAGCTGCGCGCGTTGGCGAACAACTCGTGGGATGAGATTCTCGATTCGTTTCGGAGTCGACGGACAGAGCGTTATCTAGGCGGATTGCGAAAGGAGCTGGGGCATTGATCGCGGACGTCCTCGCGAACCGGCTGAAGGACTACGCTCCAGCGAACGCTTTGGAGCAAGAGAACGTGCTTCAAGAGCTCATGCAGCAATACGTGCTCGCGAGCCTGTCGCGTGCGAAGTTCTTTGCGCGGGCGGCGTTTCACGGTGGGACATGCCTCCGAATTCTTCATTCGATGCATCGCTTCTCTGAAGACCTGGACTTCGTCCTGAAGGCGCCGGATTCGAAGTTCGAGTGGACACCTTATCTCGAACGAATTCGAGGGGATTTCGTGGCGGAGGATATCGAGCTGTCGATCGGTGGGCGTGGCGCCGAGCGAAGCGCGGTGAAAAAAGTTTCTCTCAAGACCGATTCCATCGGGCAGGTCTTGAATTTGGCTCTGCCGTACACACGCCGCGCCTCGAAGAAAATTCGCATCAAGCTAGAAGTCGATACGAATCCACCTGCTGGCGTCGCGCTCGAAACAAGATACATCACGTTTCCCATGACGGCGGCAGTGACCGCGATGGATTTGAGCTCTGGATTCGGTTCCAAGTGTCATGCCCTTCTGTGTCGAAGCTACGTCAAGGGTCGAGACTGGTACGATTTCTTGTGGTACGTCTCGAGGGAAGTCGTGCCGAATCTGCAGCTTCTCGCCAACGCATTGGACCAGCAGGGACCATGGTCGGGACAGAAACTCGACGTCACCGGAGAATGGTTTCTCCACGCTATGAAAAAACGGATCGAAGAGATCGATTGGCTCACCGCAAAGAAGGATGTCGAGCGTTTCGTCATGTCACGCGAGCAGGCGAGCCTCGAGACGTGGTCGCGAGATCTCTTCTTACAGCAATTGGATGTACTCGCGAAAGTGCTCTGACTGGGTCGGTGGTTCGGCCGCGTGTCCAGCCTGTCTGTCTAGGCCCATACAACGTAGGCTTTCGTTTCCCAGAGAGCACCTACCTAGTGTGCCTCGGCGACAACGGAGCCGATGGCTGTGTGGCTGGAGAACGGCGACTCCATCGACGACGTATCCGAGCTCGCGGATGAGCTCGGACGCCGCTCGGACTTGAAGCGCCCCTGGTGAGCTCGGGAGACCGCCGCCCGATTGGGATGAGGTTCGACGGGCTACGCGGGGCTAGGATACGAGATCCCGGATTTCCGTCTACAATCTCTGTGCCTCTGCGGTTCAAAAGCCTTCACGTTTACCTGGCCAACCTTAGGCTGGCGCCGTCACGGACTCGCTCGTGAAGGTGAACGCACCGTCCTTGACGTCGACCCTCAGGGTCTTCCCCTCCCGAATGTCTCCCGTCAGAAGACGCCGCGCGATTTCCGTTTCGAGCGACTTCTGTATCGTCCGCTTGATCGGCCGCGCTCCGTAGACCGGGTCGTAGCCCGCCTCGGCGAGAAGGCGCTTCGCTTCATCCGTGAGCGCGAGCTCGATCCGCTTGTCGGCGAGACGCCGCGCGAGCCTCTGAAGCTGGATATCGACGATTTTGACGAGCTGCTCTTTGTCGAGAGCGTGGAAGACGACGACCTCGTCGACGCGATTCAAGAACTCGGGCCGGAAATGATGCTTCATCTGGCCGAGCACCTCGGCTTTCATTTGCTGGTAGCGCTCACTGTCCGACCCGCCCTCGAAAGCAAGGATCTCCGAGCTGCCGATATTCGACGTCATGATGAGCATCGTATTACGGAAGTCGACCGTACGCCCTTGAGAGTCGGTGAGTCGGCCTTCGTCGAGAATCTGCAGGAGCAGATTGAAGACGTCGGCGTGAGCCTTTTCGACCTCGTCGAAGAGAACGACCGAAAACGGCTTCCGGCGTACGGCCTCCGTGAGCTGACCACCCTCCTCGTAGCCGACATAGCCGGGAGGCGCCCCGACGAGACGGGCCACGGCATGTTTCTCCATGTACTCGCTCATGTCGATACGGACGAGCGCCTTCTCATCGTTGAACAGATAAGCCGCTAGCGTCCGGGCGAGCTCGGTCTTACCGACACCGGTGGGTCCGAGAAAGATGAAGCTTCCGATAGGCCGATCCGGATCTTGGATGCCTGCGCGGGCGCGCATGACCGCGTCCGCGACCGCGTCCACGGCCTCGTCTTGCCCGATGACGCGCTCGTGGAGATGGGCGCCGAGTTGCAGCAGCTTGTGGACTTCGCCCTCGAGGAGCTTCGCCACCGGAATACCTGTCCAGCGAGCGACGACTTCGGCGATATCCTCGTCGCCGACCTCCTCTTTGAGCAAGACGCTCTTCCTACTGGCGAGTACAGCTTCGGCTTTCTCGAGCGCCGCGCCGAGCTCGTTCAAGCGCCCGTAGCGAAGCTCCGCGACTTTGCTGAGATCGTAAGCTCTTTCCGCTTTTTCGATTTCCTGCTTCGTCTGGTCGATGGCCTCGCGACGCTGCCGCACGGCGCCGAGAAGGTCTTTTTCTTCTTGCCACTGAGCCCGAAGGCCACCGGCGAGCGCTTTTCCATCCTTGAGCTCTTCTTCCAACTGCTTCAAACGACCCTTCGAAGCTTTGTCCGTCTCCTTCTTGAGCGCCTGGCGCTCGATCTCGAGCTGCATGACACGGCGATCCACTTCGTCGAGCTCCGTCGGCACGCTGTCGATCTCGGTCCGTAGACGCGCCGCGGCTTCGTCGACGAGGTCGATGGCCTTGTCCGGCAAGAACCGGTCGGAAATATAGCGGTGCGACAACATAGCCGCCGCGACGAGCGCGGTATCTTTGATGCGGACACCGTGGTGGACTTCATAGCGTTCGTTGAGCCCCCGCAAGATCGAGATGGTGTCCTCGATGCTCGGCTCTTCGACGAGCACGGTCTGAAAACGCCTTTCGAGCGCGGCGTCTTTTTCGATGTGCTTGCGATATTCGTCGAGCGTGGTGGCGCCGATACAGTGGAGCTCACCGCGGGCGAGCATCGGCTTGAGCAGATTGCCGGCATCCATCGGCCCACCTTCGGCCTTACCCGCGCCGACCACGTTGTGGAGCTCGTCGATGAACAAGATGACCCGCCCGTCGGATTCTTGGACCGCCTTGAGAACGGCCTTGAGCCGCTCTTCGAACTCGCCGCGATATTTCGCGCCGGCAATGAGAGCGCCCATATCGAGCGAAACAACCTGCTTATCCTTCAATCCTTCGGGGACGTCTCCGCGCACGATGCGCTGGGCGAGTCCTTCCGCAATCGCCGTCTTCCCAACGCCGGGCTCTCCGATGAGAACCGGGTTGTTCTTCCTGCGGCGCGACAGAATTTGAACCACGCGGCGAATCTCGTCGTCACGACCGATCACAGGATCGAGCTTGCCGGAGGACGCTTGCTGGGTGAGGTCGCGCCCATATTGCTCGAGAGCTTCATAGGTGCTCTCGGGGTTCTGAGAGGTCACGCGTTGCGTACCGCGGATTTCCTTCAACGCCAAGAGCAACGTCTCCCGGCTGACGCCACGCTCTCCTAGAAGCTTTCCAGACGGGCCGTCATCTGCGGCCAAGCCGAGCAAGAGATGCTCGACGCTCACATAATCGTCCTTGAGCGTCGACGCTTCCTGCTGGGCATGATCGAGCACGGTTCGCAGGCGCGCTCCGAGATAGAGCTGTCCGGCCCCCGGACCTTTCACGGAGGGAACGGACGCAAGCTCGTGCCGAACGGCCTCTTTGAGCGGCGCGAGGTTCTGGTCGAGACGAGACAAAATCGTTTCGGCCAAGCCACCTTCCTTCTCTAGCAGAGCAAGAAGGAGATGCTCGGACTCGACCTGCTGGTGGCCCTGCCGCGTCGCCAGTGCCTGGGCTTCCCCCACGGCTTCCTGGGATCTCTCCGTCAACTTATTCATATCCATAGCTTTACCTCCCTCCTCAATCGAGGTATGCACAAGGATAAAATATTAGCGTGTAGATGTAAAGTAATATCATGACCAGGCACTCATTTTCATTGACGAAACGGGATCCATCCGCTATACTATCTATCGTAAACGTGGTCAAAAACCATTACAAGCGACTGCGGTGAAACACTTTAGAGGAGGACGACAACATGGCTAAAACAATTGGAATCGACCTCGGCACCACGAACTCCGTGGTTTCCGTTATCGAAGGCGGAGAGCCGAAGGTCATTGTGAACTCGGAGGGCGATCGCGTGACTCCGAGCGTCGTCGCCTTCACCAAGGATGGACAACGTCTCGTGGGGCAGGTAGCGCGCCGACAGGCCATCACCAACCCCGAGAACACCGTTTATTCCATCAAGCGATTCATGGGGCGACGGCACGACGAGATCAAAGAAGAGATCGCGATGGTGCCCTTCAAAGTGGTCAAGGGCAAAAACGACGACGTCCGCGTAAAAGCTGGCGGGAAAGAACACTCTCCGCCTCAGATCGCGGCGCTCGTGCTGGAAAAACTCAAACAGGCCGCTGAGGACTACCTCGGCGAGAAGGTCACCGAAGCGGTGATCACCGTCCCTGCTTACTTCAACGACGCGCAGCGACAAGCTACCAAAGATGCGGGAAAGATCGCGGGCCTCAAAATAGAGCGGATCATCAACGAGCCCACGGCTGCGGCCCTCGCCTACGGCCTCGACAAAAAGGAAGAAGAGACGATTGCCGTTTTCGACTTCGGCGGCGGCACGTTCGATATCTCCATCCTCGAAGTCGGTGACGGCGTCATCGAAGTCATGGCCACCGGAGGTGACACGCATCTTGGAGGCGACGACCTCGACCAGCGCATCATCAAGTGGATGGTCCAGGAGTTCAAGAAGGACCAAGGCATCGACTTGGCCGCGGACAAGATGGCGCTCCAGCGCCTGAAGGAAGCTGCCGAGCGCGCGAAGATCGAGCTCTCCACTTCGGTCGAGACGGAGATCAACTTGCCGTTCGTGACCGCGGACAGCTCCGGGCCGAAACATTTGCAGCTCAAGCTCACGCGGGCCAAGTTCGAGCAACTCGTCGCCGACTTGTTCGAAAGAGCGCTCGACCCGTGCCGCCGAGCTTTGAAGGATGCGGAGATCGATATTTCAAAGCTCGACGAGGTCGTTCTCGTGGGCGGCTCGACGCGAATCCCAAAAGTTCAAGAGATGGTGAAAGAGCTCTTCGGGAAGGACCCCCACAAGGGCGTCAACCCGGACGAGGTCGTTTCCATTGGCGCCGCCATTCAAGCTGGCGTTTTACAGGGTGACGTCAAGGACATGCTATTGCTCGACGTCACGCCGCTTTCGCTCGGGATCGAGACCTTGGGCGGCGTCTTCACGAAGCTCATCGACCGCAACACCACGATCCCCGTCGAGAAGAGCGAGACCTTTTCGACCGCGGTGGACAGCCAGCCGAGCGTAGGCGTGCACGTCCTACAGGGCGAGCGCGAGATGGCCAAGGACAACCGAACGTTGGGAGAGTTCCAGCTCGTCGGTATCCCGCCTGCTCCCCGGGGTGTGCCCCAAATCGAAGTCTCGTTCGACATCGACGCCAACGGCATCGTCAACGTCAGTGCCAAGGATGTCGCCACGGGCAAAGCGCAGAGCATCACGCTCGAAAGCTCG
>SMYC01000170.1 GCA_004356105.1 Acidobacteriota bacterium | reverse complement strand
TTGAGCGCCGCTTCGTAAGCAGGCCATCCCGCATTGACCCGCTCGTCGAGTTCCGCATATTGCAGCAAGAGCGGCGCCTGGATCTTCGGCACGTCCTCGGTCGCGGCTTGCCCGCCGTAAAAAGGCACCGAGGCGGCCAGATCCGGAACCCGCACCGCGAGCATGTTGGAGACGCTTCCGCCATAGCAAAATCCAACGCAGCCGACTTTGCCGGTGCAGCCGGGATGCGCTTGTAGAAACTTCACCGCCGCAACGAAGTCCTGGGAGAGTTTCTCGCGGTCGAGGGTGCGCTGCATCGTTCGGCCTTCGTCGTCGGTGCCAGGATAGCCGCCGAGCGAAGTCAGCCCGTCCGGCGCGAAGGCGACAAAACCCGCGAGCCCGGTGCGCCTGGCGACATCTTCGATATGCGGGTTGAGGCCGCGATTCTCGTGGATGACGACAACCCCTGGGAGCTTCCCCGTCGTGCCCGCTGGCTTGCACATATACGCGTTTACTTTGCCGTAGCCTTCTGGAGAATCGTATTCGACGTGCTCGGTCTCGAGGCGCGCGTCATCCTTCGCGATCTGTTGCGCCTCCGCATATTTTGGACTCAGCGCGGCCAGAAGCGCCGCCGCGGACGTGCCGCCCACCGCGAAGGCTTTGGCCCCCTCGAGGAACTGGCGACGATCGACGCCGCCGTGCACGTAGCTGTCGAACAAATCGAGAAGCCCTTGATCGAAATCGCTTGCCTTCAGTCTTTGCATTCCTATCTCTCCTTCGCTCCGGGACATAGTAGCGATCTAAGACTCGTTTTTGAAGACGATCCCGTCGCGCATGATGAACGTGAGACGTAACACTTCCTCGATGTCGCGCAAGGGGCTCTTGGACATAGCGACGAGGTCCGCCGCCATTCCGGGTGCGATAGAGCCGACGCCCGCGATCCCGCCTGCCTCGGCAGCGCTCACCGTGCCGGCCATCAACGCTTCCATGGGCGTCATACCTATGGCGACATATTCGAGAAACTCGCGAGCATTATGTCCGTGTGGTGACACACCGGAATCCGTGCCGAGCGCGATACGAACGCCCATCTGGTGGGCGAGCTTCGTCATATCACGTGGCTGGCGTCCGAGTCGCAAGAGCTTCTCCATGCTCGCCGGTGGTAGGTTTCTGAACGGCCCCTGCTTCATCTTCTCCGGCGTGTCCCCGACATAGGTGATGGGATAGACGGTCGGGATCAACCACGCGCCGGTCTCTTTGAAGAGCGTCATCGTCTCGGCATCGGCCCACATCGAGTGTTCGATCGAATCGAAACCAGCACGGAGTGCGGCGTCGATCCCGGGTTTGTCGTGCGCATGAGCAGTGACCTTCCGCCCGAGCGCGTGCGCCGTCTCGGCGATCGCTCGAAGCTCATCGTCGGTGAACTGTTGTCCGGTACCGGAATTGGTGTTGCTGAGGACGCCTCCCGTCGCCGTCACTTTGATGACGTCGGCGCCGCGCTTCACTTGTAGGCGCACCGCGCGGCGGCAATCATCGGGGCCGTCGCACACGCCGGATGATGCGAGCACCGCGCTGATTTCCGCGCGATAGCCGTGAACGTCTGCATGCCCACCGGTTGGCGTAATCGAGTAGCCGGCGACGAGGATCTTAGGACCCGGAACGTGGCCCGCGGCGATGGCGTCCCGAAGCGCGAACATGGCTTCCCCGCGGGAGCCGAGATTGCGCACTGTCGTGAAGCCCGCCATCAGCGTGCGCTTCGCGTACATCGCCGCGCGCAACGACGCATGCGCGTCGCTTTTCGTGATGCGCTCGTTGCGCGAGTTGTCGCCGGATTGCCCCGTCAGGTGCACGTGGAGATCGATGAATCCCGGCATCACGAATTGGTCCGAAAGGTCGATGAGCGCCGCCTCTTCACCCGGGAGTAAAGAGATAAAGCCGTCACGGATCTCTACGATCTTCCCGTCACGGATCACGAGCGTCCGCTCAGATACAGGATCGTTTCCCGGGACGGCGAGTAGCGTCCCCGCATGGACAAGGATCGTTTCGGAGACCGCCGGGCGGCTAAACGCGAATGCGGCCAAGAGAGCAAGCAGGAGTGTCATCATCGCGCGATCCAAACACACTTGGCGTGTGTTTGGGAGCGCTAATGCTCGTGGTCGGTTTCGATAGGCGTTAGCACCACGTCGTCGAACCGCGTCGTTGCCTGCGAGTCCGTATCGTCGGTGTCGACGATGAGCGCGACCGCAGACAGCATCGCCGGACTCTCACCCCAGACGCTCCTGTAGTCGCGCTCGATGTCGCGTTCTTCCATTTGCCATTGCCCTACGTGGTCGTCGCCGGTTCTGAGCACGAAGGTCGTGACCCGCTCGTCCGCTGGGCTCGGAAACACGCTACCCACCGGCTCGCTCGAAGCCCATACGTAGCACAGGGCGCGGTCTCGATCGAAAACCACGAGGACACGCGCACGGTAATCGTCCCCGCTTCTCTCCCTCTCGTTGCGCGCATGCACAGCGTCCGTGTCGACGCGCCAGCGCCACGACAACCGACGACCGACCGAGCTGCTGTTCCTCAAGTCGTACCAAAGCGCGGATGCCGAGCTATCGCTCTTGATTTGGAGTGCGCGGTTGCCGTCTCCCTCTTCGACGACCCCGAACGTGTTGCGGCGCGTACTGAGCATCCTTTCGCTCCAACGGTCCCGCCAGCCGTCTTGGAACTCACCGAGAAGGCGCTCCGACGCATCGGCCGTGGCAACGAGAGCCGACAGGAATATCGCGATCACGAGCTGGCGTTTCACGAGACGATCATCGCACAGGTGTAGTCTGCGCGTGCAATGGGCCACACTCAGGCCTCGTCGAGACGGTTCCTCTTGAGAAGGTGCCGTAGCTGGTGATAGCGGAGGCCCAAGTTGCGGGCAGCCTGGGCTCGGTTGCCCTCCGCGGTGCGGAGCGCGTCCACGAGGAGCTGCCGCTCGAAGGCCGTGACTTTGTCGTTGAACGTGCCGCCCCTGGCCTGGAAGCGGTGGTCGCCGAGAAGGCCGATATCTTCTGGGGTGAGCTCGTTCGTCGTGTCGCGATAAACGGCGCTCGATGATGTTCTCTAGCTCGCGCACGTTTCCGGGAAAGCTGTAGCTGGAGAGAAGATCGATAGCGGTTTGCGAGAGACGCTTTCCCGCGAAAGCGGGCACTTCTTTCATGAACTGGTAGTTGGCTTCGCGTGCATAATTATGCTATAGTTACGCATAATTATGGCACGCAAGAAAGTTGTTCTAGCTTATTCGGGAGGGCTCGACACCTCCGTCATCGTTCCTTGGCTGAAAGAGAACTATGACTGCGAGGTCATCGCGATGCTCGCGGACGTGGGACAGGGCGAGGATCTGGAAGCCGCCGCCAAGAAAGGCACGGCCATCGGTGCTTCCAAGACGTTCATCGAAGATCTGCGCACGGAGTTCGTGCGCGACTACGTCTTCCCGGCTTTGCGCGCCGGTGCTCGATACGAGCACGACTACCTCCTCGGCACGTCGCTCGCCCGGCCGATCATCGCCAAGCGTCAAGTCGAGATCGCACTCGCCGAAGGTGCTGACTATGTCGCGCATGGCTGCACCGGCAAGGGCAACGACCAAGTGCGCTTCGAGCTCACATACCAAGCACTCGCACCCGAGCTCAAAGTTATCGCCCCGTGGCGGGAATGGGACATCCGCTCGCGCGAAGACGCGCTCGCCTACGCGGAGAAACGCGGGATACCCGTCGCGCAAAGCAAAGAAAATATTTATAGCCGCGACCAGAACATCCTGCACTTGAGTCATGAAGGTGGTGCGCTCGAGGACCCGTGGACGCCGCCCCCGGAGAACCTCTACCAGATCTCGAAGTCGCCTTCCGAGGCTCCAGCCGAGCCCGAATTCGTCACGATCGGGTTCGAGAAAGGAACGCCCGTCTCGGTCAACGGCAAAGCGCTCGAGCCCGTGCCCCTGCTCGAAAAGCTCAACGAGCTCGGCGGTGCGCACGGCGTGGGCCGTATCGACATCGTCGAGAACCGTTTGGTCGGGATGAAGTCGCGAGGCGTTTACGAGACGCCTGGCGGAACCATCCTGCACACGGCGCATCGCTCTCTCGAGAGCATTACGCTCGACCGCGAGACCTCGCATTACAAAGCCGGGATGGCGATCAAATATTCCGATATCGTTTATGATGGCCAGTGGTTCTCGCCGCTTCGAGAAGCACTCGACGCCTTCGTCGATGCGACGCAGCAAACCGTTACGGGAGACGTTCTCGTACAGCTCTACAAGGGTAGCGCGAGCGCCGTCGCACGGCGCTCGCCCCACAGCTTGTACTTGGAGGCGTTCGCGACGTTCGGCGAAGACGATGTCTACAAGCAAGCGGATGCCGAAGGCTTCATCCGTCTCTTCGGCCTTCCTCAGAGAATTCGCAAGCTGAGCGAGCGCGCGAGAGAGAGAGGATGAAGCTCTGGGGCGGCCGATTCAAGAAGCCCACGGCACCGGAGCTCGAAGCCCTAGGGATCTCGATCGACTTCGACCGAAGGCTCGCCTTCGAAGATGTTCGCATCAACCGAGCCTACGCGCGCGAGCTTTCGGCCGTCGGTGTCCTTAGCGAAGCCGAGCTCGAGACCATAATCCTTGGTCTCGACCAAGTCGAGGCGCGGCTAAAAGAAAACCCCGTTCTCGAGGACGAAGACATTCACACCGCGGTCGAGCGGCTTCTTGCAGAGTTCATCGATCCCGAGATCGCCGCCAAAGTTCCGACAGGTCGAAGCCGCAACGACCTCGCCGTCACCGAGCTTCGCCTCTATCTCGCGAGCGCCATCGACGCGCGCATGGCGGACGTCAAGAAGCTTCAAGAGAGTTTGCTCACGCAAGCGCGCGCAAACCAGGACACCGTCTTGCCCGGCTACACCCATCTTCGCCGCGGACAGCCCGTGGTCTTTGCTCAATACCTCCTTGCTTATTTCTGGGCGCTCGACCGAGACCGCGATCGGCTCGCGCAAGCGCGCAAGCGTTCCCTCGGTCTTGCCCTTGGCGCGGGCGCTTTGGCCGGCAATCCGTTCGGCGTCGACAGGCGCCGCCTCGCGGACGAGCTCGGCTTCGAGAGCGTTATTCCAAACAGCATCGATGCGGTCTCGGCGCGCGACCACATTCTCGAGTTTCTCTCCGCCGGCGCCATACTCGGAACGCATCTCTCGCGCATGGCCGAAGACCTCATCTTGTGGTCGGGCGCCGAGTACGGCTTCGTCAATATCGACGAGAGCTACGCGACGGGAAGCAGCCTCATGCCGCAGAAGCGCAATCCCGATAGCCTCGAGCTCATCCGAGGCAAATCCGGAAGACTCACCGGAAACCTCATGGCGGTTCTCACGATCGTCAAAGGGCTTGCGACCGGCTACCAGCGCGACCTGCAGGAAGACAAAGAGCCTGTATTCGACACGTTGGATACGCTCGGCCTCGTGCTGCCGGTGATGGAAGGCGTCATCCGCACGCTCACCGTGAACCGCGAAGGCATGGAACAAGCGCTCTCGCCCGACTTGCTCGCTACCGACCTCGCCGAGTACCTCGTTCGCCGCGGGATTCCCTTCCGCAACGCGCACGCCACCGTAGGCGAAGTGCTCGCCCTCGCAGCAGAGAAAGGCGTTTCCCCAGGCGACCTCTCGCTCGAAGAACTGCGCAGCTTTTCGCCCGAGTTCGAAGACGACGTGTCCAAAGTCTGGGACTACCGGGCCTCCGTGGCTCTACGCGATACCGAAGGTGGGGTCTCACCGCGCGCGATCGAAGAGCAGCTCGCGAAGGCCGACAAACGGCTAGAATAGCATTCTGTTTCAAACACACCGATACGCCATGCTGTGCTCCGCAAAAACTCGATCCGACGTTGATTCCGCAGTTTAGATTTAGACCTGCCAGAATCGGCCGTTTCGCGGCGGCCGTCATCCGCTCGTCGTCTTTGATCCGGAAAGGCCCGTTCTTGCGTTTGCTCTCGAAAATTGTGCCCGTTGTTCTCGACGCCCTTGCGTTCGCCCGGAATCCACCCACCGAGAGTGTTTCGATTTAGACTTCCTCAGCCCGCTCTCGGAAAATCACCTTCGTCGAGTTTTGGCCGAATGGGGTGACTACTACAATCAAGCGAGGCCGCATTCATCGCCATTTCGCAAGAACATGATGACGCAACCATCATCGTCGCTCGGGAGAGGTCGTGCCCAGGAATACACATGAATGACAATCCTTGTACTCCACCACAGACAGAGCGAGCAAGAGCGTCATTCCTTGACTCGAATCTATTCAAGTTGCCCAAGCTCAGTGTTTCGATATGGCGTGTAGCTCTTCCCTGCCGACGAGATGTCGCCGTCAGAGAGTTTCGTGAAGTGCTCTTCAAACCCTACCGAATCCTATACTTCGTTTCCGAAACATCAGTTTACGTTCACAGCGTTTTCGATGGCCGCCGCCACGTCGAGGATGTCCTGAGTCGACGCACCCTGCGTTGACTCTTCGATCGCTACGAGAAAACGCCTCGACGCCATCGCGCACGTTTGCAAAATCTGTCTGAGGAAAGCTCTTGAACATCGCGTAAGCGCTGCAACGAAACGCCGTTTCATCGACGTCATCCGGTTCTTTGACGAGACTGACCTAGTTGACACGAAAGGCCCCTGAAGGCTAGAAGCGTTTAATGCGGACGCGCTATTTTTGCTTGTTCCTTTTGTTGCCCCTCTTCCTCCTCACGTTGACGGGCTGCGAGTGGATCCCGTCTGTTCCCGAGCCGACGGAGCCGATTGCCGGAACGGTCGACGCCGGGCCCGTTGCTGTCGAGACGGCCAAGCTGGCGAACGAGCTGGAATGGAGCCTGGAGGTCGCGCAACAACTCGTCGCGCTCCCTCTTTCTTGTATCGACCGACCGCACAAACGGCCACAGCGACGCTCTTATCTCTACGAAACGAGCCGTAGCCTGAAACCACGCTACGAGGACAGGCTGGCTTTCTATGGCTGTACCGATTGGCATTCCGCCGTGAACTCCACATGGGCGATGGTGAAAGTGCTCAAAGACTTTCCCGACGCCCCGCTCGGCGGTCTCATCCGCGAGAAGCTCGAACATCATCTCTCGTCGAAAAGCCTCGAAGGAGAGCTCGGCTTTTTCACGGAAGAAGCTTCACCCGGGTTCGAGCGTCCGTACGGGTGGGCGTGGTTGATGAGGCTCTATGTGGAGCTCGCAAGCTTTCGTGATGACGATGCCGAGCGATGGGCAAAACACCTGGCTCCTGTAGCCGCGCACCTGGCCGAGAAGAGTGTCGAATATCTCTCGCACATGCCGGGACCGATTCGGGTGGGAACGCACGACAACTCGGCCTTCGCTTTGCTTTATATGCTCGAATATGCCGATGTGGTCGGCGATGCGAATCTAAAGACGGCCGTTACGACCCGTGCACGCGAGTTCTTCGAGGATGACGTCGAGTGCCCAGTGCGCTACGAGCCGTCGGGCTCGGATTTTCTCTCGCCCTGTCTCGCGGAAGCGGCGCTCATGAGCCGCCTCCTGCCACAAGAGGATTTCGTGACGTGGCTCGACGATTTTCTTCCGGCGCCGGACTCCGAAGCGTTCTCGCCGATGCGAGAGCCGGTCGTTATCGAAGCGCGTGCGTTACCGGTCGAAGCGGACATCGAAGAGTTGGCGGAAGGTGGGCCCGCGAGCCCAGAGCCCACGGCGGAAACGGAAGAGGTCGACAGCGATCGGGAAGACGCGACACGCCTCGTCGGTGCCAAATCGCATCTCATCGGGTTGTCCTTCGTGCGCGCTGCTGCTTTGAAGCGGCTCGCCGCGGCGCTGCCTCCGGAGGATAGTCGCCGGGAAGCCTATGAAACCTTTGCCCGCCTGCAAGGAGAGCGAGGGTTCGAGACGATGTACGAAGCGAACTACTCGGGAACCCACTGGTTGGCGAGCTTCGCCGTCGATATGCTCACAGCTCCCTGACGGACCCAGAGCGAGCTACGGTGACGCGCTTGCAAGGGGAGGCGTGAGCGGCGGCGGCTTGCGACGCTCTGTCGCTTGCTCGTAGGCGTAGGCGAAGTTCAAGAGCATCGCTTCCGTAAAAGGGCGCCCGAAAAACTCGAGGCCGACCGGTAGCGCGTCTGTCGTGAATCCTGCCGGCACCGTTAACGCGGGAAACCCTGTCATGGGGCTCAGAGCCCGGTTGCTGCCTAAACCGTAGGTATCTTCGGTCTCGGGATTCGTGAGCGCGTCCGCGGCGATAACGCTCGGTTGGTGGTCGAACGTCGCGTAGACGATCGCGTCGAGCTCGTGGTCCGCCATCATCTTTATCACGCCGAGCGTCAGCTCTTCCTTGGCCAACAAGACTTGCAAGTAGCCGGCGTCACTCGTCGTCTTCCCAACTGCTTTGATCAGACTACTCGCTCGCCAGGGCACGACCTTTCCAGATATGAGGATCTGTTGAAGGGTCTTTACGGGGGCATTTGTGTGCTCTTCTAGATAGGCATTCACCGCCTGCTCGGTCTCGAAATTGTTGTTCTCCAATCTCTCGAAGAGCGATGCCATGTCCGGAATCACGACAGGGTCGACGACCTCGGCCCCCGACGCGCGCAAATCGGAAATGGCGGCATCCATCACTGCTAAGACCTTCTTATAGTCATCGGTCTCGGGGTCGGTCTTGTCGTCCATGGGCTCACGAATGACGCCGATGCGCACCCCGCGCAGCCCGTCTTCATGAAGCCCGCTCACATAGGAGTCTGGAACGTGTCCGACAGCAAAGGCGGTGAGCGCGTCGTTCTCGTCGTAGCCCACGATGACGTCCAAAAGGGCAGCCGCGTCGCGTACGGTGCGCGTCATCGGACCCAACGTATCGGTGGCCGGCGTTGCGGGCATCATGCCGTGTCGGCTCACGAGCGGGACGGTCGGCCTCAAGCCGACGAGGCTGTTGACGGCGGCCGGGCCTCGGATGGAGCCGCCCGTGTCTTCGCCGATGCCCACCATGCCGAAGTTGGCGGCGATGCCGCTACCGGTGCCGCCGGAGGAGCCGCTCGGGTTCCGGTTGGGGTCGTAGGCGTTTCGGATTATGCCGAAGGCGGAACCGACATAGCGCGAGGCGAACTCGCCCATCGTGGTCTTGGCTAGGATGATGGCGCCGGCGCTTTTCATCTTCAGGACAATGGTCGCGTCTCTTTCGGGGACGAAATCCTCGAAGAGCACGGAACCGTAGCTCGTCGGCAAGTCACTCGTCTCGACTTGATCCTTGAGGAGGACCGGGATGCAGTGGAGCGGGCCAACGAAACCCGAAGACGCGAAGCTCGCGTCCAGCTCGTCGGCGAGCTCGAGCGCGCGGGGATTGATCGTCTGGACCGTGTTCAAGTGGGGACTTTTCTTGTCGTAGGCATCGATGCGGTCCAAGTATCTTTGTACGAGCTCGCGGCACGTCAAAGCACCCGCCGTCATGGCCGCGTGAACGTCGTCGATGGTGGCCTCCTCGAGCTGGAACTGTCCTGGTGAGCTCGACTGTGCGCCGGCGATACCGAGCGCCAGCGAGAACGACCATGCTGTGAGGGCTAACCGCGATCTGAGTTTCATAACGCCGGTCTCCTTGCTTCGAGACCATATCAAAGCCAGACCGTGCACGTCGTTCGAATCTGACATAATCGTCGGCATGAGTAAGACGCTCGGGAAGCCCGAGGACCTCGCTGAGATCTCGCGGCGCTTGGGTCTTCTCAGCGAACAGAGTGTCCGTCAATGGGGCAAGATGACGGTCAACGAAATGGTGTGCCACCTTTCGGATGGCTTTGACTTTGCCTCTGGCGAGCTCGAAGTCGAGAACGTATCGACCCTCTGGTCGCGGACCGCCATCAGGTGGTTGGCGCTTCGTGCACCGCTCAAGTGGCCGAAAGGCGTGCCGACGATGCCTGAAATCGACCCTCAACGCGATGGCACCAAGCCGGGCGAGTTTGCTCGCGACCGCGAACGGCTCGAGACGGGCTTCGAGACCTTCGTCAAAGCCGCGTCTGAAGGACGCTGCGGTGCGCATCCCTTTTTTGGGGCTCTTTCGCGGGACGAGTGGTTCCGATGGGGCTATCTTCACGCGGACCACCACCTTCGCCAGTTCGGTCACTAAAGCGCATGAAGGTGTGGCTTTCCCTCGCGGTCGTTGGACTTTACCTCGCTCCGAGCCCGGCGCGCGGGCAAGCGAACCTCTCCGAGACCATCGGAGGTTGCAAGGGCGCGCCGCCACAGGCGACGAGAACGGCGGATCCTTCGAACTATCTGGCAAAGCTTTCGAAGCTCGCTCCCGGCGAACGGCTGCTCCTCGCTCCGGGAATCTATCCTCGCGGGCTTCCGGTCCACGGGCTCAACGGCGCCGCCGGCGCCTGCATCGTCATCGAAGGTCCCGTGACAGGACAGAGAGCCGTCTTCATAGGCAGAAACTGCTGCAACACAGTGAGCATTCGCGACGCGAGCTACATCGTGATCCGCCACCTCGAGCTCGACGGGCAAGGCCTGGCCGGTGACGCGGTCAAAGCAGAGCTCGAATCCGCTTTCGCCCACCACATCACGCTCGAGAATCTCCTCATTCACGGCCACGACCGAAATCAGCAAATCGTCGGCATCAGCACGAAGAGCCCGGCGTGGAACTGGGTGATCCGTCACTCCGTGATCGACGGCGCGGGCACGGGTATCTATCTCGGCAACTCGAACGGAGAGGGCGAGTTCGTCCGTGGCCTCATCGAGCACAACTTGATCCGCAGAACGCTTGGCTACAACATGCAGGTAAAGCACCAAACCCGACGGAACCCCAGCACGGGAATGCCAGCGACGGCTAGTACGATCATCCGCCACAACGTGTTCTCGAAGGCGCAGAACAGCACCACGGGGCGCGGCGCGCGGCCGAACCTGCTCGTCGGCCACTGGCCGCTTTCGGGTCCGGGATCGTCCGACATCTATCAGATTTACGGCAACCTCTTTTATCAAAACCCGACGGAGGCGCTTTTCCAAGGTGAAGGCCATGTAGCGCTCCATGACAACCTCTTCATCAAGGACCAAGCGCCCCGCGGATTCCCCGCCATCGCCATCCAGCCTCATAACGACGTGCCCAAAACCGTCGAGGTCTTTCACAATACGGTCGTGGCCTTCGGCCCCGGGATCAAGATCGTCGGGGCAGATGGGAGCTTTCAGCAGCTCGCACGGGCCAACGCCGTCTTCTCGGCGGCGCCGAATATCGTCGTGCCGACGGCTCTTAAAAACGTGGTGGATTTGTACGAGAACGCCGGCAACTATCTCGTCGACACGACATCCGCCATCGGAGCGGGGCTCGACCTCTTCCCGCTAGCGGGTGCTTTGGTGGGAGCCGCGGCGGATCTGAGCGGCCTCACCGCTTACGCGGATTGGGATCGCGATTTCAACGGTGCCGCTCGCGACGGAAGGTTCCGGGGTGCCTATGCAGAAGAAGGCACAAACCCGGGTCGGTCACTAGCGCTTGCAACCCTTCCTCTCCATGCGACCGCTCAGAGTCTCGACGAAAAGATCGGCGACTACTTGGCGGAGGAGGTTCGATCGCGCGGTATTCCAGGATTGACTAGTGCTCGCCAATCTTCCAGATCCCGATGAGGGGTCCGCCGCGCTCGACGCCCGCATAGCCATCGAACGGAATGTAGAACGCGTCAGCAGGATAGAAGACGGGCGTGACCTCG
>SMYC01000169.1 GCA_004356105.1 Acidobacteriota bacterium | reverse complement strand
GGCGCGCGGACTCGCCGCGGCTCACGAGAAGAGCATCACGCATCGCGATCTCAAGCCGGACAACCTCTTTATTACCCACGACGGCCGCTTGAAGATCTTCGATTTCGGGCTCGCGACGGAAGCAGTGGAGACTGTGGCGGGCGGCTCGGACTCCTCGGCTCCGACGCGTGCGGCGGTAACGGATCCCGGCGTCGTTCTCGGCACGGTGGGCTACATGTCGCCCGAACAGGTACGAGGTGAGCGCGTCGACCACCGCTCGGACATCTTTGCTTTCGGCTCGATCCTGTACGAGATGCTCACTGCTCGAAGAGCGTTCCAGCGCGACACGGGCGCCGAGACGATGGCGGCCATTCTCAAAGAAGAACCGCCGGAGATGAGTGGTCTCGACGGGGCTCCCCCACCGGCGCTCGAGCGCGTCGTGCAGCGGTGCCTGGAAAAAAAGCGGGGTGAGCGTTTCCATTCGGCGCACGATCTAGCCTTTGCCATCGAGTCGGTCTCACGTGAGTCAGGGCCGGCCCCGGCGAATCGCGCGACAGAAAAACCGCGAGTGCGTTCCGTCATCGTCATAGCGCTCGCAACTTTCCTCGTGGTCACAGCGTATTTCTTAGTCAAGACCGTAGGCTCTCCGGGTGGTGCACCGCATCTCACCTATCAACGACTCACGTTCCGCCGGGGAACCGTCTATACCGCACAGTTCGATCCCGGAGGACGCGAGGTGATTTACAGCGCGTCTTGGGACGGACAAGCTCCGGAGATTTTTGCGACACGTCCTGGAACCCGGGCCTCACGTGCGCTCGGTGTCTCGAGCGCCGACGTTTTGAGCGTGTCGCCAAGTGGTGAAATGGCCTCGCTGCGCAAAGCAACACCGGTCTGGGAGAATTCTGATATTACGGGGACGCTCGCTCTGTCGACCGGCTCCGGTGGAGCCGCGAGAGAAATATCGGAGGACGTGGTGCTCGCTGATTGGACCCCGGATGGTGAGCAGTTGGCCGTCGTTCGTCTGATCAATCGACGACACCAGGTCGAGCTTCCCATCGGTACGGTGCTGTACGAGACGGCGAGCGCAGTCGATTCGCTTCGCGTCTCGCCCCAAGGGGACGTGCTTGCGTTCGGGGAGAGAGCGCCGGGATTCTCAAAGGGTTGGTCCATCGTCTTTCTCGAGCTCGACGGTGAAGTCAGACGCTTCGACACCGGATTCTGGGGAGCGGCAATCGATTTGGCGTGGACTCCCGATGGCCGCGAGGTTTGGTTCAATACCTTTGATGGTGGAAGTCCCGATCTCCATGCGATCTCCCGCGCGGGCGAGTTGAGGCTACTTGCCCGCTCAGCGATATTGTTGCGGATTCTCGATGTCGCGCCCGACGGAAGGGTTCTTGTGGCTCGTGCGAGCTCACGTGCGGGGGTTATGGGCGTGGCCCCGGGCGAAACCGTAGAGCGCGAGTTTTCCTGGCTAGACGCGACCGAGGTCGATGCCATCAGCGGTGACGGCAAGACGCTGCTGCTGAACGAGTTTGGCGATGGCGGCGGTGAGGGTTGGTCTGTCTATCTGCGCGACGTCGACGGATCCGCGGGGCTAGCCCGGGACCTTGCCCCAGCGGTTCGCTTGGGCGAGGGTCAAGGGTTCGACTTGTCGCCCGATGGCAAGTGGGCCTTGACGTTGCGCCGCCGCGGGGAAACGGGCTCCCTGGTGCTTCTTCCAACGGGGCCGGGGACGCCGATCGTATTGGAGAACAAGACCATCGTCGACTACGCCGCGGCGTCTTTCGTCTCCGACGAGAAGGAAGTCATATTCGCGGGCAGCGAACAGGGCGAACCGCTCCGCTGGTTTCGCCAGACGGTGCCGAGCGGCGAGCCGATACGCATCACCGGCGAAGTGGGAGAGACGACGACCGGAGGCATCGGCTCGAGTCCGGTGTCTCCGGATGGCTCGATGCTCGCCGCCGCCAAAGACGGTGTCATCGCGCTTTATCCTCTCGACGGAGGAGAGCCACGCGCCCTCGATGACGTGCCCGATTCGATGCAGGTGATTCGTTTCACACCCGACGGACGTTTTTTGTACGTCGCGGAGAACGGCCCATCGCCGCGAATCTATCGCGTCGAGATCGAGACGGGGCGCCGAGAACTTTGGAAAACGATCGTTTCCGCGGATCCGGTCGGACTTGCGTACATCTACGCTATCCAGATCTCGGACGACGGCAAGTCTTATTACTACACTTTTTTTCGAGTCCTCTCCGACTTGTATCTCGTCGAGGGGCTCCGCTGACGGCTCTGCTATCGTGCCGACAGTTAGAGTGGACAACGGATCCAGCCGTGTCCAGCTCGGCTTTTCCGAGATCTCGTTCAGAACGAGATCTGGGAGCTCTTCGATGTCCGCCCTCGACGGTATAATATCGCGCCCAATGCGACCGTAACGCCAACGGAGGGATCGTCCGCACCCGCACGCGACTATGTTAGAGCCCGGCACGAAGATAGGACCCTACGAGATCACCGGAGCTCTGGGCGCTGGCGGCATGGGTGAAGTGTACCGAGCCCGAGACACGAAGCTCGGGCGTGACGTCGCCGTGAAGGTACTTCCGAAGTCCTTCGCCCAGGACGAGGGCCGCGTCGCGCGCTTCGAGCGTGAAGCGCGAGCGGTCGCGGCGCTATCGCACCCGAATATTCTGGCCATCTACGATTTCGGCCGCGAGGACGGCCACGTCTTTGCTGTCATGGAGCTCCTCGAGGGAGAAACGCTGCGGGAGCGCTTGGCGCTGGGAGCTCTGCCGGCCCGCAAAGCCGTCGAGTACGGAGCTCAAATGGCACGCGGACTCGCCGCGGCTCACGAGAAGAGCATCACGCATCGTGACCTCAAGCCGGACAACCTCTTTATTACGCATGACGGCCGCTTGAAGATCTTCGATTTCGGGCTCGCGACGGAAGCGGTCGAAACGGAGGCGGGCGGCTCGGACTCCTCGGCTCCGACGCGTGCGGCGGTAACGGATCCCGGCGTCGTTCTCGGCACCGTGGGCTACATGTCGCCCGAGCAGGTTCGCGGCGAGCGCGTCGACCACCGCTCGGACATCTTTGCTTTTGGCTCGATCCTATACGAGATGCTCACCGCTCGAAGAGCGTTCCAGCGCGACACGGGCGCTGAAACGATGGCCGCCATTCTCAAAGACGAACCGCCGGAGATGAGCGGCCTCGACGGTGCTCCCCTGCCGGCGCTCGAGCGCATCGTGCACCGGTGCTTGGAGAAAAAGCGGGGCGAGCGTTTCCAATCGGCGTACGATCTAGCTTTCGCCATCGAGTCCATCTCGCGCGAGTCGGGGCCGGCCCGGAAAGAATCTGCGACTCTTAGACCGCGAGCAAGATCGATCATCACTGCGGCACTCGCACTGCTTCTCGCGGTCGGAATGTTCTGGCTGGGTAGAGTTGCCGGCGGTCCGGACAACGCGCCACCTCTCAGCTACGAACGACTCACGTTCCGCCGGGGGACCGTTTACGCCGCACAGTTCGAACCAGGCGGGCGAGACGTGATCTATACTGCGGCGTGGGATGGACGCGTTCCCGAAATCTACTCGACGCTTCCTGGAGCCCGGGCGGCCCGAGCGCTCGGTTTTCCGAGCTCCGACGTTCTGAGTGTGTCGCCAAGTGGTGAGATGGCCTCGCTGCGGAAAACAGCCGTACTGGGCTGGGAGAATTCTGAAGTAACGGGGACGCTCGCTTTGTCGACGGGTTCGGGTGGAGCCGCGAGAGAGATCTCGGAGGACGTGGTGCTCGCCGACTGGACCGCGGATGGTGAGCAGTTGGTCGTCGTTCGTCTAATCAATCGACGACGCCGGGTCGAGCTTCCCATCGGTACGGTGCTTTACGAAACGACGAACTGGGTCAACTCGCTTCGCGTCTCGCCCCAAGGAGACGTGATCGCGTTCGGGGAGAGAGCGACGGGCTACAGCACGAACCAGTTTATCGTCTTTCTCGAAATCAACGGTGCGACCAAGCGCTTCGACACGGGCATCGGAGGACCTTGGCTCGATTTGGCGTGGTCCCCCGACGGCGACGAGGTTTGGTTCAATACTTATGGGGGCGGGGATCCGGATCTGCATGCGATGTCCCGCACGGGAAAGGTGAGGCTGCTTGCCCGCTCGGCGGTACAACTACGCATTCTCGATGTCGCACCCGACGGCCGGGTTGTCGTGGCTCGCACGAATTTTCGCGGCGGGGTCATGGGCATCGCCCCGGGCGAGACGGTAGAGCGTGATTTTTCCTGGCTCGGCGACACCGGGATCCGTGACATCAGCGGCGACGGCAGAACGCTTTTGCTGAGCGAGCTCGGAAGTGGCGGCGAAGGCGGGTCGGTCTATCTACGAAACGTCGACGGATCCCCGGGACTCACCTGGGACCTTGCCCCGGCCGTCCACTTGGGCGAGGGTGAAGCGTTGGACTTGTCGCCTGATGGCAAGTGGGCCCTGACGTTGCGCCGTGGGGAACCGGGCTCCCTGGTGCTTCTTCCGACGGGTCCCGGCACACCCATCGTTGTCGAAAATGAGACCATCGTCGACTTCGTCACGGCATCTTTTATCTCCGACGAGAACGAAATCGTATTCGCAGGCAGCAAGGAAGGCGGAGCGCTACGCTGGTTTCGTCAGGCGGTGCCGAGTGGTGAGCCGCGACCAATCACCGGCGAAGTGCAATGGCTCAAGGCTAGTGCCAATCTCGGCAGGAGCCCGGTATCTCCGGATGGCTCGATGCTCGCCGCGCTCAAAGACGAGGTCATCGCGCTCTATCCTATGGACGGAGGAGAGCCACGCACCCTCGATGACGTACCTGCGTCGATGGCCGTAATTCGTTTCACACGCGACGGGCGGTTTTTGTACGTCGCGGAGAAGTTCGGCCGATCCGTGAAAGTCTATCGCGTCGACATCGAGACCGGACGCCGAGAGCTTTGGAAAACAATCGCTCCCTCGGATCCCGCCGGATTGCATGACATCTACGCCGTCCAGATCTCGGACAACGACGAGTCTTATTACTATACTTTTGATCGAATGGTCTCCGACTTGTATCTCGTCGAAGGGCTCCGCTGACCGCTCATCGGCGTTAATCTAGTTTTCGAGGTGCAGCTCGGCGAGCGCGATACCGCTTTCACCCGCCACGGCATAGAGTAGATAAACCCTACCGTCCTCCTCGTAGATCGCGGGGTCCCGCAACTGGTTGACGTGTCCGTAGGCAACGCTTCTGACCGAAGGAACGAGCGGCGCATCGGCACCTTCCCAATCGCGCTCGGGACGCAAGATCTCGACAGGCGTCGATTCTCGCCAGCTCATCCAATCAGCGCCCAGCTCGATCGAGCTCCAGAGAATACGCTCCGGCGTTTGCCCCACCTGCGTGTAGAAAACGTACAAGCGTTCGTCTCGCTTGAGAAGCCCCGCGTGGCGCATGTCGGGATTGAAGAGCCGCGGCCCGGCCTCGAACCCGTGGAGGGCATCCCGTGAACGATAGATCTGTCCCGGCATCGCGAGCGCGTAGTGGTATCCATCGTGTCGAAAAGCACGCCAGTAGGTCCGGCCTAATATTTCTGGTTCGGCAACAAAGCGAATGCCGTCCTTCGAGGTCGCCGCCCGGGTTACCTGGCGGCCGAAGGATTCGAGACCATGAAAGTACATGACGAAGCGTTGGTTGTCATGATCGATGTGCACATCCGGTGACGCGATGTGCGGCCAGGAAGACTCCTTCACGAGATCGTGCCCCAACCCCTCGAGCCCGATACCGGTCGCTTTCGCCCGACGGGCGGCGACCGCCTCGAGCTGCTCGGGCGTCCCTTCCGGAGCTTCCTCGGGAAAATGCGACTCCGTTAGTTGCAAACTTCCGGGTGGGTGCACGGTCCACGGCCCAATCAACGCGTCCGCAAAAGCCAGCCGGATATAGCGGCCTTTGTGATCGGCGAAGTACAGGTAGTACCGGCCGAGCGGCGCTTCCACCCAATCGGGTACGCGTACCAGTGACGGACCCTGGATGTTCTCGCCTATGCTCGGATGGGTGGCCGGCGTGATGATCGGCCGATCGAGCAACCGCTCCACTCGGAACAGAGTCTCCCCTGCCGTCACGATCTGGCTCGACAGGATCGCAAGACACATCAAAACTCGCACAAAGTACCTCTCTCGCATAGCGCTTTTCCTACCGTCCGAATATTCGCCTTGCTGCCAAGCCCAGGAGAATCGCGCCGCCAAAGAGGCACAGAATCGCAGAGTACCAGACGAGCTGAAACGGGTGGAGCCAAGAGGAAAGGGAAGGCCAACGCACCAAGTAGTCCTTCGGACCAAAAAGGAAAAAGGCGAATATCAGCACCCCCAACGCCAGGGCGCTTGCGCCGATCATGGGTAGCCGGCGTCTCCAACGCGCCGAGCAAATCAATGCGACCGCTACAGTGAAGAGCACTGTGACGAGGATGACTAGGCTGACCATTCTTGGCTCAGGACGCTGAAGAGTGGAGAATACAGAGCCCAGTGGCAATTGGCTAGTCCCCTGCCAGGATTGCAAGACGTAACAAAACTCGCTTAACGTAGCTCTTTCGCGACGCGCTTTTCAGTAATGCGAATGGAAACGTACCGTAAAATGCCGAACGTGACGCTGTAATGACCGAGGGCAGGACACCGCGGAGCCGCATCTATGACGGGCGCTTCTATGCTCGCGTCCTCGATCCGTTCCTTTCGGAACTTCACACAAAGGTCGCCGAGCTCGTGGAGCCGGGCGGCCGGGTGCTGGACGTTGGCTGCGGAACCGGTAACCTCGCGTTTCGCATGGCTCCGCACGCTGAAGAAGTCGTCGGGATCGAGCTGTCTCCGGCGATGGCGGAATACGCGAGGCAGAGACTGAGCGATGAGGGCTTCGAGCACGTGTCGTTCGTTCTCGGCGATGTGGTACATGCTTTTCGGGAACGTGCGGCAGGCTACTTCAACGTGGCCACGATGGTGCTCGCGCTCCACGAGATGCCCGCGGAAGCGCGGACGCCCGTGCTCCGCGAGGTCACGCGCGTTGCGAAGCGACTGCTGTGTCTCGACTACCGCGTACCGATGCCATGGAACCTGGCTGGCGCTCGGTACCGGCTCATGGAAGCCGCGGCGGGCCGTGAGCACTTCGGCGCTTTCCGTGATTTCTACCGGAGGGGTGGCATCGCGGGGATTGCCGAGAGTGCCGGCCTCGCCTGCGAGCGCGTTCGCTACATCGACCACAAGAGCTTGGACATCTCTGTAATTCGCAAATAGTGGAAGCCCGCCCAGGAGTCGAACCTGGATCCTGCGGTCCGCAACCGCGTGCTCTCTCCCTTGAGCTAACAGGCCTCTTTGGAGCTTCGTTTGAAGGGATGGAAGCCGCGGTAGGATTCGCACCTACGACCGGATGCTTCAAAGGCATCTGCTCTTCTGCTGAGCTACGCGGCTCTCTCGAACTTGGCTGAGGCGGCAGGATTCGAACCTGCATGAGCCCGGGTAACAACCGGGTGCCTTACCGATCGACCACGCCTCATCTTTCAATCTCTCCAAATCGAAATGGTCGGAGCGGATGGATTCGAACCATCGACCTCCCGTGCGGATGTTGTCGAAGCCGAAATACCCGCCATCCATATTCGCGATGTCCCTGAAGAAGTCGTCTACGAGACACGCACTATGGAATAGTTGTGCAAGCAATATGATACTGGTATTATATTGCTATGCCTGCCATCCACATTCGCGATGT
>SMYC01000168.1 GCA_004356105.1 Acidobacteriota bacterium | reverse complement strand
TGGTCGACCCCGAGGCGTTCGGGCGGGTGGTGTTCGTCATGCGGGCGGGAAAGGTGTACCGAAGCGAGTCCGGCACTCGTTAGAGCCGGCTCGCGAAAAAAGTCCGGGCATGTGATCGAAGCTGGAAGGGAGAGTTCGACGAGAGGCGGGGCCCTGACTTCCAGTATGAAGCGCTACTGGGAGACCAGCTGCCGGCCCTCGAGTACAGGAAATGAGCCGTATTCGCCTCTCTTAAGTTCAGGAGGCAACATGGGACTCAGACCCATCTACCAAAGCCTCACGATCGCCGCGATCGCGGCTTTGTTCGCGTGCGGCGGCGAGAACCACGCCGCCTCCGTCACCGGTGAGGCGGCGCGGACGTTCAAGAAGGGCGGTGACGATCGGTCCGGCCCGTACGAGGTCGTAGGGGGATTCTGGAAGGCTTCGCCCGACCATACCGACGAGTGGGAGTGGGGGTCCGTGTCGGCCGTGGCCGCGGACACCCCGGACAGGATCATCGTGGGCGTTTGGGGAGATCAGAACGCCCAGCGGGAGGACAGACCTGGCGGCTCGAACTTCCTGGTGGTGGTGGACGGTGACGGCAACATCATCGAGAACTGGAGCCAGTGGGATTCGATGTTCAATCGGGTCCACCAGGTCTACATCAACCCGTACGATCCCGAGCGCCACGTGTGGGTGGTGGAGCGAGGCGGCAACGGGGTCCACGAGCAGATCCTCAAATTCACGAACGACGGCAGCGAGCTTGTGATGCGGCTATTGGACCCTAACCCGGTACAGACCTCAGAGGAGGCGCGAGCCAACCGGAACCCCGGACCCCTCGACTTCGGCCAGCCGGCGGTGTTGGCGTTTCTGCCGGATGGTCACTTCCTGCTGGGCGACGGCTACCAGAACGGCCGCATCGTCAAATACACGACCGATGGCGAGTACGTGTCCGAGTTCGGCTCGGTCGGAAGCGGGCCAGGACAGTTCGATCTCGTGCACGGCATCGCCGTGGACCGCAATCGCCGCATCTACGTGTCCGATCGGAGGAACCACCGAGTGCAGGTGTTCACCGCGGACGGCGATTTCATCGAGCAGTGGCCGGACATCTACGACCCCGTCGCCATCTTCATCGACGAGAACGACGCCGTCTGGGTGCTGGACGCGACCCTGAACCGGATGCTCAAGTACAGCTTGGAAGGCGAGCTACTCGACTACTTCGGCGCGTACGCGAAGGTATCGTCGCTAGGAAGGTCAGGGTGGACCGGCGGAATGTCTCTCCCTCACCAGATGGACGTGGACTCCGACGGCAATCTCTACGTAGCCCAGTTCAGCGGGCCGTGGCTCGACAAGTACGTGCCGAGAGCGGATGCCGACCCGAAGCGGTTGATCGGGCAGATGGTGCGGATTCCGCCGTAGGGGTCTGGACCAGTTGTGCACGTCTTCGCGGTTGGTGCGGCGACGCGCCGGGCCCGAATCGTCGAGGGATGGGAGGCGGTTCACAATCCTCTCGGGAAGAGTCATGGACGGGTCCATCGCATGATTCCGGCGCACACCGTGCCCGGCACCGAACCTGCCCGGTGGAGGCTGGCGCCGCTTTCCGTCGTTCGTTAGAGTGGATAGCCTGAACGAATACGGTATTGGCGTCGCATAGCGGTGACGAACCTATCTAGACGACAGATCGATCGACAAAACGCGTAACAAACGAGGCTATCAAATGGTTAGAGTTAGACGACTCTTCGTGATTGGGTTGAGCATGTTCATAGCGGGTGGGGCGCAAGCACAAATGGAACTGCCATTCGAGGTGGAGTCCATTACCTCATTCGACGAGCCCTGGGCCCTGGCCTTCCTGCCGGACGGGCGCATGCTGGTGACGGAGAAGAAGGGCAACTTGTTCATCGTCACCCAGGACGGTGAGAAGTCCCGGGGCATCCGCGGCATGCCGGACGTCGCTTACGGCGGTCAGGGCGGTCTGGGTGATGTCGCTCTTCACCCGAATTTTGCCGAGAACCACATGATTTACCTGAGCTACGCCGAGTCCGGTGTGGGCAATAGCCGGGGCGCGGCCGTCGCCCGGGCGGTGCTGAACGAGACCAGGCGCGGCGGAGAACTGTCCGACTTCGAAGTCATCTGGCGCCAGTATCCCAAGGTCGTCGGTTACGGCCACTACGGGCACAGGCTGTTGTTCGACGACGATGGTTATCTGTGGATCTCGTCTGGCGACCGCCAGAAATTCACGCCGGCCCAGGACATGCAAGCGAACTTGGGCAAGATCCTGCGCTTGCACGACGACGGTTCGGTTCCGGACGACAATCCTTTCGTCAACTACTTCGAAGAGAATCCGCTGGTCGATGATGAAGGGGTTTATGGGCAGGTCTGGTCGCTGGGCCACCGCAATGTGCTTGGGCTGGCATTCGATCTCGGCGGTCAGCTCTGGAATATTGAGATGGGGCCGCGGGGCGGTGACGAGCTGAACCGGATCCTGCGTGCAGCGAATTACGGCTATCCGACCGTCTCCAACGGCAACCATTACGACGGGCGTGAGATACCCGACCACGACACGCATCCGGAATTCGAGGAACCGGGAGTGTGGTGGTCACCCGTCATCTCGCCGGGTGACTTGATGATTTATCGCGGCGATCTGTTCTCCGACTGGCGCGGCGATGCTTTCGTCGCAGGCCTCTCGTCCAGGGCGATCATGCGCATCGAGCTCGACGGCGACCACGCCCGCGAGGTCGAGCGTTACGACATGGGTGCGCGGATTCGTAGCGTTGTGGAGGGGCCGGAGGGTGCCATCTGGGTTCTGGAGGACGACGACGACGACGACAGCACAGGGCGCATGCTCAAACTGACACCGAAGAACTGAAAACGATTCCTAGGTCTTACCTCCAATCTGGATGTACCGCGTCGACATTTGCTGCCTGAGACAATGTGGAGCGGCGCGGTTCCCTTCCAGATGGACGGGAGGATCGTTCGGGACGATGGTGTCGGACCAGCTGCGTTCAAAGAAGCGTGAGGTCGCTTCGGCCTTTCGTGAGTGGTCGTGAGTGGACCGGCTCGCAACCTCTGATCGTTCCAGACTTGGCATCCCCCTGATAGGATGCGTTTTCACGAAGGGACTATGTCAGAAGCTAGCATCGATTCCGGCGGAGCAGCGACCCCGATGTCACGGCGAAAGCTGCTGCGATACGGCGCGGCGCTCGCTGGAGTCGGATTCGCGTGCACGTCTGACAAAAACGGTGACGCCGAGAACGCGGCGCTTAGATTCGTGCAATTTTACGCGCCGGGCGGCGAGGTAGCGGCACAAGCCCAATGGTTCGTCGACATGGTCGACCAATGGAATGCATCGAACCGCCGCAAAATCGAGCTCGACTACGTGCCGGTCTTGGAGTACATGAACGGGATCAAACTGGCGGTTTCGTTTGCGTCGGGGCAGGCGCCCGACCTGTTCTTCATTCTTTCCCCGGGCGACTTTCTTCGCTACTACAACGGCGGCGCGCTCGCCGATCTCACGCCCTACATCTCGAGCGAGGCGCGTGCGGATTTCCCGGCAAGCGTCGTGGCGAGCCGCATGGTCGACGGGCGGATCTTCGCGGTGCCCATGGAAGTCGAGCCCATGGCTATTCTCTATTCGATCGAAGCGTTCGAAGAGGCGGGACTCGACGAAAGCGACATCCCGAAGACCTGGGACGAGCTGCTCGAGATCGCGGGAAAGCTCACCCATTCGAAGCGCTTTGGTGTCTTGTTCGAGACCACGCCAGGGTACTACCAGGATTTCACTTGGTATCCGTTCATGTGGCAGGGCGGTGGCGAGATTCAATCTCCGGACGGCAAGAGTGTGTTCGAATCGGACGCTACGATTCAAGCCCTTCGGTTTTGGCAGGACGCTGTCGCGATGGGGGTGGCGCCGAGCCGAGCGCTCGGCCGTGGCGCCGGTGACGTCATCGCGAATTTAGCAAGCGGCTATTGCGCTATGCAAAGTATTGGCGTTTGGGCGGTCGCACAGATGGCAATGGCTGCGCCGGAGTTTCCCTATGGTGTTTTCAGGCTGCCGGTACCAAAAGGTGGAAAGTATGTAACCGTTGGCGGCGGCTGGGCGTTCGTCGCGAACGCCCGGAGCGAACACCTCGACGAGGCAGGGAGCTTCATTGCCTGGGCGTTGGCGTCAATGACCGACGACTCCATCGGGCGGCTCGCGAACTGGTGCACCGTTGCCAAGACAAACATGCCGCCACGCCGCAGCGTGCTCGAGGCCGCGCGCCACGCGTATGACCAGGGCAAGATGGGTGTGTTCTCCCGGGATATCTATCCCGGCACGCGGGGCGAACCGCGACTCCCCCCTGCCGCGTACAAAATCATCTCCGATGCGATTCAGGCCACCCCTCTGTGCGGCGGTGCCGATCCCACTACCGCGGCGGCGTCGGCGTCGCGACAACTCGATGCTTTTTTTGCCGGGTATTCCGGCGCACCGATCTTGTGATTCGCCTGTCAGGCAAGCACCGTGAGTGGTTGGCGGGCTACCTCTTCGTGCTTCCCGACGCTTTCGGGCTGGCGCTTTTCATCGGGCTGCCCGCGGCGATGGCTCTCTTTGTCAGCGTCTATTCGTTCGACGCGTTCGGAAGCTTTACGTTTGTGGGCTCTGCGCACTATCGCCGAATGCTCCTCGACCCTCTGTTTTGGACCTCGCTCAGGGTGACGGTTGTTTTTGCCGTCATCCTTGTCCCGCTGCTCTATGTTGTTGGCCTGGGACTAGCGCTTCTCGTACAGCAGACCAACCTATACAACGCCGTGATGCGGTCCATGCTGTTCGCGCCACAGATGGTCAGCCTCGTGGTCATCGGGCTCGTCTGGTAGCTTCTCGTCGTCGACAAGATAGGAATCTTGCCGCAGATGCTGGTCGCGGTCGGCCTCGAACCGGTTTCATTCCTCGGGGATCCCAGGTTCGCTCTACTGACGGTGACGCTCGTGTGCATCTGGTTTCTCATGGGCTTCTACATGCTCGTATTTCTCGGAGGATTGCACGATATTCCCAACGAGTACTACGAGGCCGCGCAAATGGATGGCGCGGGACCTGTAACCAGATTTTGGTACATCACACTTCCCCTGCTTCGTCCCACCAGCTTTTTCGTGTTGCTGGTTTCGACCGTCTCGGCCGTTGCTGGTGCACACGCATTCGACCTGGTGTACGTGATGACGCGTGGCGGCCCCGCCAATGCGACGTCACTTTTGATTACGTATATCTACCAGCAGGCGTTTCAGTTTGGCGACTTTGGCTATGCATCTGCGATGTCTGCCGTTCTCGTCGCGATGCTCGGGGCATTGAGCGGATTGTTCTTTCTGCTCACCCGCGGGGGCAGGTTTCAATATGCGTAGACGTTCTGGCGTGAACCCCGTCCAAGTCATCTGGATGCTTGTGACGGGGGATGTCCCGGCCGCTGTTGAATTTGGTCGGGTAGCGGCGGCACCAGTGAATACTCTCACGCAGCAAACTCATTGCTGTCAAGAGATTTCTGTTTGCTTCTAAGGGCGTGAACGAGAGCGCCCATATGGCGATAGCCTTTGATTCGGTGGAACTTCTTCTCCGCCGTGACAACACCGAGAGCGGTCCAACGGCGAATCATGGAAGGACTCTTCCAACGCTTGACGTTTCTCGAGACTCTACGGATGGTTCCGTTGAGATTCTCGATGGCGTTCGTTGTGGCCAGGGACTTGCGAAGTAACTCGGGCAGAGCGAGCTTCAGAACTGTGAGGGTCTCTTCCATTCCTTCGCTAAGGCTTCCGGCAGCTTCGTCGTAGCCATTTCGCTCGAGCCACGACACCAATGCCTGAAGCCGCTTGCGCGCCTTTTTGGCACTATTGCTCTTGTAGGCTTGCTTCATCGTCTGGAGCACGTAGGCGTGACGAGACTTGGGAAGGTACGAGCGAAGATTTCGGAGTTTATGGAGCTGGCACCTTTGGATGACCGCGAGGTCCCCGAGAACGTCGAGCAGCGCCTTGCGGATACCTTTTCCTCCGTCTATCACGCAAAGAATCGACTCATCGATGCGCAATCCGCGCTCAAGAAGGTTCTGCAACAAAGCGGTGCATACCGGAGCGTTCTCCGTCGAGCCCAGCCATATTCCTAGCGGTACTTTCGTTCCATCTATTGTGATACCAAGAGTTACGATGACGGTCTGACCGGCCACCTCAAGGCCGTCCATCATCAGCGCCGCGAGCTCGAGCTCCTCCAGCCGTCGCGCCAGGTACTCCTCGAGCTTTTTACTCGTCTGGCTCACCAAGTGACGGCTGGCTGCACTCTTGCTCGTGCCACGAGATTTTAACTCGGCCGCGGGTTTGTCCAGACTCGATTCGTAGCCTCGTGTCGACACCCCCAGCAAAATCTGATTCAACACTCGCTCTGGAAGCGGGTCTTCTTCGCGGAAGGCTTCGAAGTGTGGAAGCGACGCCTCCTTCCCCGACCTCGAGCGAACTCGAGGTCGCGACACTTGGATGCGACGACCACCGAAACTCAGCTCTCCATCCGTACTCCCCCAGTGGTTATGCGTTCGCTCTTTCTCGTGCTTGCCCTTGGGTCCCGCGATCGCCTCAGCGTCCTCTCTGAGAAGCAGGTGCAGAGCTGCCAGTCCTTGCTCGTACACCCATTCCGTCAGGTCCGCCTTCGTGGCCGCGATCCCAGCTATCATCGGTAGCAGCGTCTGGCCGACTTGGCCAAATACCTCGCCCGTAGGCGAGTACGTTTGCTTTCTTACTGGCTTCTTTGATTTCCTAGGCATGGTGGCTCCTTGTCCCCCTCTGGAGACGGTTGTTTGGCAGACCTATTCTTAGGCCGGCCAAGGAGCCGCCGCTACCGCAAATTCAACATCCGACGGGACATCCCCCAACGAAGACAGCTCGGTCGACCTCTACTTCCGCCCTGAACGTCCCGATGTCGCTCCAGAGTCGAATTGGCTCAGAACCGTTCCGGGAAGGGGATGGTTCACCTTGCTCCGACTTATACAGCCCGACAGAAGCGTTCTTCGACAAAACGTGGACGCCTGGGGATTTCGAGAAGCTCGACTAGTGGACTTGTTGTGGCGGATGTAGCGCATGAGTTTGCAACGGAGGTCTGCGACGGGAGTAAAGATACCTCGAGCGATGACGTCTCTTTCGATCTTCGAGATCCATAGTTCGACCCGAGAGGGTTCTCGTCTCTATTCCCTCTGGACACGGTGGCTACGCCGAATTCGGCATAGCGAGAGTTTCCGGAAGCGGTGATTTGGTCATGTAGGCCGGCTCGCATTCCTTGCGAAGCGCAACGTACTTCCAGCTCGACGCAGGCGTCGGCGCGTTCTCGAAAGTTCCGGACTGGCTTCTTGGAGTGGGATTGGGGGGTGGGATTCCCGGTGACGGCCTCACCCCACCGTATGCGGCAGCGAGCGGATGAAGATCATGACTACGAGAAAGATGCCGATGCCGACGAGGAACGGCACCACGCGACGAGGGTCGTCCTTTTCAGGGAGCTCTTCCATCATGACGTTGACGACTATGGCGCCCGCCAAGAATCCCGTCATTACCAGCAGCAACTCTTTGGGAAGGCTCGTGAACGTGGCCAAGGCCCAGCCAAAGACGATGGAAGCCGCGAGCAACCAGCGGATCGTTCGATCGAACCGGTTAGGATGCCAGTGTCGGAGTTGATGATTGATACCCAGAAGGTGTACTCCTAAAACTGCTGAGGCCACGAAAAGAGGAACCAGTCCGGGTCGCGGGATGTGTGGGATGATGTAGCCGACGAGAGCGTTATAGAAACAAAACGACGCCGAGTGAAGGGACGTCGCGAGCTCAGCGCGCGGGTGCCCCGGCAACCGGTCGCGATCGACGATAAAGTAAAAGAGAAAACCGAAAAGGGCAAAGAGAAATACGCGGTAGTGAAAAAACTCGGCTCCCGATGGCTCTGCAGCGATAATCGCTCTCGTGTAATCCGACAGCTTTGGCAGCATGTATAAAAACACATAACCGATGGCGATGCCGGCACTGACAGGGACCCAGATGTGGCGGCGGCGCGCGGCGCGCTCTTCGAGCCATGGATAGGCGACGTGCAGCCCGGCGAGAGCGAGAACGAGAATACCTGAAAAAACAACTCTCATGAGCTCGAGGCTAGCGGTTAACCGCGCTCGCTCAGTCCTTCAACTTTACGCCCGGGCCAACTTTGTGATCGTACACTCAAATCGCTGGTCATAGAGTCCGCGCTCGACGAGTGGCGACTCGCGCTCAGGCCAGAGCCGCGGCTGCCGGTCGCGACGCGCAGCTTCGATCGCTTCCGTTCGTATTCGATACTGCCCGCTCACCGTGGCGGCGAAGAGGCAGAACGTGCACAAGAGGAGGATTCGCCCGGGTTGTTTGTGAGGATTTGCTACCAGCTCTTCCGCTCCAATCCCGGCACGTTATCGAAGTGTCGGTCGCGGCTGAGCACGGCGAGCCGGTACTGAAGAGCGAGCGCTGATATCCAAGCGTCGTTTGCCGGGATAGGACGTCCCGATCGCTTCAAAGCGACGCGAACGTTTGCATATTCGAGCGTGGTCTCTGAAGTTACGGCCAGAACGTCGAAGTCCTGAAGATGCGCATCGAGCCACTTCTCATAGGCAGAACGATGGCGAGAGCCGGCGATTCCGTAGCGAAACTCCCCAAGTACGATGGTCGGTATCGCCACGCTTTCTTCCCCGTCGAGGGCTTCTGCCACGCCGGGGTCTCCATCCACGAACGCGGATAAAGCGTTTGTGTCCAGAATCAAAGTCGGTCCTCGGGTTCGATCACGTCGAAAGCTTCATCTATCGTCGCCTGAATTCGTTCAGTTTCGCGGTGCAGACGTTTCAGCTTTCCGAAGCCTTCCGTCCAGCTGGGTCTCGCTACTTTCTTCCGCGCCAGCTTTTCCTGCAGAGCCTCTGTCACTAGCTGCTTGAGCGTTTGACCGCGTTCCGCGGCCGTCGCTTTCGCTCGGCGGAAGAGCCGATCGGGTATTTCAAGGGTGGTCTTCATGTTGATCCATATTACCATATTTATGGCTTTGATCGTGATTGTCGACCCGGTCGTGTCCAGGACACGAACGAGCTCGAGACCGCAAGGAGGACAGGAAACGTAATACAGAGCTCACTTTTTTCGGCCCGTCGGCCGGTTTTCGACGCGCACGACGAATTTGATCCCGGACCAATCCTCGTCGATCGCGCACACCTTGATGTCCACAACGCCCGCGGCGAGACCGGTCCTACGAACGGTGTCTCCGGTGATATCGGACGCGAGAGGCGATGTCTTCTTCGGCCAACAAATCCATAAAGCGGTTTCGGGCCCCATCCGGGAAAGCATATCAGGCAGAGCTTCGTCGAGACTCCGCTGATCCGGCGCGAATAGAAGCAGGATGTTGTCGCCCCGACCGGGTCTCGATGGTGCGAGCTTTGCGCCGAGCGGAAGTGGCCCGAGTGTGGCCGCGAAACCCTTCGGCGCCCCGCGGTAGCCGACCCGGGAGCCTTCCCGGATGCCGAGTTTTTTCGGGAGAGGTGTCCCGGAATAGCCAGCAACCATTCTAAGGTGAGAGCCCGGGCTGATAATTATTGACGAACTGCGCGAACATGGAAGCCTCGACCATGTCCTTGGCGATGTATCGGATGCTGTGAGAATCGATACGTTCGACCGATGAGAGATAGGACAAGATCTCGGCCTGTCGGTAATTCTTGAAACTGATCTCGATCTCGATATCACCCGTCAGACGAAACGGCTCGAGCTCGTCCACCCGCGCGATCGAAAGATAGGAAAATTCATAGTTGTCCGGCCGCGGTCCGCCCGAAATTTCCGAACTAGGATGGGACTACACAGGCCGATTGAGTCCTAGTAACCGTAGCAGAGCTCGAGCAAATAGGGCAAAGCGGTTGAGGAGTGTCTCCTGCCAGGGGAGGATGGGTGTGAAGAGACAATTCGACCGTTCTCGTGTCGGGGGTGTTCGGACAAGTGGCGTGGTCGGAAGTCAGTGGCTAGGGCTTGGGTGGCGGGCGCGGGTCGCGTTTTCTTTCTTCGAGATGAGCCAAGAGTACCTCCACAGTCGCAGCGAAGAGGATCGGTCTGATGAACGCGCTTGATGAGCTGAGCCCATCTTTTCCTGAGCGCGGCGCGCTTTTTTGGGGATAGTTTCGGCTCAGGCTTGGCTTTTTGGTCTTGTTGGCTGGTGAGCGATTGCAGAGGGAGGTTTTTCCTTTTTCGATAGGCGCGCGCTCTCGAGGAGTAGGCGCCCATGTAGTGGACGCCATGTTGCCGAGGCTTGGGGATTTGCGTGAGGACTCGGGCGAGGAACTCGAAGACATCGAGGGTCTCGCCTTTTTGATGAGAAGCGAGGGGGTCGTCATGTGAGCCTTTCGCTTCATAGAAGAGGGTCTTTGCACCCGGTGTCCAGTGGATGCGAGACAGGCTGAGGGGGCAGCGAAGTAGGTACCGGGAGAGGCGCTCGAGCCCTTCGGTGTCCTGAGGCCAAACGGTGACCGATGCGTCGACGGAAAAGCCGCTATGTCGAAACGAATCGAGTAGCTCTACGCGTTCGTCACTCAAGAGGTCTTTGCTCTTCAGCAAGCGAATGATCTTGTGGCGAAACAATTTTTCCGCAGCGCTGGTATCGATGTAAGGGACAGGGATCCATTCTCCTTGGGCATTCCAAACCCCACGAGAGGCAAGGCAGTGAGCATGGGGATGTGGACTCACGAACACTTCCAAACGTCTGCGGGATCACAACGACGCCGGGGCGGGCGTGAGGGTCGCCGGCGGCTTCGAGCATCAACTCCTTGATGGTCTCATAAGCCAGGCGGGCTAGATCCCCGAGAAGCTCCCGCTGGCGCATGAAGTAGGGTCGTAGCATCTTGGGAAGGGTAAATGTCCAGAGACAATGGCCAACGTTTTCCAGTAGCTCGTCACTGAGAAAAGCAGCAAAAGCAGCGGCGCGTTTGGCGTCGCAGGATGGGCAGATGCCCCTCTGTTTGCAGGAGAGAGTGAGTAGGCGCTCGCTTCCGCAGCCATCGCACTTGAGTCGGGCGAAGCCCGCTTCCGCGACGCCACAATCTAGGTAACGAGCCACAACCGTGTCGACGAAGCCTCTCCAGAAGCCGTATTTTTTTTCGAATCGCTCCTCCCAGATGGCCTTGACATCTTCGTAGTAGGCCTCGAGGAGCTGATACAAGGTAGTGGCCCGAGCGTTGCGGGGGCGATAGAGAGCAGGCGGCTCGAGAGTGTTGCAAGAGGGGGCGAGGCCCATAGGGCCTTTCGGTGGGCGAAGACCATGCCATCGGGGGCGCGCTCCTAGGAGGAGGCGCTAAAGCGAAGTGTCATCAGGCACTTGCGCCCACGACTCCGCCGTGGCGTAAGCGGGAGCTTTCGCCGAAAGCGTCAACGCGCGTTGACACCGGCCGAGCCCGTGAGGGAAAATCTCGCCGAAATCCCGACCCCCGAGACACTTGCGCTCGTTACGGCGGGTGTCAACGTGGGTTGACGTCTCAGTGTCAACCCGGACACTGGCTCGGCGCCAGGCGCAAGACCCTCACTCCCCCTCGCCCTCAAATAAGCGGACGCCTTTCGGGGTGCGGCGCCAAGGTGGTGTTCGGCGGCCCCCACGTCACCGAAGTACCCGACGAGCCTCTCGGACGGACCGATGAGCCCAGGCACGCGGATGCCGTCGCACTGGGTGAAGCCGATCAGACCTGGCCCCGGATAGTGGAAGACGCGGCGCGGGGACAACTGACAATACACGCCTCATCTTGACCGAGACCCCGACCAACCCGACACTCAAGCTCACGGACATTGCCGCGATCTCCGCGATCGCAAAAGAACACGCCATCCCCCATGCTGTCGACAACACGTTCTTAACACCTTATTACCAGCGCCCCATCGAGCTCGGCGCCGATCTCGTCATGCATAGCACGACAAAATATCTCGACGGTCACAACGCGACCGTGGGCGGCGCGGTCGTTAGCCTAGCACTTGGAGAGGGGCCCGTCCGTTTCGTCGACGAACTACTCATGACGTCGGGCGTTCCTTCGGCCAGGGCGACTCTGCGTCGAGCATCGTACCGGCGATCGCGCCCGATGCCACGAACTCGATCTCAGGTGACATCCCCATCCTCCCAACGACGGCCGGACGAGGAAGCGCTCGGCAAGCGCCTCGTGCGCGGCTCGAAGCGAGACGACAAGCCTGGCTCACCGTCATCGGCGTCTTCGGAGACGTCAAGCCTCGGCTGAGACTTTCAGCATCGGACGACTTACCACAGATCTACTTTCCGCTCGCTGAAGACGGTGAGTGTCGGCATAATCGACACACTGACGAAAGTAAGCCGGGCGAATGGGGATTTCGAAGACCGCAGCGATCGAGGTCATCATCGGTGAGTAATGTCGTCAGCACTGCGACGACGGCTCGGGTGTGGTCCGCAAAAAAACAAAACAAAACAAAGTCGGCCGGTCGAGCCGGCAACGGAGTTCGCTGATCGGGTCGCTCCGACGAAATCGGTCAGGACGCACGTGTCGAGTTCGCGAAGCTTACGCGGCGTTCAGACCGTAGAAAACGGGCTCGAGTGCAGACGCCTCGAGGACGTCGGATGCGCTGCGTCTGAGGGGAGGGCTTCGCCTCGTCAGGCGGCGCGTGCCAACCGATAATCGTGATGGAGCGCGCCGAGAATATGCGCAAGGATTGCTCGCGTCCGACCAACGCCGCAGATCATCGAAGTCAATCTCACAATGAGCTGCAACCGCGACAGCCTGCAAGAGTGACGGTCATCGCTGCGGATGCTCAAGAGCATCGACGGGGGAAAGACGTTTCAGCGCGTCGAGGGGATCCATCACGGCGATCATCACGACGTCTGGATCGACCCCTCCGATCCTAAGCGCATCATCGCGTCGAACGACGGCGGCGTCGACGTGAGCGTTGACGGTGGCGAGAGCTGGTACGCCCCGGCGCTCCCGATCACGCAGTTCTACCGCGTCAACAGCTCGTCGGTATCCCGCCTGCTCCCCGGGGTGTGCCCCAAATCGAAGTCTCGTTCGACATCGACGCCAACGGCATCGTCAACGTCAGTGCCAAGGATGTCGCCACGGGCAAAGCGCAGAGCATCACGCTCGAAAGCTCG
>SMYC01000167.1 GCA_004356105.1 Acidobacteriota bacterium | reverse complement strand
GGTCAAGGCCGCGAAGCGCCGAGCGAAGCGAGGGAAGCCTTTACGCCGGCGAGCACCGTGGTCTGCTGAGGGGGCGATGGCAGACGGTTTCTACCCACAGATTTTGCCGAAGACCCTAATGTTCTCCGTCCTCATCCCCACATCCCCGTTTTTATCCCCACATCTCCTTGCTTTTTTCTTTCCTAGGGATGGGGGGATGAAGAAGAGAGAAGCGGCCTTGCGGCTTTGCGTTGCGCTTTTCTTCAATATTGATCGAGCCGCTAGTGTTAGCATGCCGCCGCTATGACCGATAAGCTCGTGATGGATGGCGCCGCCTTCGAGGCGGCGCTTGTTAGGCTCGCCGATGAGATAGCGGCGAAAACGAGTCCGGCGAGCGGTTTTACGGGCCGCCTCGCTTTGGTCGGGATACGCACACGCGGCGTTCCGCTATCGCAACGGGTAGCAACGCTCATCGAAGCAAGCACCGGTGAGCGACCCGACCTTGGAGTTTTGGATATTACTCTTTATCGGGACGATCTCACCGCGGTGGCAGAACAGCCGATCGTTGGCCGCACGGATCTTCCATTTCCGGTCGACGATACGTGGATCGTCCTGGTGGATGACGTCCTCTATACCGGTCGCACGGTGCGCGCGGCGATCACAGCACTTATCGATTTCGGGAGACCACGTAAAATCGAGCTGCTCGCCATGGTGGATCGCGGCTGTCGCGAGCTTCCCATTCACGCCGACTATGCGGGGGCGACCCTCGAGACGACGAAAACCCAGACGGTGCACGTCCACGTGACTGAGCAGGACGGCCGCGACGAAGTGGTGCTCATAGGATGAGGCTTCGGCACAAAGACCTCCTGGGCATCGAGACCCTCAACGCAGAGGAGATCGAGCTCTTCCTGACGACGGCCGCGTCCTTCAAAGAAGTCGGTGCCCGGACGATCAAGAAAGTTCCGACCCTAAGGGGCCGCACGATTATCAACCTTTTCTACGAACCGAGCACGCGCACGCGCGTCTCCTTCGAGATTGCGGCAAAGCGTCTCTCGGCCGACGCCATCAATGTCAGCGTCTCGGGAAGCTCCGTCACCAAGGGCGAGACCCTCGTCGATACCGTTAAGAACCTCCAGGCGATGGCGCCAGACGTCATCGTCATACGCCATCATGCTTCAGGCGCGCCTCACATCGTCGCGAAGGAAGTGGAAGCAGCGGTCGTCAATGCCGGAGACGGGATGCACGAGCATCCGACGCAAGCTCTCCTCGACGCCTTCACGATCCTCGAAGCCAAACAAAAACTGTCGGAGCTCAAGGTCGTCATCGTCGGGGATTTGCTACACAGCCGCGTGTTTCGCTCGAACCTTCAGCTTCTCACGAAGATGGGCTCGCACGTCGTCGTGAGCGGGCCCCCGACCCTGATCCCCCCGCACATCCAGGAGCTCGGAGCCGAAGTCGCGCCCACGCTGGATCAGGCCCTCGTCGACGCCGACGTCGTCATGATGTTGCGCGTTCAAACGGAACGTATGACGGGCGCCTTTTTTCCGTCCGTCCGAGAATATTTTCGGCTCTACGCGCTCACGCCCGCGCGGCTCGAGCGCGCCAAACCCGATGTCATCCTCATGCATCCTGGTCCTCTCAATCGCGGCCTCGAGATCGACTCGGCTGTCGCCGATGGTCCTTATTCCGTGATCCTCGAGCAGGTGACGAACGGCGTGGCCGTCCGCATGGCGGTCTTGTACTTGCTCGCGGGCGGGCCTGGAGAAAGTAAATGACGCGGCTTCTCGTTCGGCGGGCACGCATCGTCGACCCTAGCCAGGAGCTCGACGAGATCGGCGATCTGCTGCTCGAGGACGGCATCGTCAAAGCCATCGGCGCTCTCGCTGTGGCCGAAGACGTTGACGTTGACGTTGACGTTATAGATGCGGACGGGCTCGTCGCCACGCCAGGCTTCATCGATATGCACGTGCATTTGAGGGAGCCTGGTTTCGAGTACAAGGAAACGATCGCGACAGGGTGTCGAGCGGCCGTCGCGGGCGGTTTTACCGCGGTGGCGGCGATGGCCAATACCGACCCGCCCAACGATAGCGCGGCGGTGACAGAGTTCATCCTTAGAAAAGCCGCTCAAGCGGACGCGGCCCGCGTTTATCCCATCGGGACCATTACGAAAGGCATGAAGGGAGAGCAGCTCTCCGAGATGGGCGAGATGGTGGAGGCGGGTGTGGTCGCCGTCTCCGATGACGGACTTCCCGTACGCGACCCGAACGTCATGCGGCGCGCCATGGAATATGCGACCGTTTTCGACGTGCCCGTCATCGAGCATTGCGAGACGCCGGAGCTTCATCCTAAAGGCGTCATGAACGAGGGCTATTGGTCTACGGCTCTCGGGCTTTTCGGCATTCCCCGAGCCTCGGAGATCATTTCGGTCGATCGTAACGTCGTGCTCGCCGAGCTCACTGGCGCCCGCTTCCACGTCGCGCACCTCTCCACGTCAGGGGCGCTCCGAAGGGTGCGTGAAGCGAAAGCCCGCGGGCTCGCGGTGACCTGTGAGGTCACGCCGCATCACCTCGTTCTCACGGACGAGAGCCTCAAGAGCTACAACACCGATGCCAAGATGAAGCCACCCCTCGTAACCGAAGAGGATCGGAACGCACTTCTCGAGGGACTCGCCGACAAAACGGTGGACGCCATCGCGACCGATCACGCGCCCCATCACGCCGACGAAAAACGCGAGGACTTCGATCACGCGCCGTTCGGCATTGTCGGGCTCGAGACGGCGGTCTCGCTTTGTCTCGATCGCCTCGTCAAGCGCGGCGTCATTTCACTATCGCGCATGGTCGAGCTTCTCTCCTCGGGCCCGGCGCGTGTGCTCGGCGTGGCGGGCGGCACGCTGAAAGTGGGCTCCCCCGCGGACGTGACGCTTCTCGATCTGACGCGGCAAGTTCGGGTCGACCCGGAATCGTTTCGCTCGCGCGGCAAAAACACACCTTTCGCAGGCTGGGAGCTCGAAGGCGGGCCGGTGACGACCATCGTCGGAGGACGGGTCGCCTGGACGCTCGAATGACAGATCTCGCCGTTCTTCGCGAAGGTTTGGAAGAGCTAAGAAGACATTACGACGCACGCTATCTTGGGTCCGACCCTCTCGCGTTTCCCCGACGTTTCACGCGGAGTGACGATCGAGAAGTCGTCGGCCTCGTGGCCTCCGCTTTGGCCTATGGGAACGTCAAGACCATCGCCAATAGCATGGAGCGGATCTTGTCTTGGATGGGCTCGCGTCCCGCCGAGCTCGCTCGGACCCTCGAGCCGAAAGAAGCGCTCGGCTCGCTCGGAAGGTTCCAGCACCGGTGGTCGCAAGGCCGGGACGTCGTCTGCCTCGTACACTTTGCCGGCCAGATGATCCAGAGTCATGGAAGTGTCGGGCGTTTCTTCGAGGAGAGTTTCGTCGAGAACGACATGGCCGCGAGCTTGATGCGGTTTTCTGAGCGAGCGCTCGCGCTAGACCACGGCGGTCTGTATCGCGGGCGCCGCCTTCCGGCGAAAGCAGGCATACGCTTTTTCTTCACGAGCCCGCGCACCGGCGCATGTAAGCGCATGAACATGTTTCTTCGGTGGATGGTGCGCGCCGATGACGGCTTAGATTTGGGGATCTGGCCGTTCATCCCCGCAAGTAATCTCGTCATCCCGCTCGATACACATATTTATCGCATCGGCCACTTCCTCGGATGGAGCCGAAGGAAAACGCCAGGGTTTCGTACCGCGCTCGAGATCACCGAACGCCTTCGACAGCTCGACCCGAACGACCCCATCAAATACGATTTCGCCCTGTCGCGCATGGGCATCCTCGAGAATTGTCCGCGCCACCAGAACGCGCGTAATTGCGAGCTCTGTAACTTGAAGAAGCGACTGTCATGAAGACCTTCCGCACTGTCATTGCCAAGCGACCTTCCGAATCGAATCTGTGAGCCGTTTTCGCCCCCTCTTGCCTGGAGGCCATCTGCAGACACTGGGAGGCGTGCTTGCGCGATCCTTTCTAAAATGGCCCTTCCCGTCCGAAGACATCGTCGTCGAGGCAGGCCACGACGTGCGTCTTCTACTGCGCGCTTCGTGGCAGGAGAAAGGCGCCGACCGGCCGGCATTGCTGCTCGTTCACGGCCTCGAAGGCTCGGACGAGGCGCATTACCTCGTGAGCACGGGGGTGGCAGCCTTTCGTTCCGGATGGCACGTGGTCCGCATGAACATGCGGGGATGTGGCGATTCACTCTCACTGTGCCCGCAGCTCTATAACGCAGGCCTCACGGGAGACTTGCGCGCGGCGACAGAGTGGCTCGCGAGTCGGGTGGCCCGTTTCGCCATCGTCGGCTTTTCCCTCGGCGCGGGACTAACGCTTCTCACGCTTGCTCGGGAGAGAAGGCGCTTACCCGGGGCGCTCAAAGCCGCTTCTGCCGTCTGCCCACCCCTCGATATGACTCGATGCGCCGACGCTCTCGAAGAGCGCGCCAACTTCATCTATCAGGCTCGATTTACGGGCTCGCTCTGTGCGTCCTACAAACGGCGACAACGTCGCGCCCCCGAGCGCTACGAGCTCGGTCGCGAGCGCGGGATCACCACCTTGCGCCAATTCGACGACGTCATCACGGCCTTTTATGGTGGTTATCGCAACGCCGAGGCGTACTATCAGTCCGTCAGCACCGGCCCCGTCTTGGCCGAGCTCGAGCGGCCCACGCTGGTATTATCCTCGACGAACGATCCGTTCATCCCGCTTGAAAGCGTGCTTCATTGGCAACTTTCCGGCGCTGTCACGCTCGAGATCACAAAAGGCGCCGGCCATGTCGGCTTCGTAGGCCCTTCATGCGCGCCTCGTTTCTTTTGGGCCGCGGATCGCGTGCTACGCTTCTTCGAACAGATCGATTCACTCTCTATAGGAATTTAGATAGCCATCCCTCTTGCTTTACTTTAGGTTTTACTTTGAACCGAACGAATTGCGTGCCGAGGCGGCTGGTGGAAGGACAGAAGAGTACGTCGAGAAAATAGTTAGCTATGGGTCACTCGTGGCGTCCCCGAAAGCGAAATCGGAGTCGTCATCTTGTGACTGCTGTCCCCGACCGATATGCCGGGCCCACGCAATAATTGCTGTCGCCTTCGCTTGTTTGCCATTTCGGCAATCGTTTGCCGTCGCTTTGTCAAGAAATCGAGCTTCGAATTCTTGTTGCTTTTGGCCATATCAATGTCCCTTCGCGGTCCTTGAGTGTATCCAAAAGTTGTTCGGAACAACTTATGCGAGAGAGAAAGATCTGTCAAGCTTTCACAGCATTCTGTTTCTTCGTTCCTGCTTCCTGCTTCCTGCTTCCCGCTTCCTGGAATATTAACCGTGATGTCGCAACAGTGGCGCTGGCAAGCGAATGACTAGCCGAAAGTCCGCACTCAGCTCAATGTTCCTGGAAGCAGGTAGCTGGGAGCTGGAAGCTGATTAGCGGATCGTAATATTGGGGCCGTCCAGAATTATTCCTTGGGCACGCTCAAAGGCGGTGATCGCCTTGACGTAGTCGATGAGAGCGCGGAGCTCGTTGGCCGCGGCTTGGGAGAGATCGCGCTGAGCCTGCACGATGAGAAAGCTCGTCGACATACCTACCTGGAATTTTTTCAGCTCGGCATCGAGGCGTTGCTCCGAAAGGTCGCGCGCCACGCGGGTCGCATCGATCCGTTTGCGGTTCGTTTGGACGGCACGCCCTGTCGCGCGAACTTCTTGCGCGATGAGAATCTCGTTCGAGTTGATCGCGGCCCTTTGTTGGCGCGCGGCAACCTGCGCTTGCGCGTATTGAGCTTGAGCTTGCGAGTTTCCGAGCGGATAAGAGATGTTCAACCCCAATGACCAATCACGAAAATCTCCACCGAAAATTTGGTCGATCGCGTCCCCGTAACCGCCGGGGATGATGAGGGTTGGCGGGCCCGCAAAATCCGCGCGCACGAGCTGCGTGCCCCCGATACCGTTGAACGCGATGGAGCCTACGAGATCGAGCTGGGGCATCAGCTGGTTCTTGCTGAAACGCACGTTGTAATTGCGGGTCTCGAGCTCGACCCGTCTCTGATCGAGGACGGGGCGACGCTCGAGAGCGATGCGCACCGACTCGTCGAGGTCGATTTGGATGTCCTCGATCGTCGGCTGGTCGACAGGCAAGTAGGTGCTCGTCCAAAACGCCTCGGTCTCGGGATCGTTGATGAGGCGCTTCAGCATATCTTCGGTCAGACGGATCGCCTCCTCGGCCAGGATGACGGCCTCCTCGCGAGAGGCCACCTCGGCCTCGGCTTCGAGCACGTCAATGGGCGCCATCGTACCCACTTCCACCTGGATGCGATTGTTCCGGCGAAGATCCTGGGCGAGCCCGAGCGACCTCTGAGCCACCTCTAGGTCCCGAATGGCGAAAACCAAATCCCAATACGCAAACTCCACATCCCGCACCGTATCCATCACCTGAGCTTCGAAAGCGTTGCGCGAGATACGCTCGCCGTTATTCGCCACGACGATTTGCTGCTTTCGTGGATCGGTCCCGAAGCTCTGCATGAGCGGCTGAACGATCTGGCCGGTGATGGAAGAGTCGTAGAGCGGGTTGAAGCCGGAGAATGCGCTGTTCGTGGTGGAGCGCAGGTTCCGCCACGTGATGTTGTAATTGGCGCCTGTCGAGATCTCTTGCTGCCACGTTATGTTGTAGTTCGTCCGCGTGCTGGTGAGCGTTGGCGCACCGACGAGCTGGTTCTGCGCGGGCGAAGAGCTGTCTAGATTGTTGAAGCTTCCCGAGATGAAGGGCTGATACACCCCTCTCGCGAACCGCACGCCCTCTGCCTGAAGCTGCGTATCGAGGCGCGAGACGACGATGTCGAGATTGTTCTCGAGAGCCATTTCGATGGCGTCTTCGAGGGTGAGCTGTATCGCGTTGGGATCTGCAGTCCGCTCGGGCTGGGTGTCCTGCCCGTAAGCGCTCGCGCCAGCGGCGAGACAGACCAACAGCACGAAGAAAAGGCGCTTCAGGTTCATGGTTATCCTCTTGTTGCTCGGTGTCGGACGGGAAACTCTCCTCTAATCGTGCGGACCTCGACTGCAAAATACGCGAGCTCCGGTAATAATGTTCCCCGCAAAGACCACCATTGTAGTACGCGACCGCACGCCACGCAGTGGAGACCCCGCTAAAACACTCCAAAAACAGCCGTTTCGCTCGATTCGACCCTCGAGCTAGAATGTGAGGCTCGTGCCGCTGTACAAGATGACCCTCGCCTATGACGGCACTGCGTATCAGGGTTGGCAAGTGCAACCCGAGCGCGACACCATTCAACAGCGCGTCCAAGCCGCACTCACGCGCATGGCGAAAAGTTCGGTCGACGTCGTCGCGGCCGGGCGCACCGATTCCGGTGTCCACGCGTTCGGGCAAGTGGCGCATTTTCAGCTCGTGCGCGAAATCCTCCCCGAGGGCATCCTCCGAGGCCTGAACACGATGCTTCCCGAGGACATCCGCGTCCGCACGGTCGCGGAAGCCAAGCCGGAGTTTCATGCCCGCTACAGCGCCCGCTCGAAGACTTATCGCTATCGCCTCGAGTGCGCCCCTGTCCCACTGCCGTTCACGAGCCGCTTCACCCTTCACTATCCCTACGAGCTCGATCGCGAAGCTCTCACGCGAGGCGCTTGCGCGTTTGCCGGAGAGCACGCATTCGATGCTTTTCGGGCTTCGTCCTGTAACGCCAAAACGACGACCCGAACGGTGCTCGCCTCGCGGTGGCTCGACGACGGTAGCGAGCTCATTTACGAAGTGACGGCGACCGGATTTCTGCAGCACATGATTCGCAACATGGTTGGCACGTTGCTCGAGATCGGGCGGGGCAAACGCGCGGTCGAGTCGATCCCGCACCTTCTCGAGCGCGGCGATCGAACCGAGGCGGGACCGACAGCCGCCGCTAAAGGGCTAACCCTCATCGAAGTCCATTACGCATGAAGGGCTAGCCTCTAACCCGTCAGAACCGAGGATTTTGTACCACGTTCTGAAGCAAATTCTTTCTTATCCCCACATCCCCTCCTATCCCCACCTCTCCTTGCTTTTAGCGGCGTT
>SMYC01000166.1 GCA_004356105.1 Acidobacteriota bacterium | reverse complement strand
GTATAGCGCTCTCGGCCGGTTCGGTTGATGACCCGGTGAGGCGTCGCGGCAAAAAGATCGTTCGTCCATCGCGCGAGCATCTCACCGAGGTTGACGACGAACGTGTCTGGGATGGGCTTGACGTCCATCCATTCTCCATGGGCGTCTTGGATCTGAAGGCCTTCGACTTCGCCTGGGTCGAGGATGGTGAAGCACTCGTAGTCGCAATGCGCGCCAATGCCGAGATAGCGCTCGTCGACGCGCTCCTGGGGCGGATAGTGGAGCAGACGCAACTGCGCGATCGGTCGATCGGTTTTGTCGTGAAAATAGCTGGGCGGAAGCTCGAGGCTTTCCGCGATGCACTCGAACAATCGGCGCCCGAGGCGGATCATCTCGTCGAGGTAGCTTTCGATGGCGGGGCGGAACCCGGGCAGCGTGCAGGGCCACAGATTCTCGCCGTACATCCGGCGTGCGACCGCGTCGCTCACGCCTTCCGGCGGGGATCGGGTAAGTAAAGTCGAGAGCTTCCTTCTCGTCGCCCACGGCGTTCGGGTCGGTGCTCTCAGCACGAAGCGGGATGTAGCCGCGCTGTTTTTGCGCTTTCTCGAAATGCAGCTCGAGCTTTTCTTCGAGGGGTCGCGCGAAGAACGAGCGGGCTCGAGCCCGCACGTCGGCGAGAAGCTCCGAAGGCACACCGTGATGGGCGACGTAGAAGAAGCCGTCATCCTCGCAAGCGCGACGCAGCTCGGAGGCGACCGCGTCGCTTCTGAGGTCGAGCACGGGAAGCACGGGCGCCATGATGCGGTCATCGTAGCGCACACCTCGGTTTGGCGATGGCTGGTATAATTCTTAGCTTATTCGACACAGACGTACAGGGGACGTCGTTTCGAGGAGGGTTCATGAAACGTTCGCCGTTTGTAGTAATAATTCTTGCCGCGCTCTTGCTGGTCGCGGTTTCCGCCTCTGCACAGTTCGAGAATGTGGGCTTGGTGGAGTTTCCCAATTCAGGCTCGGCGGAAGCTCAGCAGTATTTCTTACGGGGCGTCGCAATCCTGCACAGCTTCGGCTGGAAACAGGCCATCGAGCAGTTCCAGAAAGCGCAGGAGCTCGATCCGGATTTCGCGATGGCTTATTGGGGCGAGAGCCTCTGCTACAACCATCCGCTGATGGGCGATATGGATATGGACTCGCCGCGAGACGTGTTGAAGCGGCTTGGCTCGACCCGTGAGGAGCGGCTCGCGAAAGCACCGACCGAGCGCGAGAAAGGGTTCTTGACGGCGGTCGAGGTCCTTTTTGGCGAGGGCGAGATTGCCGAGCGGAAGCTTGGCTATATGGACGTGATGAGGGGCCTCTACGAGAAATATCCGGACGATGACGAGGTCGCGACGTTCTACGCGCTTTCCACCATCGCCGCGGTCCGACCCGCGGGAGATACGAGCTTTCGCATGTACGTCAAAGCGGGCACGGTCGCGATGAAAGTGTTTGAGCGTAACCCGAACCATCCAGGCGCCGCGCACTACACGATTCATTCTTTCGACGACCCGGTGCACGCGCCGTTAGCACTTCCCGCTGCCTATCGCTTCGCCGAGATAGCTCCCGCCGTCTCTCATGCGCGGCACATGCCGACGCACATCTTCATCCAACACGGGATGTGGGACCGCGTATCGAAGTCGAACCAATCCGCCTATGACGCCGCTGTTGATTTGTGGGAGCCGGGCGACAGTGTGGGAGACATGGTCCACGCCCTTGACTGGGGCCAGTATGGTGACCTCCAACTCGGCGACTACAAGAAAGCCCGGACGTGGATCGAGAGGCTCGAAAAGCGCGTCGAGCTGAGCGAGGGCGCCACGCGCGCGGCGAGGAGCGTGCCGCTCCTGAAAGCGCGCTACATCATCGAGACGGAGAAGTGGAAGACCGAGCCCGTGACCGAAGAGTCGTCGGCGCACGAGCTTCTCGCGACCGGCATGAGTGCTTACAAGCTCGGCGATGCCGAGCTCGTAGCCGAGGCGGCGGAACAGCTGCGTGCCACGGCCGACAAGCAAGCGAAAGACAAATCGCTCTATAACCGCCAAGCACAGCCGACCCGCGTCATGCAGCACGAGATCCAAGCCCTCGCCGCGCTCGCGAAGGGCGACCAAGACGGTGCGGTGCAACATCTGAACAAAGGCATCGAGGTCGCGGAGGGCATGCGTCCTCCGGCCGGCGCCGCCAATCCGGTGAAGCCTGTCTACGAGCTCGCCGGGGAGGTCATGCTCGAGATCGGAAAGCCCGCGGAAGCCGTGACTTATTTCAAGAAGTCGCTCCTGCGCACGCCGAACCGGCCGCGCTCGCTTATCGGACTCGCCCGCGCTTATGCCGAGCAAGGCGAGCGTGCTCTCGCGACGGCTCAGTACCGAAAGCTCGAGAAAGTGTGGAGCGCTTTCGACGTGCCCGAGCTGAAGGAAGCGATACAGTACTTCAGCTCGACGGACGAGGAAGACCGCTAGATCTTCCCGACGCGCGGAGGTCCGAGGCTGGGCCTCCGCGTCGCTCTTTTTGTCATGAGCCAAGTCAAGACGGAGTAGAAGCTAAACCACGGAATCAACGCCGGATCTAGTTTTTGCGGAGCACACCCTTACCGCGGCCTTCTCGACGTGGGGACGAGGTGTCTACTCTTGATCGAACATGACCGGTACGTTAGACTGGTCATATGAAAACCCTATCGTCGACGGAGTTTAAGGCCAAGTGTCTCGCGATTCTAGATGAAGTCGCACGCACCGGGGAAACCGTTACAATCCTAAAGCGAGGAAAACCCGTCGCGCAACTCGTGCCCCCGGTTCCACGAGAGAAAGGTTTTCCACAAGAGCAGATCATGGGTACGGTGCGGATCAAGGGCGATATTGTCGAACCACCTCTTCCGACGGATGCATGGGAGACGGTGTCGAAGCCTGAATGAAAGCGCTGCTGGACACCCATATTCTGATCCACTGGATTTCTGCTACCGTCCCACTGTCGGATGAGCATCGCGAAGTGATCCAATCGGCCGGCGCCGACGAGCCTCTCTGGGTGTCGGACATAACTCTCTGGGAAATCGCCACGCTCGAAAGCCTCGGAAGAATTGAGCTCGACCTTCCGCTCCGCGATTGGCTCGAACGGGCGACGGCACCGCCTTTGGTACGGCGCGCCCACATCACGCCTGCGGTCGCCGCCGAGGTTGCGGCATTACCTGATAGCTTCCATCGAGATCCGGGAGACCGAATCATCGTTGCCACCGCCAGAGTTCTTGGAGCGACGCTCCTCACGCAAGACGAACGAATTCGAACATCCAACCTCATTCCTATCATTTGAGCCTCGTTCCAATCGGTTCGAGACTTCGTTTTTACCTCGACCGATCCTGCAGAGCATGCGTGAGTCTCTAGGTCACGTGGGCTTCAGTCCATCGTCATGCCGTCGGTGACGGCGAAGGCTTGCTCGGTAGGGTGCCAAAACTCGACCGGCGCGTGGCGGAGCTGCGTTGGCAGACATTTTCTAAAAGCGAGAGTAGCGCCGGTGCCCCGAGCGGCTAGAATGCGGCCTATGCAGCCCCACCTATGGCAGTTCCTCGCGTTGACCTTCGCAGGGTGGGTCAACCGGTCCCAGCAGGATACGATCGAATACCTGAAGGAAAAGAATCGAGTTCTCCGGGAGCAGCTCGGTGCTCGTCTACGTTTCACGGATGACCAGCGTCGGCGCCTGGCAGCGAAGGCGAGGGCCATGTGCAGGGAGAACCTGAAGGAAACGGCTGACCTCGTAACACCTGACACATTGTGAAAATACGAGTGTCTCAACAAGATCGTTCCGCTCGGAGAGAATCATCTTCGCATGGCCGTTCGCGCTTACGTCGCCCATTACCATCTGGAAAGAAATCACCAGGGTCTCGACAACAGGTTGATCTCCGGAGTGCCCGACAGTCCCTGCACTGAGGGTGACGGGCGCACTCTGTGTCGGGAGCGTCTTGGCGGGATTCTCCGTTATTATTATCGGGAGGCAGCGTAAGCGGAGCGGCCGCGTTTTCACGGCCGAAGATCAATCGCTTCCAGAAACGCGATGGCGGGTCCTGCCCTCGTCTCTGACCTACTAGCGCGCCGCCACGCCTTCAAGAACCGCAACGTTGAGCATGGCAGCCGAGAACGTCCCTCTTCCCCCTCATTCAAGCGGAGCAGGTCTCTAACCTAATGATGATGGCTTTCGCCTTCCATCGGAGTTTTGGAACACTACGGGAGAGGGATCCTTTCCTGTTAGAAGCGCGACGCAGTCAGAACAACGTCGGCGCGGGCGAAGGCCTTTATGTAGCGCTTCTCGAGGAGACGCGCTTCATCCATGCGACCCTGTATGCGAAGCGAGGTCATGAGACCATAGAGGGACCAGCCATTCTCCCGCCACTGGCGCAGATCGTCACGATAAACGCTTTCGGCTTGCTCGAGACGGCCGGCCTCGAGGAGCACGGCGCCAAGAGAGTGCCGCACGGGATAGTGCCACGGCGGAGGCTCGGCATAGGCAAGACCGTCCTGAAGGTTCACAGATTTCTCCAGATAGCGGATCGCCTCGTCCCAGTTCATTTGTTTCGCGGCGATCTCTCCAGCCATGGCGTTGCCGGCGAGGTTGACCATGTCCGTCGTGTTTCGCTGATAAGGCGAGCCTGGGCGCACCTGCCGGCCCATCATATTCAGCGACGGTCCGCCTAGAATGTCGCCGTTCGCGATCTCGTTGAGGGCTTTGTGCTCTGCCCAAGCCTTCTCGTACGCGCCCTGGTTCGCGAGTGCTACCCCCCGGGCGTAGTGCCACATAGCGGTGAGGTAGCGAAACTCTTTCGGGGGCGCCGGCTGGGCCAGGATGTCGTTCCAGTAGCCGTAGCGCGTCAACGTGTAATAGGTCGACGCCATGTGGTTCTGGAGTTTGTGCGACCGCTGGATGACTTGATGGGGGGTGGTCCCAAAGACTTTGTCGCGGAGTTTCTGCGCTTGTTGGAGCGCTATCAGGCTCCGGCCTTCCATCGAAGCCGCGACCCAGACAAAGTGCACGTTGTGTTGATAGAAGACCAACGGATAGCGCCCTTCTTGGTCCGGCTGGCCGATATAGAGCTCATCCGCCATCGACGCGTCGATATTGGTGTCGGCTGCGTGGTCATAGTCGCCCGTTTGGATCAGGATGTGCGAGCCCATGTGAACGAGATGCGCGAGGTTCGGCGCTGTCGAGGCGAGCCGGCGCGCGGGCTCGCGGGCGCGGAACACATCATCCGAAGCTTCCACGCCGTGGAGGTAGTAATGGATGGCGCCCGAATGTCTCGGCTCGAGCTCGAGAGCGCGCTCGAGCGTTTTAACGAACCAGTCCGTCTTCTCGCTGTTGGCTTTGCCGCTCTCGTCCCAGTAGTTATAGCGGGAGTTGTTCATCTCGGCGGCCGCCGCAAGAGTCAGCACGTTGACGTTTTCGGGATGCTCCTCGGAAAGCGCGCGCATGGCTTTGGCGTAGGCAGCGTCCAGCGCCTCGGCCGGCGCTTTGGGATCTTTCGCAATGCGCGTCGCCATCGCGTCGATGAGCCCCTTTTCGAGCGCGCTCCCTTTGGATTTACGCGCTAGAGCTTCCTGGATCGCTTTATAGGCCGTTTCAAGGTCGCGCTCGGCAGGGGCCGGGTTCTGGAGAACGCGGCCAAAAGCCCAGGCCTTGCCCCAATAAGCCATCGGCGCTTCGGGATCCTGCCGGATGGCCTCTTCGAAAGAGCGGCGCGATTCCGAGGTCCAGAATCCGAACTGTAAACGCAAACCTTGATCGAAATATTTCTGAGCTAGCTCCGAGCTCGTCGTGATGGGGATATGGGCCGAGCCCAAACCCTCACGCAAAGGCACCTTGGCGGGCGTCTCCGCACTGGCGAGCGAGAGGCAGCTCAGCAAACATACGCAAACCGTAAACAGCTTCGTAAACATTTTCAACGTTCTTACCTCCTGAGATGGGCGTCATCATAAGGCTTCTTACGCGTCAAGGCGAACAGAGCTATTCTTTCGCAACGTGGACGCGCGCGGTGCCGAAGCCGCTCCCTCGGCGGCGGGTGTAGCGCGCATCGAGAAGAAACACCGTACAACCCGATGAGGTTTCTTCGACCTCCGCAAACGGAAACCGCGCCCAATTCATAAAGCCGCGGGCACCGGGCGACGCGATCGCCGAGAGCACCTCGTTCGAGTCCGGAAGGAGCGGAATCTTGCTCGGGGCTAGATCGAGCTCGAAAGAGGGGAAAAGGTGCGCCGTACCGTGCATATAGCCTTCGGGTGTTTCGACGACGACGTCCCGCATGAAAGGCGTCACCAGAACAGGGCCGACCATGATCCGTTGCACATCTTCACCACGCTCGGTCAGCGTCTGCCGAATCAAATGACGCGTGTCGCGCGTGGCAGCATGCATCACACCGATATAAGTCATGAGTATGAAGAGAGCTCCGGCCGCGACGCGGCGCGCAGTGGGCTCGTCGTAACCGACACGCTTTACACGCAGAACGATGAGCCCGAGAATCGCCACGCACCAGATGGCTTTCGCGGGCACGAGCTGAACCACGCCAAACAAGAGGTAAGCGAAAAATGCGGCGAAGAGAGCCCACGCCGCGAGACTCCAAAGGTGGCGGGAGCGAAACAAGAACAGCGCTCCAGCAAGAAGCAGCCAGAACCACGGGTCGACGACGTAGAGCGTATCGCCGTAGAACCAAGTTCCGTCAAACGGCATGAGCCAACGCAAGCCATAGGTGTTCAGCCAGTCGAGCGACGGGTGGGACCACACCGCGAGATAAGAAAGACCCAGCAAGACGCGCGGGCGCGGCGGCGGGCGGCCGAACGCGCGACTCCAGGCGATGAGGCACGCCGTCAAAAGGAGCGGCAAGAGAACGAGCGCGAGGATCCCGTGCGTCCAGCCACGCCGCCAGTAAAGCGCGCTGTCGCCACCGAGAAACATAGCGAAACCGTCGATATCGGGCAAGTTGGCGCCGACGACGAGGGCGGCCGTGGCACAGGCCGATCGGCGCCCGAGCCCTGTTTGTGCCGCCGCGGCGCCGAAGAGCGTATGTGCGATGGGATCCATGCGAGCGCGCATCATCTTCGATGTCGGCAGCGGACGCAATGAGATATTCTACGGTTCGATTTACGGAGGAAAGCATGGGAACGAAGCTTTTTATCATCCTGAGTGTTGTTGCTCTCGGGCTCGCGAGCTGCACGCAGCCGGAGACGAGCGATGGGGGCTTCGACGTTGTCGTGCTCGGCGGCCGCGTCATGGATCCCGAATCCGGCCTCGACGCCGTGCGCAATGTCGGTATCCGCGATGGCCGCATCGAAGCCATCACCGAAGACGCGATCGAAGGTGAACGCGTGATCGATGCGACAGGCCTCGTCATAGCGCCCGGCTTCATCGACCTCCATGTCCACGGCCAGCACGACGAAGGGTTCACGTTCATGATCCGGGACGGCGTGACGAGCGGGCTCGAGCTCGAAGTCGGCACCGGGGACGTCGCGAAGTGGTACGAGCAGCGCGAAGGCGGCCAGCGCGCGCATTACGGCGTGAGCGTCGGACACATCCCGGTGCGTATGATCGTTATGGAGGATCCCGGCGACTTTCTTCCTAGCGGCGCCGCCAATAGCGAGGAGGCTTCGCAGGAGCAAATCGAAGAGATGGCCCGGCGCATTACCGAAGGCCTCGATCAAGGCGCCGTAGCCGTCGGGTTTGGAATGGCCTATACGCCCGCCGCCACGCTCACCGAGCTCGAGACGATGATGAGCGTCGCGGCCGAGCGCAATGCTTCGGCGCACATCCATGTGCGCGGCGGACTCCAGGGTTTGATCGAAGCTATCGAGACGGCGAAGAAAACCGGAGCGCCGCTCCACATCGTACACGCCAACTCGAGTGGCGGCGCCGAAACGCCGGCCTTTCTCGCGAGGATCGAAGAGGCACGTGCGGCCGGACAAGACGTAACGACCGAGTGCTACCCGTACAGCGCAGGGCAGACGCGCATCGAATCCGCCCTCTTCGATGACTGGGAGAGCTGGGACGACGAACGCTTTGGCATCCATCAGTGGGTGGCCACCGGCGAGCGGTTGACGCGCGAGAATTTTGGCCACTACCGCGAGCAAGGTGGTTCGGTGATCATTCACAGCCGTACTGAAGAGATGACGAGGGCGGCCGTCGAAAACCCGCTCACGATGATCGCGAGCGACGGCGGGATCTCGAACGGCCGCGGCCACCCGAGAGGCTCGGGAACCTATTCACGCGTGCTCGGCAAATATGTGCGTGAAGACAAAGCGCTCACGCTCATGGACGCGTTGCGTAAAATGACGATCGAGCCCGCGAGACGGCTCGAGACCTATGTCCCCGCGATGCAGAACAAAGGCCGCCTGTCCGTGGGCGCCGATGCCGACATCACGATCTTCAATCCTGACACCGTCATCGACAAGTCCACCTATACGCACTCGGCCGTGCCCCCAGACGGCATCCCCTACGTTCTCGTAAACGGCGTGCTCGTCGTTGACGAAGGCGAGCTCGTTCCAGACGCTCATCCCGGCCGCGCGATCCGCGCCGCGCAATCCTCGTCCTAGGCGGCCCACTTAAAAAATGACACCAAGCCTCTTGACTTTTGCTCCCATCACCACTAAAACAGCGAGCGCAAAGGAGATTCCAATGAAAAAGACCGTTATTCTGTCCACACTCACGATGCTGGCGCTTGGCGCCTATTCCCTTTTTGCTCAAGACGCGGATTCCCAAATGAGCTTTTTCCTCACGAGCGCGGGTCCGGGCGAAGGAGCCGCTTTGGGCGGGCTCGACGGCGCCGACGCCCATTGTGCGAAGCTCGCCGAAGCCGTCGGCGTCACAGGCAAAACCTGGCACGCTTATCTGAGCACGACCGGCGACAGCACCGTCCACGCAAAAGACCGCATCGGGAGCGGCCCTTGGCACAACTCGAAGGGCGTCAAGATCGCCGATGACGTCGCCCATCTCCACGGTGAGAACGGCCTCACGAATGAGACGAACATCAACGAAAAAGGCGAGGTCGTGAATGGCCGCGGGGACACCCCCAACCGCCACGATATTATTACAGGCACGAATGCCGACGGCACCGCCTTTACCGGTGGCGACGACAACAATTGCTCGAACTGGACCGGAAGCGGCGAGGGCAGCGCTCGTGTGGGGCACCACGACCGTACGGGCGGCGGGGATGACGGCTCGTCCTGGAACTCGGCGCACGACTCGAGCGGCTGCAGTCAGTCCGATCTCCAAGGAACCGGCGGCGACGGCCTGTTCTACTGCTTCGCGACGAACTGAGCCCGGGACCCGCTTGTATTTACCCCGGTGCATCGTTTATCTTTCCAATAGATCTATGTCTCGCCGGAGGGATCAAGAAATGGCAAAGACCGCCAAAATTACGCTTTTACTCACAGGCTTTCTGATTTTCGTGGCTACCTTCGTTTCCGCGGAGACGGGCACGGAGCGAGCGACCTTTACCAAGGACATTGCCCCGATTTTTCAGCAAAAGTGCGAATCGTGCCATCGGCCGGGCTCCATCGCACCCATGTCGCTCATGAGCTATCAGGAAACGCGCCCATGGGCCGCTTCGATCAGAGAAGCGGTCGCGAACCGTCAGATGCCGCCGTGGCACATCGACAAAACGGTCGGCATCCAGGAGTTCAAGAACGATCGCTCGCTCAGCGACGAACAGATCGCGACGATCGTGAATTGGATCGATGACGGCGCGCCAGGAGGCAAGGCGGAAGACATGCCGCCTCCGGTGAGCTGGCCGGACGGTGAGACGTGGATGTTCGCCGAGCTCTTCGACGAGCCCGATCTCATCGTCAAGTCGACGCCGTATACGATGCCCGCCCAAGCAGCGGATGTCTGGTATCGCCCCGTGATCGAGACGGGACTGACGGAACCTCGCTGGGTGCGGGCGATCGAGATTCGGCCGACGACTGTGAAAGGCCGCCAAGTGATCCATCACGCGCTCGCGAGACTGCAGCAGGATGAGCCGGGCGTCGACAACACGAACGTCCTTGGCGCAGATGCTATCGGTTCGGGTCTGTTTATGGAATGGGCCGTTGGCAAGCAAGGTGAGCTCATGCGTCCGAATAGCGGCAAGCTGATGCTTCCGGGCTCGTCGATCGCTTGGGACATTCACATCCACGCCGTCGGCGAAGAGATCGTGGCGCAGACCGAGATGGCGATCTATTTCTATCCCAAAGGTGAAGAGCCCAAGTTCCGTCAGAACCTGGCCCTCTTTCATGCGATTTCCGGTGTGCGAGACTTGGACATCCCGCCCAACGAGATCAGCGTCCATCAGGGCTTCCACGTCCTGAAGTCCGCCGGCCGCATCGAGAACTATCAGCCGCACATGCATCTGCGCGGCAAGGCAATGACGATGGAAGCGATCTACCCCGATGGCAAACGCGAGATCTTGAGCCACGTCGACAACTTTCAGTTCGATTGGCACAACAACTACGTGTATGCGGATCACGTGGCGCCGCTTCTCCCCAAGGGAACGATCCTGAGCTTCACCTCGTGGCACGACAACACGTCCGCGAACCGCGACAATCCCGATCCCGACCAGTGGGTAGGGTGGGGCGACCGCACCATCGACGAGATGGCTCACGCTTGGGTGAACATCACCTACATGGAAGACGAAGACTTCAAGGTCGAAGTCGAGAAGCGGAAAGCGCTCGAAGGCGAAGAAGCCACCGATCAGTTTCAGCAATAGGTCTCACGACGGGGAGGGCGCCTTTTGGCGCCCTCCCCGTCCCATCAACTCAGGGGTCGTCAGATGCAGTTGTTTCGTTTCGCCGTCGTCATCCTTTCGATGGGAGCACTCGGTACCGGGCTCGCGCTGGCCCAACTTCCTCTCGCACCGGTCAGGAAGTCTGGACAAAGCATCTCGGCTGCTTATGAAGGCTGGTACAAGAACGGGGACGGAACCTATACGCTCCTGGTTGGCTACTTCAACCGCAACAAAGAGGAATCCATCGAGATCCCCGTGGGGCCCGACAATCGCTTCGAGCCCGGCGAGGCGAACCGAGGACAGCCCACCCACTTC
>SMYC01000165.1 GCA_004356105.1 Acidobacteriota bacterium | reverse complement strand
CTTCCACAACGACACGACGCCGCGCTACGACGAAGCAGCTGCCACTCTTGCTTGGCAACGGACCATCGATTTCTTCAAGAAGCACTTGCCCTAACCGGGGCGCCTTTTGAACGCGATGCCGGACCGGCGACTTCTGCTTTCGATTGCCGGTGCGGCATTCGTGCTCCAGATCCTGCCGAACCTCTTCGGCGGCTACGGCTATTTCAGAAGCGAACCATCCTACTCATGCCGAGCTACGGTCACGCGGGCGCCGTCGAGCTCATGGGAGCACCTTTAGGCCTTCCGCCGGTGATGACGGCCCAAAACAAGTACCACATGTTGGGGGCGCGCCATCGCGCCGCGGCTCGCGGACAGCGTCGTGATCGCGGTCGGATGGGACCGAGAAGCACTCGAACACAGCTTTGCCGACGTGAGCGACGTCGCGACCTACACGTGTCAGTACTGTATGAATTGGCGGAACAATATGCCGATCCGCATCGCTCGCAACCCCACGCTCACCGCCGACGAGTTCGAACAAGCGTGGGAAGAGAGCAAACACTACGAATAACGCGTCACTTCTTGTCGCGTTTCAAAAAACGATCGAGGGCGAAACGGCCGCCTCCCATGAGCACGAGCGCCATAAAGATAAGCATGTAGCTCGCCGCACGTTCCGGGTTGCCCCAGCTGTCGACAACGTCTTCCGGTACGCTCAAAACGCCCAGCCAAACGAGAATGTGCTGCGGCAGGTGGTGGCGGAACATCGTAGCGACGAACATCGTGAAAGCCGCGAAGCTGGCGGCGATGCGCGTGCCGATACCGAGTGCTATCGCAAGCCCGCCCACGAGCTCCGCGAGCCCCGCGGCCCAAGCAAAGGCCAGCGGCATGGGAAAGCCGAGAGCTTCCACACCGGCCACGAAACGATCGCCGCCTCCCGAGCTGAGCATGGCGATCTTTTGCCAGCCGTGACCGAAGGCCAGACCAAAACCAGATAAACGCAGAACGAATAGAGCCAGATCTTTCGACATTCTTTCGCTTCAACTCCCGTTATTAAGCAGCTTTTTCGCTGGGTGCATAGACTGTAAACTTCGAGGCCGATCGCCCCCGCGTTTTCCCCGCAACCGTCGCGTTGGCGCCCGTGAGGGTCGTGCCCGACAAGATGCTGAGCTGCACGGCGGCCTTTCTGAGCGCGGCTTCGCCATAGAAGAACTCACCTTCGAAAGGCGTGTTGACCGTCTTCAGGAAAACGGATAGGGTTGAGTCCGGTTTGGAAGATGGCCTCGCCCCGGGTCTCCGGAGACGCCCCGAAAGACACGCCCTCGAAAACACGTCCAGCTTCGAGTACGGTCGGAAGTACGAGTCGAGCCTCCACCAAAGCGCGATTCTAGTCCAGCGAGAGCCAGAGTGCTAGGCTTCTTGTGAGCCGCAGCTATGGACGCTTGGGAGATCGACCGCGAACGCGTCATCAAGGCGACGCATTTATCCAGAAAGCCCGCGCCCAAGAGCGCTTTGGTGGCGCTCGGGAGTGTGCTCCTCCTCTTCGTAGCTTCCGCGATCTACTGGAGCGACTCATTCGGCGCGGCCTCGCTCCTGCCTGCGAGCCGGGAATCCGTCTTCTCCAACGGAGAGTATTGGAGGCTCGTGACGTCGCTTCTCGTGCATTCTGACTGGGCACATTTCTTGTCGAACGCGGTTGTTCTCGGCGTCCTAGCCTTCTTGATATATGGCTATTACGGACCGCTCGCCTATCCGGCGCTCACGTTGGTGCTCGGCACTCTCGTCACGGCCATCTCGCTTCACACCTACCCCGCCGAGACCTGGCTTCTCGGCGCTTCGGGCGTCGTTTATTTGATGGCTGGTTTCTGGCTCACGCTCTACTTGCTCGTCGAGCGGCGCATCCCGCTGAAAAAGCGCGTCGTGCGCGCCGTGGGTTTCGGCCTCATCGTTCTCGTCCCAACCGCGGTCGAGCCGGCGATCAGCTACCGCACGCACCTCATCGGCTTCGTCGTCGGCTTCGGCTTCGCACTCGCCTATTTCACCAAGCAGAAGGACGCGCTCCGGGCAAAAGAGCGCATCGAGTACGAGTACTACTAGCCCTAGCTGTCGGCGTCCGGGTCTTTGGCGGCGCGGCCGCTATAGGCGAGCGCCATCGCGCGCTCCGTCACTTTCGAATAGAGCCTCTCGAGCGAGCCTCGGATCTCTGGATGGGGTTTCCAGAACGGCGGCACGCCGAGTCGTTTGAGGAGCGATGCCGTGACCGCTGGAGGGCCGACCGAAATCGACAACGAGTCGAAGCTTTCTCCGAGCTTCCAGAAATCATCGATCGATTCTTCGAGTGTGCGCTCTCTCGGGTGATCGAGCGCACGGCCCGCGGCCTCCGCCGCGCGGCGCTGCCGGAGCTGGCGGAGAAGCCGTTCGCGACTCAGGCCTCGCCAGCGAAACAACAAGAACGGATCGGCATCGAACTTCTCCGCGAGCACGTAGTGGACGGCCACGATGTGTTTGCACGGCACGACGTCATCCGCACAACTGCACGACATCGTGAGCTCGTTCGCCGAGGTCGGGAACAAGGACACGCCCACGCTGGCAAAGACGTCCTCGATGTTCTCCGGCATCTCGCCCGAGAGAAGCTTCGCCGAAAAGAGCGCCTGAGTCGCGAGCTCCTTGACCGCTTCGTGCCACTTCTCTTCCGAGAAGGGGTCGATCGCGATCTCGACGACGTAGGGCTGGTAGCGCGAGCCCTGCACTTGGGCAACGATACGGCCCGCGTCGAACTCGAGCGAGAGCAGGCGTTCCGCTCGTGCGTAGCGCTTACCGCGCTCGAGTCGTTGCGCGACGCCGATCGACTCCATGACGGACCACCAACGCTCCGACCACCAGCGGCGCTCTTGGTCGGGTGTCTCTGATCTCGCCATGATCAGGACTCGATAGCTTCTGCTCGCAGCTCGAAGAGCTCCCGCAGGCTTTCCGTCGTGAGCTCGGTAAGCGAGCCGTGTCCGGGCTGGATAACGGCTTGCGCGAGCTCCTTTTTGCGCTCGGCGAGCTCGTCCACACGTTCTTCGATCGTGCCCGCACAAATGAATTTGTAGACCGCTACGGAGCGCGTCTGGCCGATGCGATGCGCGCGGTCGGTCGCTTGGTCCTCCACCGCCGGATTCCACCAGCGATCGAAGTGAAAGACGTGCCGCGCTTGCGTCAAATTCAAACCAAAGCCGCCCGCCTTGAGCGAGAGCACGAAAATCGGTGGACCATCATCGCTATCCTGGAACTCCGTGATCATCGCCTCGCGCTGATGCGATGGCACGCCGCCATGGAGAAAAACCAAGTCAACGGAGAGTTTGTCGCGCAAGTGCCGCTCGATGAGTTTCCCCATCTGTGCATATTGTGTAAACACGAGCGCGCGATCGCCTTCAGCTAGGACTTCCTCGAGCATCTCCGTCAGGCGCGTGAGCTTTCCCGAGCGGGAGGGGAGTGAGCTGCCATCCGCGAGAAAATGCGCTGGGTGGTTGCAAATCTGTTTGAGACGGGTGATGGCCGCGAGCACTTCTCCTTTCCGGCCAATTCCTTCGGAAGATTCGATGCGATCCAAGCTGTCTTGGACCACCGCTTGGTAAAGCGTGCCTTGCTCCTTGGTCAGCGTGCAATAGACCTTCATCTCGTTCTTCGACGGAAGATCGCGGATGACGGTAGGATCGGTCTTGACACGTCGAAGCAGGAAAGGCTCGACGAGGCGGCGCAGCTCATCCGTCGCCTCGCTATCACGATAGCGCTCGATCGGAAGTGCGTAGCGCCGCCGAAAAGAAGCTTCGGAGCCGAGATAGCCGGGGTTCAGAAACTCCATGATCGACCAGAGCTCTTGCAGGCGATTCTCGACCGGAGTTCCCGTAAGTGCGAGACGGCGCGGCGCGGCAAGTTTCCTCAAAGCGCGGGTCTGCTTCGCTTGAGGGTTCTTGATGTTCTGCGCTTCGTCGAGCACGAGGCCGTCCCACTGGACCGCTTGGAGCTGAGCGAGGTCCCGATGAACGAGGCTGTAAGTGGAGACGATGAGATCGTGCCGCTTCGCTTCTCGCTCGAAAGCTTCGCCTTCGTGCCGGTCCAAACCGTGATGTACGAGCACGCGCAAGCTCGGCGCGAACCGCTCCGCTTCTTTTCTCCAGTTGCCCACAACCGAAGTCGGACAGATGAGAAGGAACGGTCGCTCGAGCTCGCCCCGTTCCTGAAGCCGCAGCAAGAGCGCAAGCACCTGGATCGTTTTGCCGAGACCCATATCATCGGCGAGACAGGCGCCGAGACGGAATCGGCCGAGAAAATCGAGCCAGGCCAAACCTTCGACTTGATAAGGGCGGAGCTGCCCTTGAAACGTGGCCGGCTGCTCGACCTCGGGAAGGCCTTCACTTCCCGAAAGCCGCGAGAGAAGCTCCTCGACCCAGCCGGTCGCCTTCAAGTCCGTCAGGGGAAGCTGCTGGTCACCGAGGCGGCCGAGCTTCAGCTGAAGGACATCGCCGAGCGTCAGCTCGGGAATCTTCGGACGCGACTCGATCGCGCCGAGGATTTCCTGAACTCTCGCAGGTGATAGCTCGATCCATTGACCTCGTACGCGAACGAGAGGCCTTTTCATCTCGGCGAGCTCGAGAAACTCCTCGCGGCTCAAGGTCTCGTCGCCGATCGCGACTTGCCAGTCGAACTCGACGAGCGCTTCGAGCCCGAGACGGCTCAGGACGCTTCTCGGGCCGTGCGAATGCGGCGTAACGCGAAGGCTCAAACCAACGCCGCGCTCACGCTTGCCCCACCAGGACGGGACGAGCACGCCGTAGCCGCTCTCGCGAAGGAGGAACGCGCCTTCTTGGAGAAAGGCGTAGGCTTGATCCAGATCCAAAGAACAGGACTCGGGGCGCGACTCTTTCAAGCTTTCTTCGATCGGAGCAAAGAGTGCCGCGGCCCGGCCGAGCGCTTCGAGCACCATCTCGTGCGGGCGTTCGAGCCGTCGCTCGAGATAGCGCCACGACGTGCCGCCCTGCTCCCAGACCCGCGCGAGGGGAACGAGGAGGCTCTCGTCGTCGAGAGCTTGAAGAAAAAAGCGGAGCTCCCAAGATCCGGTATCGTCTCGTAGGTCTTCCTCGCTATCGGGCTCGGGCGGGGGTTCGAGCCGGAACGCGATACGGAACGCGGCTTCCTCGGTGTCGTCGAACTGGGCTTTCCAGATCGCGAGCTCGTCGCGAAGCGTCTCCACGGTGTCGGCATCGAAAGTGATGTCATCTTCGAGGAGAGAGGACGCAAATTGCTCACCATCGGTCTCGACGAATCTCTGGCGAAGCCGCAGCCGCGACGCCGCTTTGCGCACGAAACAGTCGACGACGGCGATAAGAAAGCCTTCGAGCAGAACGTGGGCGGAGGGCGTCTCGTCACTACTCGCCGCGCGGCACACCGGAGGCATCGCTGCCTTGAGCGCGTCGATGCGATCCAGCTCTTCCTCTACGAGCGGCTCCCAGCGCGCCATCGATTGGTCGCCCTCGCCGACAATAGCGGGAAGAAACCGTTGGCGGGCGAGCAGCTCGAGCGCGAAGCGCGCCGAGGCCGACCAAAATCTCAAGTCGGCGCCGAGGCGCAGGTGATGGGGAAGCTCGGCTTCCGAGGCAGGCAGCATGGCGAGCCAAGCGAGCGCCGCTTCTGGCGAGAGCGAAAGACCCTTCACTTGCCACGCACGCAGCCGTTTCTCTTGGGTCGACGGCGCGTCGCGGTGAAAGAAAACCTCGGGAGACGGAATCGGGAATCCGTTCTCCGAAGGGAGGAGAAACGTGATGTCGTCGGTCTCACTCTCGACAGACGTGTCCTCGTCCGCGAGTGCCCTGAGCAGCTTCTGCTCGATATCTTCGAGCGCGAGTTGATGCGGGTGGACGCCGTTGCCCGCGGACCTATCCGCGTGAGGCTCGGTCTCGCCCCATACAAAGAAGCGATTTGTCGTAGAAAGCCAGGTCCCGTGTGCGACGATCACGTAAGCTCTATTTTCAAAGGCGAAAAGCGTATTAGCTGCGACTTAGTCTCGGAATCAGGATCTCGATTGGCGGAGAGGGTGGGATTCGAACCCACGTGCCCGGTTACTCACCAGACAAGACGCTTTCGAGGCGCCCCCGTTACGACCACTTCGGTACCTCTCCGCGAATCGCGCCGGCCGCGGGAATCGTTCTCAAACGTTCTCGCGGCGGTATTTGAAGAAATCCTGCAATATCTTTCTACAATCTGGCTCCAGTACACCCGACACGATCGACAACCGATGCGGCATGTGGATCTCGTTCAAATCAAACAAAGATTCCACGGCGCCAAATTTGGGCTCGGTGGCACCATAGACCAGTGTAGCAATACGTGCGTGCACAATGGCACCCAGACACATCATACAAGGCTCGACGGTGACGTAGAGCGTCAACCCCGAAAGTCGGTAATTTCCGAGCTCTCGGGCCGCTTTGCGTATCGCGACGAGCTCGGCATGGGCGGTGGGGTCCACAGATTGAATCGGCTGGTTGAATCCGGAGGCTACGACCTGCTGGTCGCTCGCCACCACAGCACCGATCGGCACTTCACCCAGATGAAGCGCTTGTCGCGCCTCATCCAAGGCGAGTTGCATCATTTGCTGCTGAGTCCCGATAGCCCCTCACCTCATCCGGTTGCGAGAATACCCGACTTAAAGAATCTCCGCAAGGGAGACTCTCCGCGCGGCGGGGCCGCACCAAATCTCCGCCGCAAGCGGTCAGCTTTCAGCCGTCGCAAACTACGCGGGAATCGTTCGTTTGCGTGTCGCGGTGAATTTTCTTGCTCAAAAAACAAGGGTGTCAGCTAAAAGTCGTATGGTGAGCTCCGATGAAGCCTTTTCGGGCTGGTTAGACGCGCTTCGGACGCGCGAGCTCGAGCGGCTGACTTTTCGGGAGATCCGAAAGGGCGTAGTAGCGCTCTCCCGCATCTATGTCGAGGAGAGGGGCCGGCTCGGCAAGGCGGTCTTCGACGGGGCTGGCAAAAGAGCGGCTTTTGCATGCTTTTACACACCGCTGCATTTTTTGCTCGTTCGCGCGATCGTCCTCGAGCTCGGCGCGGAGTCCCCGCCGCCTGGGACCGTCCACGACCTCGGCTGCGGCCTCGGCGCGGCCGGCGCCGCTTGGGCGCTCGCGGCAGGACGTTCGCCTTTCGTGGTCGGGGTGGAGCGGCAGAAGTGGGCCGCGAAGGAGGCGAGACGGAGCTTTGACACGCTCTCCCTCGAGGGTCGCATCGTCAATAAGTCGATCGAGCAGGCCCCGAACGCCCAGCGCGGGGACGCCGTCGTGGCGGCGTTTGCCGTCAATGAGCTCGAGGAGGCCGCGCGGAATACCCTCCTCGAGAGGCTTCGCAAAAGCCGCGGGGTCTCGGTGCTCATCGTCGAGCCCATCGCCCGTCGGGTGCATCCCTGGTGGACGCCGTGGCGGGCTGCATTCGAGGAGCGCGGCGGGCGGGCCGACGAATGGCGCTTTCCCGTCGAGCTTCCCGACTGGCTGGCGGAGCTCGATCACGCCTCGGGACTCGACCATCGCGAGCTGACCGGAAAATCGCTCTTTTTTCCGACTTCTCCTTGACTCAATGCTAAGTTTTTAGCATAATGCTGATAATTTAGCAGGACGGCAAACTGGGAGAGGTACTGGAGAGGCGCATGGCGAAAAAGACTTATCTTCGACTGAGCAATCGAGAACGGCAGATCATGGACATTCTTTATCGAGACGGGAGGGCCACGGCTGCCGAAGTCCACGCGAAGCTCCCGGATCCGCCGAGCTATTCGGCGGTGCGGGCCACGCTTCGTATCCTTGAAGAAAAAGGGCAAGTCCGCCACGAGCAAGACGGACCTCGCTACGTTTTTCGACCGGCGGTCGCTCGGGACAAAGCCAAACGCACCGCGATTCGGCATCTCCTCTCGACGTTTTTCGACGGCTCGACCGAGCTCGCCGTCGCGACACTTTTGGACGAATCTGCGTCTCAACTTTCTGAGGACGATTTCAAGAAGCTCAAAAAGCTCATCGATGTAGCGGAGAGCAAGGGAGAAAACCGATGATGGAAACACTCACGACTCTCGCTCAGTCGTTCGGCGGCATGGTTTTCTTGAAGTCGACTTTGATCGTGTCGCTGGTATTCGCGTTGAGCTTTCTGCTGCGCAAAGCCTCGGCCGCTTCGCGACACTTCTTGTGGACGCTTTGCTTCATCGCTCTTCTCGCGCTGCCTTTGGCGTCCTACCTCTCGGTCGTTGATAGCAGCTGGCGCATACCCGTCCCCGTTTTGAGCCCGCCGGCCGAGCTCGCGGCTGCGCCCTCTGAAGCGCCGCGTCCGGCTCCTACTCTCTTACCGGAGCCGTCCGGAAGCGAGGCGAGCGCACCGACCGAAGGCGCAGCTCCTGGGGCGACACCGCCCGTCTGGCAGATCGCGTGGATCTTGGGGGGCAGCCTTCTCACCGTCCGGCTCATGGCTGGATTGTTCTCGAGCTATCGCACGGGACGACGCGCGCCAGCGATGCTCGAGGACCGCTGGCTCGAGCTTCTCGAAGAAACGAAAGACAAGATCGGTATCCGGCACGACGTGCAGCTCGCGCTCACAGCCTCCTCCGCGATGCCGATAACACTCGGTGTCTTCCGGCCGACGATTCTGTTGCCGGAATCGTCGGAAAGCTATTCAGAGCCGCGCCGCTCGGCGGTTCTGCTGCATGAGCTCGCACATGTGCGACGCCACGACTGCCTGACCCAGCTCGTCAGCCAAGTAGCCTGCGCGCTTTTCTGGTGGCACCCGCTCGTCTGGATCGGAGCCCGCCAGATGCGTTCTTTGAGCGAGCGCGCGAGCGACGACCTCGTCATCGACGCGGGCACCCGGCCTTCGGAATACGCGCATGATCTGCTCGATATGGCGCGCGGGCTCAACTTGCGCGGCGCCGCGGCGCCGCTCGCGAGCGTGACGATGGCGCATCGCTCGCGTCTCGAAGAAAGGCTCCTCGCGATTCTCGACGACGGCATGGTGCGCGGTAGCGTCCATCCGCGCGTCGCGCTCCCGAGTGCTTTGTTTGGCCTCGGCATTCTGCTGAGCGTCGGGCTCGCCATTCCAACCGCGGCGCGCGCGCCACAGCCGGCCGCGAGCGCACAACAGGAAGCGCCTGAGACGGCCGCAGCCCTTCCGGAACAGCAGACGGAAGAGAACGAAGCGCAAGAACAAGAACAAAGTGAAATGAGCCGTCGAGCACGCGAAGTACTGGCCGAAGCGCTCGATGACCCCAGTGCATCCGTTCGAGAACAGGCACTTCATGCGCTCGTACGACTCCGGGACGAAAGCACGGTCCCCTATCTCGAAGACGCTCTCGAAAGCGGAAGTGCAGAGATGCGCGAGCAAGCTGCATGGGGTCTCGGGATGATGCGCCGCAAAGAAACGGCCGGGAGCCTCGCCGGCGCACTGACCGACGAGGTCGACAACGTGCGCGAGCAAGCCGCGTGGGCGCTCGGGATGATCAGGAGCGAAGACGCGGTGGCCGCGCTCGGCACCGCCCTCACCGACGACGCGTCTTCGAACGTGCGCGAGCAGTCGGCCTGGGCGCTCGGAATGATCAAAGATTTCAGCGCAACCGACGCGCTCGTTTCGGCACTTCGAGACGATAATGCCAACGTCCGCTCGCAGGCGGCATGGGCATCCGGAATGCTCCGAAGCGGCGAAGCCGTCGACGGGCTCGTCGGCGCTCTCACCGATGCCGATGGAAATGTTCGTTCACAGGCGGCGTGGGCGCTCGGGATGATCCGGGACAAGCGCGCGATTCAAGGTCTTGGCAAGGCGCTCGGCGACGAGAGCGTGGACGTGCGCGAGCAAGCGATCTGGGCCATTGGCATGATCCGCTCGCCGGAAAGTTTCGACGTCCTCATTGGCGCGCTCGGTGATACCAGCGCAGATATCCGCAGCCAGGCGGCCTGGGCGCTCGGGATGCTCGGTGACAGCCGCGCGATCGATGCACTCAGCGTCGCGCTGAAAGACAACGATGCGGACGTGCGCGAGCAAGCGGCCTGGGCGATCGGGCGCCTCGCAAAACACGGCGACGACGATCTTGATCTAGACGATCTTGACTTACACGATTTGGACGTGGACGTCGATGACTTGGAGCTCGAGCTCGACAGCAACAAGGATGTGCGTCCCGACCCATTGCGGCCTATGTTGCGCGACGCTCTTTTCTAGGAAATCGCCCGAGCAGGCCGACATCATGTTGCGAGATACCCGTGTCGCGCTCCGGAATTTCGCTCGTGAGCCCGGCTTCGCCGCCGGGCTCGTCCTGACCATCCGCCGGGTTGGCGAGCTTTCTTCCAGCCTGTCGCGCCTCGCGTGTGGACCCGCTTAGCTCGCTCCGCTACGAATAGACTTGGGCTCTCCATCGAAGGGCCTGCGCGCTAAGATCGCCCTTCGATGGACAAGAAAGCTCCCTCTGGAGCACAGGCCGTCTTGCGAGCCATTGCGCTCCTCAAAGCGTTCACGCTCGAGAGACCGGAGCGCGATGTGGCGGAGCTCGCCGACGAGACGGGGCTTCGCCGGAGTACGGTCCATCGCTTGCTCTCGGCGCTCGAGAGCGAGGGGCTCGTCACAAAGGAAGCGACGCCCGGCCGCTATCGGCTCGGCCCGACCGTTGCAGCCCTCGGCGTCCGTGCGTTGCGCTCGAGCAAGTTGCACCAAACCGTTCATCCTGTCTTGGAGCAGCTCGCGGACGAGACGGGCGAGACCACCACGCTCGAGGTGTTCACCGAAGGAAAGATGCTCATCCTCGATGAAGTGTTGGGTGCGCGCCTCATTGGCGCGTCACCGTCTTTGGGCACCGCTTGGGCGCTTCACGCAACCTCGACGGGTAAAGCCCTTCTAGCCGCCCTGTCACCGGCCCGCGCCAGCGAAGTCTTGTCACCCCCTCTAAAGCGCTTCACGAGCACGACCATCACCGACAGGACTGCGCTCGAAGAAGAGCTCGAGACGATCCGGCGGTCCGGCTATGCGACCGCGCGCGAAGAGCTCGAGGAAGGCTACACGGCCGTCGGCGCGGTCGTCCATGTGCCGATGGTCGAGCCTTATGCGGCGCTCAGTCTCGGCGGGCCGAGCACACGGCTCGAAGGCGAGGCGCTTCTCAAACTCGGCGCGCTCGTGAAAACGCACGCCGACGCCGTCTCTAAGCGGCTTGGCTTCGAGGAATCGAGTTAACAAACCCAGGCGCCGGATCCGGGCCTGGCGGCGTAGCCGCCGGGTGAGGTGTCACCGCCATCTACGCCATTCGCAACCCTGACAAGATGTTACACATTGAAGAATCTTTGTACAGTGAAAGGGGATTCTGATGGCTACGGTTAGTTTCTTTCGTAACTTCGAGAGCGCGTTTCGATAGCGGTGGTCCACGACCGATTCGGCAACCGAAAGAGTCGCGGCAATCTCGCGTGCCGACATTCCGGATAGCTTCGCGAGCAGCACATCGACTTCGTTCTCGGCGCAAACGCTCTTCGCGATCGCGAGCGCACGGGTCGCTTCGAGCTTGCGCAGCATCGAATCCCGGCCGTTCGGAACCGCGACCTCCTCGGGCGCCTCGAGAGGCTCGCTCCTCCTCGTGGATGCGAGACGCCCGTGCCCGCGCGCGACGTACTGACACGTGCGAAACAGAAAGCTGAGCACGGGCCTTGCTTCGGAAGACTCCTTCTCGACACCGAATTCCCAGCCGCGGAAGCGCGAATAGAAGATGAGCCACACGTCTTGGGCGAGGTCGTCGACCGCGGGAGCGTCCACCCGCACAGCGAGCCACGAGAACACGATCCGTCCGTATTCGCGGTACAGAGACTCGAACGCGTCATCCGCAGATACTTCTCCCCGAGCGCGTGCCCTCAGAACACGGTTCTCGAGTGTTGCTTCCATAGCCGTGAGCTCGATGGGATCATGCGGCGACATCACTATTTTCGCCAACGAAAACTTTCGTGTCGGTTGCCACCCGGGGCCAGCGACTCTAGACTGTCCTTTCAACGGAGGGAGATTACGATGTTCAAACGCGTTCTCGTTCTGACTTGGTTCGCGCTGGTCGCCACGATGGGCCTAGCGAGCGCTCAAAGTCCCGTTCTCGACCGGATTATCAAGAATAGCGAGCTGCGCGTCGCGACCTCGGGGACCCAACCTCCGTTCAACGCCGTGAGCAAGGACGGCGAGCTCATGGGACTCGAAATCGACCTCATCCGCTTGTTTGCGGAAGCGATGAAGGTGAACCTCTTGCTCCAAACCATTCCTTTTCCAGAGCTTTTACCTGCGCTCGAGGAAGGCAAAGTCGATATGGTGCTCTCCGGCTTATCGATCACACCCGAGCGCGCTCGAGACTTCGCCTTCGTCGGGCCTTATGTCTTGTCGGGAACGTCCGTTCTCACGGACAGTCATACGCTCATCAACATGAAGAGCCCGCGCGATTTGGACAAGCCGTCCTACACGCTCGTGGCGCTCGCAGGCTCGACGAGTCAGGAATATATCGAGCGCGTCGCCCCGCAAGCGAAGCTCGTAACCACCCAGAATTACGATGAAGCGGTCAAGATGGTTATCGCGGGAGAGGCGACGGCGATGATTGCGGACATGCCCGCTTGTGTTCTCGCGGTCCTCAAGAATCCGCATGCGGACCTCGGGACACCTTCGCAGCCGTTCAACGTCGAGCCCGTCGGTATCGCCATCCCCGCAAACGACGAACGTTTCAAGAACCTGATCGAGACCTATCTGGCCGCGTTCGAAGGCATGGGTGTGCTCGAGCAGCTCCGCAAGAAGTGGCTCGAAAGCGGCGACTGGGTACGCATGCTGCCTTAGTAACCGACCGCGTAGGCGACGCGGCGTGGGTCAGCGCCGGCGAGCCAAGTCCCGGTCGCGAGATCTCTGAAGATGCCTTGCATGCTGCCGAGGGCCCACGCGTCGATGAGCTCGACTTCATGACCGAGCGCTTGGAGACTTCGGACCGTAGCTTCGTGGAATCGATTCTCCATCCGTAGCGTGATCGCCGCGCCCGCGCGGTAGAAGCTCGGGTCGGCGACGAGGCTGATGCGTGGCGCTTCGATGGCTTCCTGGATGGACATGCCGAAGTCGAGGATATTCAACAAGACTTGAAACTGGGTCTGGCCGATGGTCTCACCGCCCGGCGTGCCGATCGCGAGAACGACTTCGCCATCTTTCATCACGATGACAGGAGAGTTGTTGAGAATCGGGATCTGGCCGCCGCGAGCATAGTTCACATGTTCGGGATAAGGCGCCGTCGATCCGATACGGGTTCCGTTATTGAATGTGAGTCCGGTTCGTCCGACAACGACGCCCGTTCCGAACGCGCTCCCGTGGGTCGGCGTACAGGCAACGGCGTTTCCGAAGCGATCCACGATCGAGAAACTATCGGTGCTTCCGGGACGCGAACGCTCTGTAGCCGCTGCGACATTCTCGTCGGTGGGGGCGTAAGGCGCATCCGCTTTGGGGTAAGCCATTGCTCGCTTCGGATCGATCTTTTTAGCACTCCGACGAGCCCGCTCTTTCGAAAGCAGCCAGTCGAGCGGCAAGTCGGTCTTTCTCGGGTCAGCGACGACGGCATAGATGTCCGCCTTCGCGAGCTTGATGGCCTCGCTGACGAGATGCAGCGTCTCGGGCGTGTTGGCTCCGAGAGCTCGCAGGTCGAAGGGCTCGACGAGATTCAATTGCATCACGACTTCGAGCCCGCCTCTCGACGTCGAAGGGCTGCTATAGACGTCATAGCCCCGATAATTCGTGTGCACCGGCTTGGCCCAAATCGGCTCGTAAGCCGCAAAATCTTCGAGCGTGAAGAGGCCGCCTTGCTCTTTGTAGAAGCGTGCCATCTCGTGCGCGATGTCGCCTCTGTAAAAACGATCGAAGGCCGCGCGAAGCGCCTCCGAGCGCGACTTTCCTTGCCGCAGCGCTCGCTGTTCGGTTTCGGCGACCTTGCGAAAAGTCCTCGCTAGGTCGAGCCTGCGAACGAGTGTGTTGGGCGCAGGAGGGTTACCGTTTTGTAGAAACATCGCCGAGCTCGTCGGAAACCCTCGGAAGACTTCGAGCCCTCTTTCGATGGCGTCCACGACGCTTGCTTCGATGGGATGTCCGTTCTCGGCATATTCGATGGCCGGCGCGAGCACCTCGGCAAGGCTCATCGTCCCGAACCGGTCGAGCGCTTCGACCCAACCTCCAAAGAGGCCGGGTACGACGCCTGCGTAAATACCTTTGGCGAGCTCATCCGGATTACGCAGGCTCGCATCGAGAGCCATGGGGGCGGCCCCCGTCGCGTTCAACGAGTACACTTCGTGAGTCGCGCTGTCGTAGATGGTGAAAAAGCCGTTCCCTCCAGCGCCCGACATTTGCGGCCGTACGACGTTCAACGTCGCGAGCGTCGCCACGGCGGCGTCGATGGCATTCCCGCCGAGAAGCAACATACGCAGACCCGCCGTGGCCGCGAGCGGATGCCCCGCCGTCACGAGTCCCTGCGTTCCGGGAACGTCGGGCCGGTATGCGGTGCGCTCGGCTTGGGCCAGCAGCGAGAGCGGCAAGCTCAGGGCGAGAACGAGCAAGAGAGCGGTGCGAAAACGGTTCGCGATCATGGAACCCTCCTTCTTGGGAGTCGCTATTTTACCCGCTGTCGGTGCTAGGGTGAATCCTCGAGGAACATCTTGCCGTCTTCGACCTCGAAGGCGACGCCCGCGTCTTTCGCCGCTTCGTCGAGCGCTTCGCGAAGAATCTTCCTCGCGTCGGGGCCGTGCGCGAGCCGGCGCATCAGTCCGTCGCCGGACTTATCGCCAACCTTCAAGGTGATTTTCAGACCACGACGCTTGCACAAGATCTTGCGGCCGTCGTCGAGGAAACGTTTGAACTTCTTGATGTATGCGTCGGCGTAGTTGATCGCAATGCCGGAGCCGTCGTCCTTTACCTCGGGAAGGAGCTCCTCCGCGTCCGCATTCTCAGGCCCGAGCTCGATGCGCATGGTTTAGCTCCTCTCTGAAGCTCCGGATGTGGGCCGGGGTGCTGCCGCAGCACCCGCCGAGGATGCGTGCCCCCGCTTCGAGCAGGCCCGCGACACCGGCTGCCATTTCGTTCGGAGCTTCCTTATAGACGACCTGCATGTTCTCGAGGACAGGCAGCCCGGCGTTGGGCTGCGCCATCACGGGCAGGTCGCACGTTTCCTGATAGAGCTCGACCGTCGCCGCAGCAAGCTTCATATCGACGCCCGTGCCGCAGTTGAGAGCGATGATGTCTGCGCCTTCGTCGGCCATGAACGCCGCGGCTTGCTCGGGGCTTGTTCCCATCATGGTGCGGACTTCATCGGATTCGAGCATCTTGTCGAAAGCCATCGAGCCGATGATGCATGGTGCGCCCGCGGCCTTCGCCGCGCGGATGCCGATGCCGAGCTCTTCGAGCGCGGTCTGTGTCTCGATGATGATGGCGTCGACGCCGCCCGCGACGAGCGCTTCGGCCTGTTCCGCGAACGCTTCTTCGACGCGGCTTTCGGGAATATCGCCATAAGGTTCGAGAAGCCCGCCAAAAGGACCGATGTCCCCGAGAACGAATCCTGGACGGCCGTCAAGAGCTTCGCGCGCGACGTCGGCAGCGGCGCGGTTGATGGCGGTCGTGCGATGACCTTCGTCATGGCGCTCGAGCATGATGCGCGAGCCGCCGAACGTATTGGTAATGAGGCAATCGGAGCCCGCTTCGACATAGGCCTTTTGGATCGCGAGCACTTTCTCGGGTGCGTCCACGTTCCATGCTTCGCCGCAGCCGCCCGGCTCGAGACCGGCAAGCTGGAGCTCAGTCCCCATTGCTCCATCACCGAGAAGGATGCGCTCCGTGACCGCTTCGAGGAGTTTCATGCGGTTCTCCGAAACGTGCATCGATAGTCGCAATCCGAGCACGACGTGGGCTCGCCCGTGAGGACAGCGAGAAGCGAGTTCACTGGCTTGAGCATTCCGGACGACAGAAGCTCGACCGGTGCTTCGGGCCCTAGTATTGCCATGAGCTCAGCCTGCGCTTCGATAGGGAAGCCCTTGTAGCCTGGGCTGTAATGGCCGGTGGCGCGCGCCATCTGCTCGACGATGCCGGCGGCGAGGCGATCGAGAAAGTAGGCTTCGTCGACGCGCTCTTGCTTCCAAAGGTCCGCGACCCGTGCTTCCACTTCCGGACCAGCCGTGAACACGGCGACGTGTCCGCGACGCATCTCGCGAGGGTGACCGTGCTCGTCATACCAAGCGATCGCTTCCTCCGCTCTCGCCAAAACGTCCCCTTCGAGAGGCTTTCCCGGGGGATAGCCCATTAGCCTCGCATATTCGTCGAGCGGAATCATGGGATCAGCGCCGAACCGGCATGAACTGGCAGCCGTCGACGAAAAAGTCGAAGAAGTCAGGATGCGTCTCGAGCTCGATGTGCTCGATGGATTGAACGAGGGTCTCGACCGTCCGCCGAAGCGACGGCGACAGCAGAAGCTGCGAGGCGCCTGCAAGCGCGGCGTTACCGACACGCAAGATCTTCTCGTCGGGAAGGTCGGGCAGAAAACCGATGCGACGCGCGGCGTCGAGATCGATGTGCCTCGCGAAGCCGCCGGCGAGGTAGAAGCGGTCGATGTCGTCGAGCTCGAGTCCGTAGATGTCGCGGAGGATTTGGAATCCAGCGATGTTCGCGCCCTTTGCTTGGGCGAGCTCGTTGACATCACGTTCCGTGAATGTGATGCCGTCCGCGAGCTCGAACCCCTCGAGCTCGAGCTCTTCAAGAAAACGTCCCTGTGCGTTCATCCGGTCGGTGCGGAG
>SMYC01000164.1 GCA_004356105.1 Acidobacteriota bacterium | reverse complement strand
GCCAGGCGCGAGCTGGATCCGAATCTGCTAGAGGCGGTCCCCGCTCTGGGCGCACTTGCTTCTGCGCGGTGACGACGCTCGCCCCTCCACCGAGCCTTTGGGGGGTACCTCGAAGATGCCAGCGGGAGCTCGGGGTGGCCGTAGATCATGCTCTGGATGTTGCCTTTGGCCGTACCACCCCCTGGAGCACGCCTTATTCCTGCCGGCCTAGGGAGGCTCCGAGGTCGCTTTCTCGTCCATCTTAAAGGTGGACGGCACCAAGACCAGCCCAAAACGCGTCTATCGTCACACCCCTTGGAGACAAGGTTATACCTCCAGCTCGACACCCTTGGAAATTTCCACCGCTAACCTGGCACTGAGTCCAGACGGTGCTCCCGTACGGTGCCCGCCACTTACCGAGAGCCCCTTTGCCCGCCGCGAGTGTTACTCGGAACGGGGCGAGGTCAACCCCGCCTAGGAAAGCGTTACCCTCCCCTCTTCGCTCATATTGGCTCATGCGCCCCACCGAAACCCTCTCGCCGACTTTGCTCTCGCTTATACGACGAGTCTTTGCAGGTTACTGCGAGCCCCCTGCTGGGAGTCGGTGGATCCCGACGTTATCTCCATAATCCTTGCATAGGTGCTTGGTCCCATACCCCGCCGCGATTGCTCAGTGCTTCTACCCGTTTCTTCCTGAGAAACATCGGCCTCACGATAGAGGTGAGTCGTTCGGCTCGCGAAATATATTCCATGCTTTGCAACTTCGCATGAATGAACTTCTCGGGGCTGTACACATTCCATTATGTTCAGGCTCCCATGCTCGCTAGACCCCCAGGTTGCTCCCCTCTGTGCAGTGGCTCTATGTCCACTGGCAGCCGGGCCGTTTACACCACGCAATGAACGCAGGCTCTCGCTCCGCGAACTGTGGTATCGCTACATGCCTGATTCGGGCAATTGACATGGTAGAACTTTCATCTACCGGATTATGGCCTTGTCGGCCGGCTACCCACCTCCCCTTTTCAGAGACACGACCGAAGCACCTCTCTGAACCGCTAGCGTAACCTCACGCCCAGCGCAGCCCAACGTCACCGGTCTATTTGACACCAGCGCTCTAGCACTATTCTCGCCTGACCCTCGCCTGAAACCCACCACCCTCATGCGTCCTACACTCTTTCCACTGAAATTCGCGTTCGAAATCGCACCGCAGCGCTCCATCAACAGCTTTGTGCGCGGCCAACCGAAAAGCAATGGGCTATAGGGCATGGGGCAAAACTCCGCCGCGAGCGGTTTCTACTTCCGGAGGACGCCGTTCATTCTGCTAAAGGAAGCCATCAACTCGGGCGTCGGCGATCCCGGTATTTGTACGCCCTAAAGGCGGATCAACGGGGCGGACAATTCGTTACGTTATTGTTCGCTCTTTCCTGGCTCGTCATCGCCCGATTTCCCGATCGGAAGACGGCGGATTCGATGGCGGGAGTCCTCGATAGCGATAATGGAGCCCTCCGTCAGAGCTCCCAAGGACTCCTGGAGGACCGAAGAAAGTCTTTCGATGACAAAAGGTGTTCGCGTGTTGCGGAGCCGGAACACTACGATGTTCGCGACGCGGCCCCCGGTGAGCGCTGCGATCTCGCCGAAGTCCAGATCGAAAGTCAGAACGACGCGACTCTCTTCGTGAGCCTTTGAGAAAATATCAGCGTCTTCGAGTCGCTCTAACCCTTCGTCGCGAAGATGCTTGGCGTCGTAGCCCTGAGCACGGAGCCACTCAACGACGCGCCAGGAGACACCCATATCGGCGAGAAAACGTAGGGCGGTCTGGTCATCCGGCATGAACCTTTTCTTGCGTCAGCCATGCAGCATACTGCAAGGCTTGCTGGACATCTAAGAGTTCGAGGTCAGGGTAGTCCGCGAGTATCTCGTCGAAATCGGCACCATGTGCGACCTGGCTCACGATAACCGATACCGGGATCCGCATCCCGCGAATGCAGGCTCTTCCACCCATAACACGGGGCTCGAACGTGATTCGATCAAACACGGTTTCGTTCGCCATCTTTAAATTCCTCCGCTTATTCTACCCGAAACGAAGTCCTTACGTTCTCAGCGCTCTCGCCGACGATCTTGTTTCGACGTCAACGCACAACAAGATGCCTCAAAGGATCCCCTCCCTAACGAAGTGCTATTCCGTTAGCCGGGGCTTCCCAAGCAACTGATATATTGTCAGTGCAGTCGGACAGGTTGCGATTGCCGGCTATCTGCCGCAGATTTTCGATCTCCCAAGTCTTGGAGGTTTTCCGTGTATTACCGTCTCGCCGCAATCATTGCCGCCCTTTCGCTGGTTGTTTGTGCAAACCTGGCATTGGCCGACGACGGCGAGGTGATGGTCTTCCAAAACGTGCAAGTCCTCACGATGACCGAAGCGGGCGCGATCGCGAACGCCACCGTCACGGTCGATGGCGACCGCATCGTGAGCGTCGTCGAAGGGGCCGGCGACGTGCCCGACGGCGCTCGCCTAATCGACGGTGCCGGCAAGACGCTGATGCCCGGTCTCGCCGACATGCACATTCACTACTCGTTGGAACACCGGGGGGTGCTGTATCTCGCCAACAGCGTCACGGCCGTCCGCAACCTCTCGGGTTCTGCGCAGAGGCTGATCCTCGACGCGGCTGCGAAGCGCGGCGATGTACTCGGGCCGCACATCTATACATCTGGACCTCTTATGGACGGCCCCGACCCGATCTGGGGCGAGCGGTCGATCAAGCTGACGACGCCTGAGCAGGCGATCGGCGCCGTCGAAAGCCAACGCAGCACCGGGTATCGAGCCGTCAAGCTCTACGAGGGTCTGACGCCCGAGATCTACGCAGCTGCCGTCCAGGCGGCCAAAGACCGCGACATGCAGGTCTGGACGCACGTACCCGACGGCATGAGCGTCGAAGAGGTCATCGGCTTCGGCGTGGACAGCATCGAGCACTTCGAAGGCGTCAGCACCGCCGCCAGCGATGTGCCGGAAGACGCAGGCTACATGACGCGCTGGGCGAACGCCGACCACGAGCGCTTGCAGTAGATCGCCAACGCATCGGCCGAGGCTGGCCTGTAGCACTCGCCGACGTTCAACGTGATCGCGGTGCGCTATCGGCATGCGGACGATCCCGAGACGTTCTTCGGCCGGCCGGAAAGCGCCTACCTAGGCAGCGGCCTGATCGACTGGTGGCGCGGCGCCGCTCCCCGGATGGGCGCATTCGACGCCGAGAAGCAAACCGCCACGGCCAATCAGCGGGCATTCTTGAGAAGATGCTCTATGACGCTGGCGTGCCGCTCCTGATCGGCACCGACACGCCGAATCCCTTCGTGATCCCCGGGTTCGCTATTCATGACGAACTGGCGGCGTTCGTCGACGCTGGCATCCCCGTCGATGAGGTGCTGCGCATCGCGACCGCGGACGCCGCGAAGTTCCTCCGCGAAGAGGGGCAATGGGGCGTCGTCGCCGCCGATGCGCGTGCAGACCTGGTATTACTCGATGGCGATCCGCGAGATGATCTGTCAGTGCTGCGCCGCCCGGCGGGCGTCATGGTCAACGGCCACTGGTACGATTCGGCAATCCTGTCGGATGCGCTCGACAAACTGCGGGAGCGGATCGCAGGCAGCGAGCCAGCTAGCGACGGCGCTCGTTAGCGTCCCATCGGACCCAACGCTTCACTTGGTCGGGCTCAGCTCGCAGTCGCTGCGTGTATCGCGATACGGTCTTCTCTGAGATGATGAATCCGAGCTTCGTGAGCTCGGCGTGGATACGAGGAGCACCCCAGCCGTCTTGCGCCATCATCCGGATGAGCCGGCGACCTCGCCATCCATTCGAGGTCGTCCCGGATAACGCCTCCGCGAGATCTTTGCCCAGTATCGTCGGAATCGATCGTGATTCCACCGCGCGACCGTGTCCGGCTTGACGATGACCGAGCACTAGCCCACCCGGGCCAAGATTGGCGGAGCGCCACTCAGAATGCGCGGTCCGCGTCGTCGAGGGGAGGCCGGCGTCGCTCCTTCTTGAGAGCAGCAACCTGATGCCGCAGCGCGAGGTTTTCAATCACGAGGTCGGCTCACCGCCGACACATCGCCCGCAACGCACGGGCGCCGAGAGAGACGAGGAAAATGAGTACACGGAGCATGGCGGCGCAGTTTCGCCTTCTTACACCCGGAACTCAAGCGGATGTAAGTCCTTGATTTGGCAGGCTGACGAGTATTGACGAGGGACACCCGGTTGACGAGCGTCTTGGTCTCGTTCGTATTTTTGGACACGATGCGACCGATTCCTACGCCTTGACATGTACGGCAATCTGTCGTACAATTGTCCCAACGGCATAGGAGCCTAGAGCGATGAGTAAACAGAGAAAAACTACCAAGGCACGGTCGCGACCGACCGCCAAGCGCATGGCCAAGACGGCCCGCGTCGAAGCGCGCACGACTGCCCGCAAGAAGGTCCTGTATGTGGAGACAGCCGCACGCAAGGGCCTGACCTTCACGGAATTCGTCGAAACCAGCCTCGACGAAGCGACCAAGCGTGCCCAGCAGGAATTCGAACATATGGAGCTGTCGCGACGTGACGCCAAAGCGTTCGTCGCCGCCATGCTCGCCGACGACGAACCCAGCCCTAGACTGGTTGCCGCCGCTAAACGCTTCAAAGACCTCACGGAAGCCTGATTTGTCCAAGGATCAGGATGCAATTCTTTTCAGTTTCGAACCGCTCACCAGGAAACATGACCGTGAGGCATTCTCCTGCGGCAGCGCACCGCTCGATCGCTACCTGAAAACCCAGGCTCGTCAGGATGCCAGCCGGGGCTTTGCCGCGCCCATTGTAGCCGTCACCGGCGGCAAGACCATCATCGCCTATTACACTCTTGCCTCTTACAGTGTCGGCGTCCGGGAGTTACCCGAAGACGAGACCAAGGGCCTCCCCAAGTACCCGGACGTGCCGGCCACTTTGCTCGGCAGGCTCGCCGTCGATCAAGAATTCCGGGGACAAGGGTTCGGCGGCCACATGCTGCTCCACGCCCTGAAACGCAGTTACGATCTCTCATCTGAAATCGCCTCGTTCCTTGTCGTCGTCGATGCCAAAGACGACACGGCGATCGCTTTCTATGAGCACTACGGTTTCAAGCGGTTACCCGATCGCCCAGACCGGCTTTACCTGCCAATGAAACAGATCGCCAAGCTGGACCTATAACGAGTCGCTTTGCTTTGCCGGCGAAGAACAGTTGTGCATCGTCATTAGTGATCCTGCGGGGGTCGAACAGCCACGCAAAGCGAGAAGCCACTCCGCCGCTCGTGCCACCGGAGCCACTCGACCCGGGCTTCGGGCTCTGCGCGACTGCTGAGCCGCCCTGAGATGGTGCTGGATTTGTCGCTACCGTGCTAGCGCCGCCGTGCCCTTTTCGGACCACCCGCGTAGTGGTTGACTTCCCGCCGGAGCCCTTCGATGATTTTCCGCCTCTACTAGCTGTCATCTGTTGTCCTTTTCGTGTACTTCGAGAAACTCGATCTCCCTGCAATCGCTCATCCTGATC
>SMYC01000163.1 GCA_004356105.1 Acidobacteriota bacterium | reverse complement strand
CGCGCCGCTCTTCTTCCACGATGAAGTGGTATTCCGACCGTAAGAGCTTTTGTATGAACGTCAGCTCCGAATGCGTGAGTCGGATGGTGGCCCGTCGATTGTTCGCTATCGCCATGTTCGCCTCTGTCTTTTCCAGTTGCGTTCGCTACGCCGACGGGGGTGACGTAGCGCCGATTTTGTAATAGTTCTGCTCGTCCGGAGTGGGCTCATACTCGCGGGAGTGCTCTTTCGCGCGCGCGTAGACCTCTTCCTCCGTCGTCCCGAACAGCATGAACGGGTCTTTCACGTTGGGATGGGTCACGTCGACGAGGATCACTTGCTCGCCGACCCGTAGCAGATTCCACGCGTGCCGGCCCTTGAAGATGAAAAAACGAAGATTGCCTTTCACGACACGGCACTCGATCCCAGCCTCTTGAAGATAGAGCTGATAAAAGATCGACAAGTGCCGGCAGACGCCCATGCCTTTTTCTAGATACTTGGTGAGCACGATGCTCTCGTTTCCGAACTCGCGCGAGAGCTTTTCCACGCCTGACTCGTCGAACTCGATGTCGCGTCGCACGCGCGCGTAGTACCAGCCGAGCAACCGCTCTAGATCGTCGCTGTCGACCACTCCGCGCCGTTTGCACTCGGAGAGTCGCTCGACGAGGCTAACTTTGTCGACCTTGATCTTCTCCCGGCCCGCGCGCTCCGTCGGTGAGGCGTGGCTTCCCATATCGGTGTAGCCGTGCATCAGGTAGGCGGGAAGGCCACGATGGACCACGCCGTCGTCGAGCCACGTTTGCCGGTCCATCACGATCTCGAGCTCCACCGCTGCTTTGACGTAGCGACGGAGTCGCCCGCGCTCCGTGATGCGGCTCATAGCCTCGTTGATGGCGCGGATACACTCCATTGGCGCCGCACCCCAGCCGGTGACGAAACCCATGAGCTCGTCGGCCTCGAGCTCGTGGGCGATGCGCTTGCCCGAGCTCGAATCGAGATAGTACGACTGGCTGAGATATTCGGGCGCTCCGAGCGCGACCGAGCGCACGAGCGAGGTTTGTTGCGCGCTGAGACGATCCATCAGATCGCGCTTTTCCTTCGAGCCGAGGACTCGCCGTGTCGGTGAGCGCGTGATCGCGGGGTTCACCGTTACGTCGGAATGGCGATCTTTTTCGTCGGCGTCCATTGACATTTGGCAGCTCGAGACTCGACCTTCAGTAGTTCAGCACCGACTGGATCTCGTAATCGGCGATGCGCTCACGGCCTTTGAGAAAATCGAGCTCGATGAGGAAGCTGAACGCTTCCACCTTGCCTCCTACTTTCTCGACCAGATCCGCCACCCCGCGCGCGGTGCCGCCCGTCGCGAGCACGTCGTCAACGATCACGATGCGTTGCCCAGACTCGATGGCGTCCGCGTGCATCTCGAGAATGTCGCTCCCATATTCGAGATCGTAGGTAACTTGCACCGTGTCGGCGGGAAGTTTGCCGGGCTTGCGCACTAGAATTTGTCCTTTGTTCAGCTCGTAGGCTAGCGCAGCGGCGAAGATGAACCCTCGACTCTCGATCCCGATGATGGCGTCGAACTCACGCTCGGCTAGGGGTTCCGCCATGAGGTTTATGGCTTTGCGGAACGAGGCGGGGTCCGATAGAAGCGGTGTAATGTCCTTGAAGACAATACCCTCTTTGGGGAAGTCGGGTACGTCTCGAATGATTTGGCGCAATTGTTCCATCAAACCCCCTATGAATACTCAGAACCGAACATGAAATCTGGGCAACGCCTCGTCCACTTCGACCGCCATCTTCTGAATGTCCTCGACGCGGGACGCGCGTGGACCTCGATAAAGTGTTTCAAAAAAACTCCGAAGCGTCTCGGCGTCGGCTTGCGCCAGCACTTCTACACGCCCATCCGCAAGGTTGCGTGCGTAGCCGCACACGTCTCGAGCTTGTGCTTCTCTCTCGGCAAACCAGCGGAATCCAACGCCTTGAACGCGACCAGAGATGAGCAGCACGTAAGCCTCCACGCGTCCACCCGTTCTCGCTACTCGATTGTTTTCCTCGGCACCTACGGGTCGCTTTCGCCCCAATACGCTCGAGCGGGTATCCCGACAGCCCGTTAATTATATCAAGAAACGCGCGCTCAGGCCCCGTCCCAGCGTGATAGGACGAGCACGGCGTTGAGGCCGCCGAAGGCGAAAGAGTCCGAGATGGCGTGCCGAATCGCTTTTTCGCGGGCGGTATTAGGGACGACGTCGAGCGGGCATTCAGGATCGGGCCCGAGATAGCCAGCCGTCGGCGGTACGACCCCGTTCTCGAGCGCAAGCGTGGTCACGACGGCTTCAATCGCCCCGGTCGCGCCCAACGTGTGCCCGTGCATGGACTTGGTCGAGCTCACCAGAAGCGTGGCCGCGTGGTCGCCGAAAACACTCGCAAGGGCCTCCGACTCGGTCGAGTCGTTCAGCAGCGTACCTGTGCCGTGTGCGTTCACGTATTCGACCTCGTGAGGATTGAGCCCGCTATCCGCGAGCGACGCCGCGATAGCGCGGGCAGCGCCTTTCGCCGAAGGCCGCGTGATGTGGCCGGCATCGGAGGACATGCCAAAGCCGCGTACTTCCGCGTGGATATGCGCGCCGCGCGCGCGGGCATGGTCGAGCTCTTCCAGGATGAGCGCCGCGCCGCCTTCGCCGAGCACGAGCCCTTTGCGATCCCGCGAGAACGGCCGGCAGCGCTCCGGCGCCATGACGCGCATGGCATCCCACGCTTTGAGATGCCCGAGACTGAAAGGCGCTTCGCTCCCACCGGTGAGTGCTACGGGCGCCGCGCCGTGAGCCACCATCCAATAGGCCATCCCAATCGCGTGGTTCGACGACGAGCACGCGGTCGAGATCGTCATACCGGGCCCTTCGATGCCGAGCTCCATCGACGCTTGGCTCGCTCCCGAGCTCGGCATGATGCGTGGGACCGCGAAGGGCGTCAGGCGGCGCTTGTTTTCGCGATAGAGCGCAACGAAGAGCTCGTCCTGGGTCGTCTGCCCCCCAAGCGCCGTTCCGGTGATGACCGCGGCATCCTGGAGGTCTTTCGACGCGATTCCGCTTGCCTCGACCGCTTGTCGCGCGGCAAGAAGCCACAGCCGGGCGAAGCGATCCAGGAGGGAGCTCACGGAATCATCGAACGGTGTCTCCAAGTCCAAATCGCGGACCTCGGCGCCAACCTGGAACTGGAGGGTCGATGTATCCACGAGCTCGATCTCGCGAAAGCCGTGTTGTCCGGCGCACAAAGATTCCCAAAACGTTTTTAGGTCGTTCCCGATCGCGGAAACAACACCGAGACCGGTAACAACGACGCGGTGGGGTGCTCCCATATTTGTCAGGCGAGTTTTCAGGATTTCTTCGCGAGCAGAGGCTCGACGACCGCGATCACGTCGCTCACTTTCGCGATCTCTCGGGCATCATCATCGGGAATGACGATCTCGAGCTCTTCTTCGAGCTCCCAGAGAAGCTCCAATCCGTTCAGAGAGTCGACCCCAAGTTCCTCGAACGTGCTGTCCACGCTGATTTTGTCCGGGCTTGTCTTCTGCATCTTCGCAATCCGCGCAATAACCTGCGTGGCGATCTGTTCTCGATCCATACGGCCAAAAGTCTACCACAGCGTCGATCCGTGATCGGTTAAACTCGCGCGCCATGCACGCTTTGTGGGTGTTTCTCGCCCTCGGGGCCGGGCTTTTCCAAAGCGCCCGGAACGGTCTTGCGAGAAGCCTTTCCGATGCCGTCTCCCCGGCGCTGAATAGCTGGTCTCGCTTTGCGTTCAATCTGCCCTTCTCGACGGCGCTCGTCGCGGCACTCCTTGCCACCTACGGCGTGCTCCAAGTCTCACCGCTCTATTTCGTGCTCTGCCTCGGAACCGGCGTTACGCAGCTCCTCGGAAACGTCGCTCTCATCACCGCCTTCCGGCACACGAGCTTCGCTCAGGCCATCGTGCTCCACAAGCTCGAGATCGTGTTCACCGCGATCATCGGCGCGCTGATTTTCTCCGAGCTCCCGACGCCAGTCGGCTGGATCGGTGTTGTTCTCAGCGGTGCAGGAGTCGTCGTCATGCAGCTCGCACGGGTGCCTGAAAAGCGCCAAGTCTTCCACCGAGATCTGGGATCTTTGTTGGCCGTACTCGCCGGGATTCTCATCGTCTTCGCGAGCTTTCTTCTCAAAGAAGCCAGCCACGTGCTCGTCGAGCTCAACTCCCGGGTCGGCGAGAGCCGGTTCGAAGTCGCGGGCCACACCCTGTTTCACGTCACCTGGATGGAAGTCGTGCTCCTCACGCTTTGGTTGCGTCTTCGACGTCCGGGCGAGCTGTCTCGCGTCCCGACACATTTTCGTCGCATGCTGCTCATTGGGTTTTTCGGATTCCTGGGAAGCCTCGGCTGGTTCTGGGCCTACTCCCTCACCCTCGTTGCATACGTAAAATCCGTCGGCCAGGTCGAAGCGATCGCCGCCGTCTTCTTGTCGCTTTTCATTTGGAAGGAGCGTGAAGTGCTGCCACAGCTTCCAGGCATGGCGCTCGTCGTGCTCGGTATCATGCTCGTGCTCCTTGGATAGACATGGACGCAACCGTCACCACCATTGTGCTCCTCGCCGCGCTCATGCACGCGGTTTGGAACGCTCTTTTGAAGTCGAGCGCCGATCGTCTCGTGGAGCTCACCACGCTGAACCTCTCAGCTGGCCTCATAGCGCTCGCGGTCGTTCCGTTCGTCGGCTTTCCCGCGACAGAGAGCTTCCCCTTTCTTTTGGCCACGCTCTTGCTTCACGTCGGCTACTACGCGTTCCTGATCCTCTCTTACAATCGTGGCGGCCTCAGCCTCGTTTACCCGATTGCGCGCGGCGGCTCCCCTGTGCTCGTCGCTCTCGTCTCGGCGCTTTTCCTCGGCGAGGTTCTGAGCGGCGCCCAGACTCTCGGCGTTGCCATCATTACGGCGAGCATTGCAGGTCTTGCCTTCGCAGGCGGTGTCGCGGGTTTGAGCTCGACAGCTATTCTCTTCGCTCTCGGAACGAGTGTCATGATTGCCGGCTACTCGATCGCGGACGGTTTAGGCGCACGCGTTTCCGGGGCGCCCATCGCCTATATAGCGAGCCTCTTCGTGTTGAACGCCTTCCCTCTCTTGCTCGTACTGCCAGTCCTTCGGCCGGGCCTCGGGTTGCGCGGGCTCGGGCGACAGTGTAAGACGGGAATGCTCGGCGGCATTTTGTCCGTGGGCGCTTATGGACTCGCGATATGGGCGATGACACGAGCGCCGATAGCCATCGTCTCGGCGCTACGAGAGACGAGTGTCGTGCTCGCGGCAATCCTTGGCGCGACATTTCTTCGCGAGCCGTTCGGGCCGCGCAGAGTGCTGGCGTCTATCGGGGTCGCGCTCGGCATCATCGTCTTGCGGCTCGCGAGCTGAACCAGTACGCTTCGACACCATGACAGATGTATCGAGACGTAACGCGCTGAAACAACTCGCCGCAAGCCCGCTTCTGCTGGCGTCGCTCCCTCAGAGCGACCCTCTCCTGGACGCCGTCGACGACGCCGAGGATCTAAAGCTTCTCCGCCGGATGATCCAGACCAAGAGCTATAGCGGAGGCGGCGAAGAAAGCGCCCTCGCGCGCATCATGATCGATGAGATGAAGGCTCTCGGGCTCGAAACGCGCCTCATCGAGGTAGAGCCAGGCCGCTTCAACGCCGTTGGACGTTTGGTCGGCACCGGCGGCGCCGCGAGCTTGATGCTGAACGGCCATCTCGACACCAACCCCGTCGGTCTCGGCTGGACCGTCGATCCCTTCGAGGCGCTCGTGCGCGACGACATGGTCTACGGCATCGGGGTCTCCAACATGAAAGCGTCCTGTACCGCGTTTCTCGGCGCGACCCGCGCTTTCGTTCGCTCGGGCCGGAAGCTGAAAGGCGACCTCGTTCTCGGCTATGTCGTGGGTGAGCTCCAAGGAGGGATCGGCACTTTGAAGCTCGTCCAAGAAGGCATCACCGCCGATACTTTCATCGTCGGCGAGCCCACCGACCTTGCGGTTCTCACTTTACACGCGGCGAGTCTCACCGTCGAAGTGAGCACGCTCGGGGTAACGCGTCACTTGTCCAAGAAAGAAGAGTCGATCTCGGCTATCGACACGATGCTCGTCGTCATCGAGCGCATCCAAAGGATGGAGTTCTCGGGGCCGGACGACCCCGAGCTGAAGAGCGTGCGCCGCGTGAACATCGGCTCGATGCGCGCGGGGCTCGGACGAGAAATGCATGACTGGCGACCCGGCCAAGTGCCCGACTTCGCGACCATTCGGATGTCGGTGCGCTACGGACCAGGCCAAACGGAAGCGAGTGTTCTCGCTGACCTCGAGCGTGAGATGAGCGCCCTTGCGAAAAAGGACTCGCGTATCAAGACGGAAGTCGTGTCGCGCAAACGGGAAGGACTGCCCCCGCCGCGCGCTTTCCAGGTCGACCGCGACGAGCCCATCGTGAAAGCGGTGGTCGATGCCTACGAGCGCATCCTCGGGGAAGCGCCGCCCGTGGGCGCTGTCGCGCCCTATCGCTACTACGGAAGTGACGCTAGTCATCTGCAGCATCTAGCGGGCGCCAAAGGCGTCGTTTGCGGCGCTGGAGGGAAGTACAACACGATGCCCGACGAGCGCGTCGAGCTTTCTCAGTTCTATGCGTGCACGCGCGTTTACGCGCTCGCGGCCCAGACGATTTGTGGATAACGAAGAAGAACGCGTCGTCAACGTCAACTACAAGCTGCTGAGCGCCGAAGCGCTCCGCGGTCTCGTCGAAGAGTTCATCACGCGCGAAGGCACGGAATACGGGCACCGCGAGTTCTCACTGGATGACAAAGTGCGCCAAGTCGAGCGCCAGCTCGCATCGGGCGACGTCAAAATCGTCTTCGATACTGTAGAGGAGCGCGCCAACCTCGTCCCCACCAAGAAGCGCTTGTCTTAGCCTGTAACCGGTCGGAACCGAGAATCTTGTTCCATGTTCTAGCGCAAGTTCTTTGTTATCCCCGTCAGCTCTGTGATTTGGATTTACAACGCTTTCAGGTTTACCTGGCTGGTGGCCTATAAGAACAGGCGAAACGCGACGTTGTCGGGCTCCGGAGTGTAGGGATAGCCGAGCTCGTCTAGAAAAGCCTGAAACGCGTCGCGCTCAGCCGGCGGCACCTCGAAAGCGGCCAGGACGCGCCCAAAATCGGAGCCGTGGTTGCGGTAATGGAAGAGGCTGATGTTCCAACGGCCGCCCAAAGCATCCAAAAACTCCATGAGAGCGCCCGGCCGTTCGGGAAATTGGAAGCGGCAAGGCCACTCGTCCCGGACCTCGGAGGCGCGTCCCCCAACCATGTGACGAACGTGCACCTTGGCCATCTCGTCGTCCGAAAGGTCGACCGTCTCATAGCCGAGCTCTCTCAGCTCCTCCGCGAGAGCCCGCGCATCGTCGCGGGATTCCACGCTGACGCCGACGAAGATATGCGCCTCCGACCGGCCGCTGAGCCGGTAGTTGAACTCGGTAACCACCCGCCGGCCGATGGCTTTGCAGAAAGCACGGAACGCCCCCGCCTTTTCGGGGATCGTCACCGCGAAGATCGCCTCCCGCGCCTCGCCGAGCTCCGCGCGCTCGGCGACGAAGCGGAGCCGGTCGAAGTTCATGTTCGCGCCCGTGAGAACAGCCACGAGGCGTTCGTCCCGGGCACGCTCCCGATCGACATATTGCTTCATACCGGCAACGGCAAGCGCACCCGCGGGCTCCATAACGCTTCGGGTATCATCGAAGACGTCTTTGATGGCGGCACAGATTTCGTCATTCGACACCCGCACGATTTCGTCGATGACCTCGAGGCCGATCGGGAGCGTGTGCTTGCCGACTTCTCGCACCGCAACGCCGTCCGCGAAAATGCCGACATGCTCGAGGCGCACCCGTGTCCCTTTCGCGAGCGACTGATACATCGCGTCCGCTTCAAAAGGCTCGACCCCGATGATGCGAACTTCGGGGGCAAGCGTCTTGATGAACGCGCCAATGCCTCCAATCAGCCCGCCGCCTCCCACCGGAACAAAAATCGCTGAGAGATTGCCACGCGCGTGGCGGAGAATCTCGTCACCGATCGTCCCCTGCCCCGCGATGACGAGTGGGTCGTCGAAGGGATGCACCAGGGTGAGGTCCTGCTCCAAGCGAATCTCCTCGCATCGCGCCTCGGCCTCCGCGTAAGTGTCTCCTGCAAGGACGACTTGCGCCCCCATGGCCCGCACGGCGTCGACTTTGATTGCAGGCGTCGTGAGCGGCATGACGATCACGGCACGCACGTCGAGCTGACGCGCAGCATAGGCGACCCCTTGCGCGTGATTACCCGCGCTCGCCGCGACCACGCCCTTCTTGAGCTCGTCCTCCGATAGGTGCGCCATCTTGTTGTAAGCGCCCCGGATTTTGAAGCTGAAAACAGGTTGCAAGTCCTCGCGTTTGAGAAGAATTTCATTGCTCAGCCGGCGCGAAAGCTTCGCGGCCGGCTCGAGTGGCGTCTCCCGGGCGACATCGTAGACGCGACTCGTCAGGATCGCACGGAAGAGATCGTCGATGGGCTTTTTTGGTTTTTCGGTCATGAATAAACCATTGTAACGGTCCAGCGCGGCCGCGATGGCCGTACTGAAAATGGCCACAGAGACACAGAGGCACAGAGAAAAGCGAAGGGGTCAGCCGGTGAACAAGTAGGAGATTTCGGTCGCAAGTGACCGGGCGAACGGAGCGTGGCAACGAAACCGTTCTTTTTATTCTCTGTGGCTCTGTGTCTCTGTGGCCATCCTTCTTGCGGTTTAAAGATGGCGCAGAAGTGGATTCGGCTGACCACTACGCGAAAAGCACGGAAGGAACTTATGGGTACGTGGGTTCGCCTCGCGACATTCTGGCCGTGATTGGTTGCCGCCGGCCCGGACGCCTCGAGCGCCCGGGCCGACGTTCAAAAAGGGTGCCTAGTTCTCGTCTTCCGTGGTGGGCCAGACAACGCCCTGATCTTTCTTTTCCACCGGTCCGAGGCCTTTGTACACGAACTTCTGCACGCGCTTGCCTTCGTAGGTCTCCACCGTATAGATGTTGCCCTTCGAATCCGTGGCGACGTTGTGCACGGCGAAGAACTGCCCAGGCTGACGTCCACCATCACCGAAGCTCGTCAAGATCTCGAGCGATTCGCGATCCATGACATAGACCTTCATGTTCTTGCCATCGGCGACAAAGATGTACTTCTGCTCCGGGTCTTTGGAAAAAGCGATATCCCATACGGCGCCGTCGCCGAGGGTGTTCTTCGCGATGCGTTTTTCTTTTACAAAGGTGCCGTCGAGCTTGAAGACCTGGATCCGATCGTTCGGACGGTCGCAGACGTAGACGAGACCGTCATGCGACGGTTCCGCGCAGTGCACGGGATTCCGGAACTGCTTCGCGAGCGGCGCGTCGGGGTCGTAGCGGCCGAGGTCCTCGTCGCTCGGCTCTTTGCCATAGGCGCCCCAGTAACGCTTGAACTCGCCCGTGGTCGCATCGAGCACCGCAACGCGCTTGTTCAAATAGCCATCGGCCACGAAGGCTTCGTTGGTCTCGGCATAGAACGAGACCTCGGCGACCCGGCCGAAGCTTTCTTTGTCATGGCTATCGCCTATCCATTTCTTGTCGTCGTCGGTGTAGTCTTTCGCGCGCCGCGCGCCAGGCAGGCCGAATTGATGGAGGAACTTGCCGTCGCGCGTGAAGACGAGGATGTGCGCGTCATCACGACCATTGCCGCCAATCCAGAGATTGTCTTTGGGATCGGCCGTGATGCCGTGATTCGACTGTGGCCAATCATAGCCCTCGGCTGGACCACCAAAATGGCCGACGAGATTACCGTCGGGGTCGAACTCGAGAACTTGCGGCGCTGGTACGCAGCACTCGCTAGTCGGCGGGTCCTGAGCGGCTCCGACTTCGGTCCGCGCGTTCAAGCTCCCGTGACGGTGAATGATGTATACGTGATCCCGCGAGTCGACGGTGACACCAATCGCCGAACCGATGATCCAGTGGTTCGGAAGCGGCTTCGGCCACATCGGGTCGACTTCGAACATCGGCGCTTGTACGTCCGACTCTTCCGCGGTCGACGTTCCACCGAGGCTCGCCTGCCCGACAACGAGCGCGACGAGAACGGCCAGAAAGGCCGTGCCAACAACTACGTTTCGTTTCCCTTTCAAGTTCTCCATCCTTTCACCCCTCCTCCACGGGACGCGGCAAGCACCCCTGAGAATGGGCGCCAGTATATGCCAGCGGGACTGAGCTTGTCATGTTGTATCATCAGCATTCAGCATCCAGCATTCAGCATTCAAGGGTTTGGGCTGGTGGCGTCGTAGTTTTCATGAAGAACATTTTTGCCATTTTGTTTCTTTTGGTGCCCGTTGGGGTGACCGGGCACGAGATCCCTTCGGATGTTACGGTCCGGGTGTTTATCAGGCCTGTGGGGAATCGGCTCGAGCTCCTCGTGCGCGTTCCCCTCGAGGCGATGCGGGATATGCAGGTGCCCACGCGCGAGCAGGGCTATCTCGATCTCAGCCGGGTTGATGATGTCTTGCGTGACGCGGCGATTTTGTGGATCGCCGACTATGTCGAGCTTTATGAGGGCGAGACCCTACTTCGCAACCCGGAGCTCGTGGCCGTTCGGGCATCCCTCCCATCGAACGTGGCCTTTGCACGATACGAGACCGCGCGGGCGCATGTCACGAGCGCGCCGCTTTCGGCGGATACGGAAATTTATTGGGAGCAAGCCGTTCTCGACGTCTTGTTCGAGTACCCGATCCGCTCCGAAGCGTCCGAGTTCTCGATCAACCCCGGCCTCGAGCGGCTCGGGATCCGGGTGATCAACATCATCCGGTTTCTTCCACCGGACGGCATCGTGCGCGAGCTCGATTTTCCCGGCAACCCCGGACGTATCCCTCTCGACCCCAATTGGGGTCAAGTGGCGTTTCGCTTCAGCGAGCTCGGCTTCTTCCACATCCTCGACGGGCTCGACCATCTGCTGTTCCTGTTCTGTCTCGTCATTCCCTTCCGGCGCTTTCGCTCGCTGGTCGTTATCGTTACGTCGTTCACCGTGGCGCATTCCATCACGCTCATCGCGTCGTCGCTCGGCTACGCGCCGGACGCGTTGTGGTTTCCGCCGCTCATCGAAACTCTCATCGCCCTGTCTATCCTTTACATGGCGTTCGAGAATATCGCGGGAGCGCGTTTGAAACGGCGATGGCTCATCACGTTCGGCTTCGGGCTCATCCACGGCTTCGGGTTCTCTTTCGTCCTCCGCGAGACGTTCCAGTTCGCGGGATCGCATCTCGTCACTTCCCTGCTCTCGTTCAATGTCGGCGTCGAGCTCGGACAGCTTCTCGTGCTCGTCCTCATCATCCCCGCGCTCGAGCTCTTCTTCCGCTACGGCGTTGCCGAGCGGATGGGGACGATCTTCCTTTCCGCGCTCGTCGCGCACTCGGCGTGGCACTGGATGGTGGAGCGTGGCAGCGCGCTGAGCCAGTTCGGGTGGCCGGTCATGGACGCGGCGTTTTTCGCGGGCGTTTTGCAGCTATTGATGTTCGCCGTGCTTTTCGCCGCGTTCGTTTGGCTGTGGGGCGTCCTCCGTCCTCCGGCTCGAGAAGACGAAGCCGCGCCTCTCGAGGCCGAGAAACAGGGCGTGGCGCATTCCTCACGCGAAGCATGACGCTATTAGTGCTCGCCGTCCTGACCGCAATCCTGCTGGGGTGCTCCGAGCCCGAGGTGCCAGCACCCACGTTGGAGGAAGACGCGGTCGCGCCGGGGGGCATCACCGTTACGGGGCGAGCGCCTCGAGCGAGCGGTGGGTTCCCTTCCGTCATCCTTTTCGAGCCTGTCGACGCTCAGCCATTTCCCGTGCCGGAGACGACGCCGCTCATGGACCAATACGGGATCGAGTTTCATCCGAACATTTTGCTCGCGCGCGCCGGGCAGACGCTCGAGTTCCGCAACAGTGAAGACGAGCTTCACAGTGTCCGCGTCGTAGATACCAGGACCCACACAACGCTCTTCAACGTCGCGACGCCTGTCGTGGGGTCGTACAAGCACACGTTCGAGGAGCCCAGCGAGTACGATGTCGCATGCGACACCCATCCTGCGATGGCGGCCTTCATCATCGTAAGCGAGACACCCTACGTTGTCATCGCGGACAAGAACGGTCCGTTTACGCTAGACGCGCTCCCCGAAGGCTCGTACAACGTGCGGGTTTGGAACGTGAGCCAGAAGCGCCGGATCGAAACGACTATTTATATTGATGCGGAGCACGCCGCGCTCGACCTGAGGGTCGGAGAGTAACGCTACTGAAGCCGCGCTCGCCCAGGTGGGACCCGAAGACGGCGGGCGTGATCGTGGCAGGCCGTCTGGATATCCGTAACGGAGCGCTGCGCCTGCGCAACTTGGTCCGGCATCGAGGCGCAATCCACGGTCCAGTACCACCCAACGAAGCCGGGTCTCTCAGGCGGTGCGGTACCCTCGTCGCAATAATTTTTGAAAGCTTCGGCCTGGCCCAAGGCCGACTTCGCGTCCCGATAGGCCGTTTGGTAGTGGTCGTAGAGCTCGGGCCAAGGGTCCGCCTCGGCGCTCTCCGCCGCGTCGCCGAGCGCCCAGCTCAAGTCTGAAGCCCCGGTGGCCGGGATTTCGTCCTCGGACACGAGCGACTCGGGGACAACAGTCACCTGGCCCGAGCCTAACTGAGCTTCGGTAATGGTCTCGCTCGCGTCCTTCTTGCCGAGGCCCGCACGGCGATCTCTTTCTTTTTCAGCAACTTGGCCGAGTGTTTGTGTGTTTGCCGTAAAGGCGTAAAAGAACAGACCCAATATAATTATATAAATCCGGCGTGATGACATGACCAGCTCCCGTCAACGGTCGGGCCGGATCTTATCTCTTTGGCACCCGAAACGCTAGCTCCCCGGAAACTTGATCCGCATGAAGCGTGGCCGATCGGAGCAGTCCGGGGCCGTCCTGTAAGCTCGACGACCTGAACGGGAACACCGCGCACATCTGTCGATGACTTCATGTAGGCCGCGTTGCGCTCGGTCTCGCTAGCATCGAGGCCACGAAGCCGTACGAGCCAAGAAAGTGAGGCGGCCAAAACTCCAAGCTCCCGCCATCATGACGCCACGGATCCGTCACATTGGAGCTCTACGATGGCCTATGAAAGACCTACGCGTTTACGACCGCATCTCCGAAGCCGTCGGGTGGACGCCGATGGTACGCCTTGCACGCGCCCTTCCCGATACCGCGTGTGAGGTCTATGCGAAACTCGAGTTCCTCAATCCAATGGGGAGCACCAAGGACCGCATCGCGCGCCATTTCATCGAGCAGGCCTTGGCGAGCGGCAAGCTCGAGGCAGGTGGCACCGTGGTCGAAGCCTCTTCGGGAAACACCGCGATGGGGCTCGCTATGATGGCGATTATCGAAGGACTGCACTTGAAGATCATCGTCCGAAGAGAAACGAGCCCGGAAAAGCTCTCCACTTTACGCGCGCTCGGCGCGGAGCTCATTCTCGTCGATGGCGGTAGGCCGCCCGGGGACCCGGAGAGCTTCAACCGGAAGGCGCCGCTCGTCGCGGACGCCATCCCGGGAGCGTGGTTTCCCGACCAACACAACAACCGCGCGAATAACGACGCGCATTACCGAACGACGGGGCCGGAAATCTGGGAGCAGATGGAAGGACGCGTCGATGTGCTCGTCGCCGGCATCGGGACCGGCGGCACGCTATCCGGGACGGCGCGTTACTTGAAAGAGCAGAACCCCGAGCTGCGGGTGGTCGCGGTCGATGGCGAGGGCTCGGTCTTCACGGAATATTTTCGCACGGGCCGCCACGGCGCCTCGAAGCCTTACTTGCTCGAAGGTCTCGGCGACGACGAGATCATCGGCTGTCCCGAGTTCGAGCTCTTCGACGAAATGGTTCAAGTCAAAGACCGCGACGCTTTTTTGAGCGCGCGAGAGCTTGCGCGCACCGAGGCGATGTTCGCGGGGGGCTCGAGCGGCGCAGCCCTATGGGCCACGCGCCAGGTGGCGCAGACGGAGCCTGCGACGTCGCGTATCGTGACGATTTTTTCCGACGCTGGCGCTCGCTACCTGAGCACGATCTATGACGATGTGTGGATGCGCGAGAAAGGTTTTCTCAACGACGCGGAACAGAGCTCGGCTTCGCTCGGATCGGCCCTACGGGTCGGAGCTCGTTGATGCCGCGGCTTTCTTCACGAGCCCGCCATGCTGTTTCGCCTGTGCCACACCGCCCTCACGTAATTGCCAGCTCACCCGGCCGTCGCCATTCGCGTCGACGCCTTCCAGAACGTGCCGCGCCAGCTCGGCGATTTTCCGTGTCGCGTCGGCAGCATCCTTGGCGAGCTCAGCGCTCACTACTTTTTCGGACTCCGCGAGGATCGTCGTACACCAGGCGACGACGTTTCGTGCGCTCGTGGCGATATGGTTGGCGTGCAGGACGATACCTTCCGACGAGCCCACCGACTTGGTCGCGAGCATGATGTGGGTCTCGACCCCTTTCGCCGCTTTCGAGACGCCGTAGCCTTTGCCCGGCCCCTCGGGCTCGGTGGACGGGTCCACCGCGTGGCGGACGTGCCGGATGTGAAGCTTCATCGATTCGAGGTTCTCGGTGTCCGCGGCCGCAAGCGTGGCGTGCTGCGCCGCAATCTGGGCCTCCGTCTCGAGGATGCTCAGAAGTCCCACCCGATCCGGCGTGCCGTTAATAGCATCGACGACATGACGAATGTGGACTTGCGCGGGCGTCAGCTCTTCCTGAGAGCCCGCGAATGAGTACGATAATGGGAGCGAGAGAGTGACCGCAAGGGCAACCAATCGAGGGGGTTTCATATAGATGCTCCGTCTTTGCAAGAATGCTCGCAAGAAGATTACCAGAAATGAACCGTCGAGAAAACTCAGGAGCTACACGAGAGCATCGAGCAGCCGGCGCGATCACGGGCCCAGTCGGGACGCTTTTGGGCGTGCTCTTCTTTTCCGTGCTGTTCGGCGTAAGGGTGGCGCAGTACATCGAGCAGCTCTTGAACGAGCGAGTGATCGCCCTCCTCGGCTTTGTCGGTGGCCAGCTGCGCCATGTAATTCCTGAGCACATATTTAGGGTTCACAGCGTCCATGCGCTCTCGACGAACCGTCCCGGAAACGGCGTCCTCTCTTAGCCGGGCGCGATAGGCTCGAAGCCAGAGCGCCCAACGTTGCCGGTGCTCTGCCGTCAACACGTCGGGCGTGTAGAAAGCGTCCATCAGCGGCTCCAGCAAGACGTCGTCACCGACGTCATCATCCGGCTCCGACGCATCCGCCGCGACGGTCGCCAAGCGGCGATAGAAAATGGTCATGTCCGTTTCGACAAGACGCAAGAGCCTCTGAAGCTCCGCGAAGGACTCGCCGTCCGGCTCCTTTCGGTAGGACTCGAAGCCGAGCTTACTCGCCATCATCGCAGGCCACGCCTTCTCGAACGTCTTCGTATAGACCTCGAGCCCAGCCTGAATCGCGGGGATATCCTCGATGAGAGGATGGATGGCATTGGCAAGCTGGACAAGGTTCCACATCGCGATGCTCGATTGATGGCCGAAACGGTAGCGGCGGCCCGAGGCATCCGTGGTGTTCGGCGTCCAATCGAGGTCGAAATCGTCGAGCCAGCCATACGGGCCGTAGTCGATCGTGAGGCCAAGGATGGACATGTTGTCGGTGTTCATCACGCCGTGAACGAAGCCCACGCGAAGCCAATCCACGATGAGCTCTGCCGTCTTTCGGCAAACCTCCTCGAAGCAAGCCAAGTAGGTCTCCTTCGACGGCTCGCCCAAGTGCGGGAAATCGTTCCGAATCGTGTAGTCGGCGAGCTTGCGCAAGACATCGATCTCGCCACGGGAGGTGAAGATCTCGAAATTCCCGAAGCGAGTGAACGAGGGCGCTACCCTGCAGACGATGGCGCCAGGCTCGAGCGCGGGATGGCCGTCGTAAAACATGTCCCGCATGACTTCTTCGCCCGTGAGCACGAGGCTCAGAGCCCGCGTCGTGGGAACCCTAAGATGGAACATCGCCTCACTGCACAAGAACTCGCGTACCGAAGAGCGCAGCACCGCGAGCCCGTCCGCCGAGCGCGAGTACGGCGTCGGCCCCGCGCCTTTGAGTTGAAGCGTCAACCTCGCGCCACCCTCGCCGACAACGTCCCCTAGATTGATAGCCCGTCCATCACCGAGCTGACCCGCCCAATGACCGAACTGATGGCCGCCATAGCAGGTCGCGTGAGGGTCCATAGCTTGGAGCACCCGATTCCCGGAAAAGACCTGAACGAAATCCTCCGACTGGGCGGTATCGGACGACAACCCAAGCTCCTGGGTGACCTCCGCGGAATGAGCAACCAGCGACGGCGCGCGAACTTTGGCCGGCTGGACACGAGAAAAGCACGCACCGAAGACTTGCCGAGGTCGATTCGTCTCATCGGGATCGGCAGGGAGCTCCCGGGTGAAACGGTTGTCGAAGACGAGCTCGTCCAAAGTCTTCGACGCCAAACGGAGGTGCATACCGAAATGCTAGCACACGCAGAAGCGCCGCTTTGAATTTGGCTTTGACATACGCGCGGGTTGGGCCTACATTCATATCCCGGAGGTCAAAGGCTATGGCATCTTCCGACAAGAAGATCGATCGACGAGATTTCCTCAAGACGACCGTTGCCGCTGGACTCGCCGCATCGGCGGCGGGCGCGCAGCCGACCGAACTTCCACGCCGTGAGCTCGGCAAAACCGGTGTCGAGGTCTCCGTTCTCGCTTTCGGAGGAGGGAGCCATTTCCTTGGCCGTGTCGACGGCAGCGAAGAGAAAGTCAGAGCGCTGATCGAAAGGGCGCTCGAGCTCGGGATCAACTATTTCGACACGGCAGCCGGCTACACGCATCGGCCACAGGTACGATTGTCCGAGACCTATTTCGGGCGCATCTTGGCTCCGCATCGAGATCGAATTTTCCTCGCCAGCAAGGCCCAGGATCGCGATCGGGAAGGGATGCTCCGCTCGGTCGAAAAAAGCCTGGAGCTCCTGCGCACCGACCATCTCGATCTCATCCAGATGCACAGCCTCTCTCGGTTCGAAGAGCTCGATCGACTCGAAGCGCCGGACGGCGCTCTAACGGCCCTTCGCGAGTTGAAGGACCAAGGAGTGGTGCGATTCTACGGAGCCACGGGACACTACAATCCGGCCGTCTTGCTGGAGGCCGTGCGCCGATTCGATATCGACACGCTTCTCATCTCGATGAACGCCGCGCAAGCGAAACATCCGCTGTCGATGAGCCCGGGCCAGCCGCTAGCCGCCTTCGAAGAAGAAGTGCTGCCGGCGGCGGTAGAAAAGGGCATCGGTGTCATCGCGATGAAGGTCATGGGCCAGGCAAGCATCGTCGGCCACGGAGAAGGCCAGGCGACGCCAGAGGAGCTCATCCGCTACGATCTCTCACTCCCCATCGCGGCTTGCGACATCGGCCACACGAGCATCCCGATCCTGGAGCAAAACGTAGCCGCGGCCCGCCGCTTCGCCCCGATGACTAGCGGCGAAATGGCGGCTCTGAAAGCTCGGCTGGCACCAAGCGCTCGCGCCTGAGCGGCGACCGCGGCGTCTACACGAGCACGGAGTGAAAAAACAAGGTCGCCATATGAACATGGACGGCGATGAAGAGCCCCAGGATCGCAGCCTGCAAGGGCCAGGGAAACAGGCGCGTCAAGAGCACCATCGGAAACAGGAGAGCTTCACTTCGGTAGAGACTCGACGAACGGCCGATGAGAAACGGGAACGACCAAAACAAGACGACCGTCAGCAATAAGAAGACATCGAAGGCCGTGACTTGGCGCCGCCGCACGACCATTGCCACCAAGATCGCTGCGATGAGCCCCGCAACCATAAGCGTTTGAAACGCTGGCACCAGCCGATCCGGCCCGTGCTCGAAAAGAGGTGCAACGGCACGCGTGAAATTGCGAAGCGGGTCTTGGAGCGTATCGTGCCTGTACTTCTGCTGAACCAAAAAGAAGGCATTCCAAGCATGAAGGGTCCACTGATGTACGAGCAGAACCCCGGCAAAACCCAGCGCGGCTACGCCCGCTGACCGAACGAGCGGGCCAACGATGCGCTTTTGGGCGCTCGTCTTTGACTCACTTGACTGGCTCGACGGATAGAGCGTCCATAGGGCGGCAAGCGGCGACAGGAGCAGTCCGCTGGGATAAGTAAAAGCAGCCGCAGCCCCGGCGATGCCGCTCGCGAGCCAGCGTTCCTCACGCAGGAAGTACAGGCACAGGATGATGAAAAATCCAACCATGGAAATGGGGAATATCGCGTGGTAGTAGATACTCCCGGCGAAGAAGGACGCCAGCAAGAGCGTCAGGATATTCGTTCGATCGATCTGCGCGCCCATGAACCCACGCCAGAGCACGAGAAGGCTCAGATAGGCGAAGGCGCCGGAAAGGATGACGGCTGCCGCTTGCCGCGGAATCTCTAGTTGTCTCGAAACGAGCCGTATCAGCCATGGATAGCCCGGAAGCCATGCGGTCGTGCCGCACCACTCGTCCGGCGAGTAGCCGATGACGTCGCAGGTGAAGAGCTCGTATCCGTTTCGGGCGATCGACAAGTAATGGCCAGCGTCCCAGCGCGCCCAGCTTCCAGGCCTCATCGTGTCGTAGCCGCTGAGCTCCCCGGGATAAAAGAGGAATAGCCGTGCCAAGACATAGGTGATGAGCGGCGGGAGGAGCGTCAGGAGAAACCGCCTCGCAATCAGATTCACGCCGTTGTCCCGTCCGCGGAGCTTCCGTCAGAGAGGCGGTTCGTTTGGAAAAATCTGGATCGAACGGGAGCCCCTCAACTTGCCGGCTGGCCCCAAGGGCATCCCCGTATCTTCCACCGTGAGCTGGATCTCGTAGAAGGCCTCGCTCACCGCGTTGGAGTCGATCACGAAGGAGCCCTCACAACTGCCTTGTACCGGGCCAAGAAAGGGATGCGTGTGACCGAGGTGATGGAAGATAACTCGCCACGTGAACCGCGCGCAAGGAATCGCACCCTCCTCGGGGTCGGTGGCGCTTCCGCTGAAGAGAATCACCTCACCGTTTTGGTACCGGCGGCCCAATGCGGGCTCTTCGATGACGGCGGCGGGGCGGTGGTTTCCGGACACGATGCGTAGGTTTCGCACGCTGGCGGAAGCGCGCCGGGCATCGGTCACCGTCAAGGCGGCCGAGTAGCTTCCGGCAGGGTAAGTCTTGCGAATCACCTTACCGCCGCGCTCCTCACCGTCACCCAGCTCCCACGTGTAGCTCAAGGCGTCCCCTTCGGGGTCCACGGAATCGGACGCGTCGAGTATGACGTCGAGCGGCGCGTCGCCGCTGTTCGGAGTGACCGAGGCGACGGCAAGCGGCTGGCGGTTAGAGCCGCCCTGATAGGAGATGCGATACAAGGCTTGCTGGTAATGGGCGAGATAGTACAGCGCGCCATCGGGACCAAACTGGATATCCACTGGCCCTATCCCCGTGTTCGAAGCGAAGACCTCGGTGGATAGCGGAAGGTTGGAATCGTCCAGCACCATGCGGAAAATCTCGCTTGTTACGGCGTCCCCGAAAAAGTAGTTGCCTTCGTACTCCGCCGGAAAGTGGGTGGCGGGCGCATGGTCGCCCCCGACAACCGCATGCCCGTTCTCCGACGTCCGCGGATAAGAATAAATCGGGTAGCTGACACCGGGAACTCCTGGGGGCTCCGGTCCCTCCGTCATCCGCCAGCCAAAGTTTCCCCCGGGAACGCCCAAGTCGATCTCCTCGTAAAGCTCGTTGCCCACATCGCCGATGAACAGAGTCTCGCTCTCCGGCTGCAGGTTGAACCTCCAGGGATTCCGGAATCCGTAGGCCCACACCCTGGGGTCGGCGGAGGCGTCGCCAAGAAACGGGTTCCCCTCCGCGGGTGAGCCATCCCGGTTGATGTGAAGGATCTTTCCACGTGGGTCCGCGAGCGCCTGTGCCGTGCGACTACCTTGGAAATCATCTCCGGTCGAGAAGTAGAGCGTTTTGTCGGCGGCGAAGCGAAGACAGCCGCCATTGTGAATGACTGACTCCAGATCGGGGGACTCGTACACGATCTGTTCGTCGACGAGCAGATCACCCACGTTGCGAAATCGCGAGAGACGGTTGCGAAAAGGTGGATCCTGCGTCGTGTAGTAGATCCAGATCTGTCGATTCTGCTCGAAGTCTGGATCGACCGCGATGCCGCTTATGCCTCGCTCTCCATCGGTGCTCACGGGAATGCGGCCGATGTGAACGACGTCGATTCGGTTCAGATCTTCGAGGTGCAGCTCCCATACGTCGCCGAGCCGGCCACTGACCCAGAGATGACCGTCCGGCGCCCAGGACATGGACGTAGGCTCCGCCAGCCGCTCCACGATGGCTCGTTCCACGAAGCCGGGAGGAAGCTCGGCGGCGAGGAGCGAGACAGAGACGCCCAACATCCAAGCGGAAGCAACACCAAGGGCAGCGACCGACACGTTGATGGAGTGGGGACGAAGCACCGGGACCTCTCTCTGTCACTGAAATCGACAACTACTCGGCGAGCGCGAGCTTAACAAAGGTTTGTTGGTACGACCAGCTTGGTCGTGCTGTCAGCGTGCCACCCGGTCAGTATCGGCACGCGCTCAGCGTTCTCCCTGTTCGGCGTCACGCGCCACGGCGACGAGAGATTCTGGATCCACCCACCTTTGGCCGGCGGTCTCGCTCGACTCGACGGGAACCACTAGAGCATCCACCATCGCACAGATCTCTTCCGTGCAGGCCTGCGCAT
>SMYC01000162.1 GCA_004356105.1 Acidobacteriota bacterium | reverse complement strand
TTATGTTATGCGACTCCCCGGCGTGTTTCAAACGGATTTCATGTACCCTTAAGGCGCGATGCCACCAAAGATTCCTCTCGTGAATCTCGAAGCCCAGCACGAGCCGATCCGCGACGAGCTTCTGGACGCTCTCACGCGCTGCCTCCCGGTCGTCGAGGACGCGGCTCAAGCGATCGGCGCGAGCACTCGCGACGGGCGGCAGGCGGGGAGTCTGGGTACCGTTGCCGCGTTTTCTTTCTATCCATCGAAGAACGAGATCGTCGAAGACCAGCCTCCCGATCATAGGTCGTTCGACGAAGCACCGACGCCGAGCGCGACGATCGTTTTCACCCGCGGCGAAGATTCCTTCGACCGCGGCGCACGTGGGGCGCTCGATGCGATCGCGCAGTGGCTCGAGACGCGTCCCGAATATTCAGCGGAAGTCCGGGGCGATCGAGGGCCACTCGAAGACCCGGAGCTTCCTGAACGGCGGGCTCATGCCGTGATGCAGGCAATTCTGGATCGCGGGATCGCGGAGACGCGCGTGAGTGTGTCGGAAGACGCCGCCGAGACGGGCTTCGAAGTCACGGTCATCGCCAGCACCCCGTAGACCCGCTCCCGGCGCCGGTTCCGATATGATGGCCCACGATGGGCTCCCGAACGCGCGATCTCACGGCGCTCTTGTTTTTCGTCGCGGTGACATCGTGGTTGACTTGGCCGCTGACGTCGCGGCTTACAACAGCTCTCAGTGCCAGCCCGGACGCGCTCCTTAATTACTGGGCGCTCGCTTGGAACTTCCACATCCTGCCGCAAGCGCCTCTTGCCTACTTTGATGCGAACATTTTTGCGCCGCGTCCCGACACTCTTGCCTACTCGGAGCATTTATTCGCGATAGCACTTCTCGCGTGGCCGTTTTACCTTGCAACGGGCAGTGTCGTCCTCGCCTATAACGCGGCCATGTTCCTGTCGTTCATGCTCTCCGGGCTCGGGATGTATCTGCTGGCCCGTGACCTCACGGGAAATCGTTGGGCCGCTATCGTCGCCGGAACGGTCTTTCTCGCCGCGCCTTATCGTTTTTTGCACGTCGTCCATATCCAACTTCTGACGCTCCAATGGTTTCCTTTCGTCTTCTGGTGCCTGGTGCGCTATCTGCGCGATGGCCGCAAGCCTTGGCTCGCGGGTGTTGTCGGGTTTTCAGTGCTGCAGATATTGTCCTGCAACTACTACGCGGTGTACCTAGCCTTTGCGATCGTTCTCTTCGGAGCGGTGCTTTCCACCTTCGGCCGCTCGCTTCTGAGCCGAAAGCGCGTGCTCGGGCTCGTGGGCGGGGCGCTCCTCGTCTCCGCCCTCACTCTTCCGTTTTTCCTGCCGTATCAGAGAAACCGTGACCGCGGATTTTATCGGCGTTACGAAGACGTCGTGCAGTTCTCGGCCAAGCCTTCCGACTATCTGCGCCCGAGCACGTTCAACAAAGCGCCGCATTGGAGGTGGCTTCCGCGCCAGGAGCGATCCGAAAAAGCGCTCTTTCCTGGATTCGTGGCGATCGTTCTCGCGGGGCTCGGGCTCTACTACGGACGCAAGGCGACCAGAGGCGATACGTTGCCGCGCACGATGTGGATTTTCTTCATTGGGGTCTCGGCCGTAGCGGTCATCTTGTCCTTGGGACCGGAGCTTCGCCTCGGTGAGCGCGTCGTGAATCTTCCGTACCGGTTCTTTTACCGTCACTTCCCGGGCTTCAATGGGATGCGGGTGCCGGCGCGGATCTCAGTGCTCGCGCTGCTCGGAGGCTCGGTACTCGTCGCCTGGGGTGTGGCCGGCCTACTCGAAAACCGCCGGCGAGCGAATCTAGTCGGTGCGGCTCTCGTCGGGCTTCTGCTCTTCGACTATCAGACCTATACGCTCGACCGTGCGATGCCCGAAGCGCCCGCGATCCCGGCCATCTATGAGGAGCTCGAGAAAGCGCCGCCCGGGGCTGTACTCGAGCTTCCCATCCACGAAGGTGAATCGATCACTCGAGAGTCGCTCTACATGTATTACTCGACGGTCCACTTCAAGCCGCTCGTAAACGGCTACAGTGGTTGGTGGCCGAACGACTATTGGCAGCTCGTCGGCCGGCTCCGCCACTTTCCGACATCGAGAATCCTGCGATTCTTGCTGGAGCGCGCGCCGGTGCGCTACGTCGTCATCCACTACGATAGGATTCCTGAGCCGCGGCGGCGGCGATTGGAACGTGAAATGGATCGATACCGGGAAAGAATGCTGCTCTTGTCCCGCATTGGAGACGACGCGGTCTACGAAATCGTCGACCCGCCCTCATGAAGCTCGTCTACCTCGCTGATATCCGCTTTCCGATGGAGCGCGCGAACGGCATCCATACGAGCGAGACGTGTCACGCGCTCGCCCGCCGCGGCGTCGAAGTCGAGCTCGTCCTGCGGCGCACCGATGCACGCACGGACGCAGAGTGTCTCGTCGATTTCGGGCTCAAGCCCCATCCGAAGCTGAGGCTCCGCCGCGTGCGCGCGTGCGGGCGCCCGTCTTTCTCTTGCGCGCGGCGCCGCTCATGCTCGCCTCGGAAGCGAGCGACGTCCTCTATACGCGCGACCTCATCCTTGCCGACCTCGCGACGAAGCTTGCCGACGCCGCGCTCGTCTACGAAGCTCGCACGGTCGCCGCGGTCTTGCCGAAGAACGCGGGCGGATGTACGAGGCTGACGCGCCGCCGACGCCGAGAAAGCTCGCCCGTCTCGATGCGCGCGAAAAACACGTCTTCAAGAACGCGACCGGCATCGTCACCATCACGGCCGCGCTCCTCGAAGCGCTCGAGACGCGGCGCGGCGCAATCGGCAACGCGCTCATCGCACCGTTGGTGTCGTGTAGACATGCACCTCGGAGAGCGTCCAGGGCATCTCGAAGGGGTCCGTCTTCGTGATGCGAATCCTTATTTCGCGGACCGGGGGCGGATCGAGCGCGACGTCGAGCGTCGCCTCGAGCGGCAGCTTCAAGAGTTTCGCGACGAAGCGGTCGTATGTCACGTCGTGCTCGAAATCAAGGGATTGCCAAGCTCCGGACTCCAACAATCCCAGAATCTCGAAGTGCATGGGAAACTCGAAGGGCGGTCCCACGAGCATCGAGACGAGAGCTGGGCGGGTGCTCTCCGGGAAACGGATCGCGTAGAAATCGTGCTCCGTTTGGAACTCGACGGTGCTCCAAGACGTGTCAGGATCGCGGTCCTTGGCTCGCCGCGCCCCCGGCGTCGAGCCGTGGACTCTCCAGCGCGTCGGATCGAGCTCGATGAGTGGCGGGCCTCCTCTCTTACCGGGTGTCTCGAAATTCATGCCTCGCGCTTGCTTCAGGCGCAGTGCCACGTGCCCTTCGGGGAAAGGACCCTCGAGCTTCCATGCCTCGTTGCCAGCGAGCTCATCGACGTCCAAGTGTTCGGGTTGCACGACGACCGTGTCGACCCCCAGTTTCTCGAGAAACGAGACGCTTTCGCGATCAGGAAAGTGGAACAATCGCCAGCGAATGTAGTTGTAGGCGGGCGGGAAATAACCGGTAAACCCCTGGACCGTCTTTTTCCAATGCACCGTCGAGAAGTACATGGGGTCGGCATCGGCTCGTTCTCCCCAATAGCGGGTAGTGGGTACTTCGGCGATCACGTTCACATCCTGCTGTTCGGCCATCCAATGATAGACCTTCGGAATCTCTTCACCCGTCGGCAACGGCGTGAGTTTTAGTGGCACCGAGAGATGCTCGATAAAGACGAGAGCACTGATCGCGACGACCCCGAATCCGCCTACGATCGGCCGGATCCGGGACAGTCCCCCCGCGAGCAGTGGTGCGACGCCTAGCATCATGACTAGGGAAAAACGCTCGGGATAGCGAACGCTCTGGAAGCCGGGGAGCCAGTGAAAGAAGGCGGCGTACGGGCCGGCCATCAACCGCCGGTTTCCCAGCCAGATCTCGGGTCCGAGGCTAAGAAGAAAACCCGCGAGGACAAACAGCAGCCAAAGGAGTCGCAAGTCGGTTCGAGCGGGCGATCGCCAGAAAACGCCCACAAATACGATGAGCATTGTCGAGAAGCCGAGAAAATGAGCCGCGTTCTCGTTGGAGCGCGCCGTGCCCAGGAAATCCTCGTACAGCCAATTGCCCGGAAGTACGTCGAAATAGCGGTCGATGGGAACAGGGTTGGGTGGTTCTCGTTCGAAAGAAAACTGTTGCCTGTTCTGCAGGTAGGGAACGGCGAAGAGTCCGGTCAACGATATCGCCAGGCCGAGTGGAAGCCCGAGAAGAGCAAGGCGTCGCCATTCCAGCCGGTGTCGCCACTGAAGGAGAATCAGTGCCGGCAGGGTCACCAATGGGAGGTAGAGAGCCCAGTACATGCAACTCAAACCTTGCAGTGCGTAGGCGGCGCCGACCTCGAGGCCGCGCCGTGTCGACGGACTTCGAAAATAGCGTATCAGCGCCAGCAGGAGGAAGGGGAACCACTGGTTCGACAATATCTGGATTCGGATGATCTCATTGATGTTCCAGGTGTGACACGCGTAGATCAACCCCGCCGCGAAGGAAGCGGTCTCGCTTCCCGTGAGCTCGCGGCACAGAAGGTACATGCCCAAGCCGGCGAGCCCCAAGCTCAAGAGCGCGACGGCATTGTGCGCTAGAACGGGATTTCCGGTGACCGCGAGCCAGGGCGCGGCCATGAGAGAAGGCACGAAGAGATGTTCGGAGAAGGCGAGGCTTCTTGCGTACGGATAAAAGACGTTGGCGTCGAACAGCGAAAGTGGATCTCGCAGCAACTGGTGGTTGACCCAAGCCATCGCCCAGATGTTGAGAGGTGGCGTGCCCAACCCAAACACGTGATCGGCAGCCCGAAAGGCGAGAGGGTAGGTCGCAACCACAGCGACCAATAAGAAACCGAGGAAAACCAGGATCAGTTTCGTCGTGCCCTGAGGCTCGTTCTCGCAATCGACCACGAGTGGACATTGTATCCCGCTGGTCCCTGCTCACAGGTGAAGATTGATGCGCGGTTCGGTCATAGGGCGTCCCGGTCGGCGAGCTCTCTAACGAGTCTCTCTGCTAGGTAGGCGTTTCCCGCTGGACTGAGATGCAGCGTGTCGATGAAATAGTGCGCGTTGGTGTCGAGCGGATTCTTCAATCCCAGGTGACCTGGATCGATCACGGGAACGCTCAGCCGGCGGCCAACTTCTGGGAGCACCTACGAGCACGAAGATCTCGTCGTCTCCTCTCCCGCGCGTTTACGCCGAGGTAGGTCGATGAAGGAGGGAGCGAGGTAGCCCTCGATGGAGAGTTTCACCCCGCGCCGACGATCCGCGAGTCGATTGAGCATGCGCCGATCCCCGATGTCGAGCGACGTCGCGGCCATCCCCCAGAACGCCTCGAAGAGGCGATGCCAGTTCCCGGAAACTGTCGACGGCTGGCGGGACGACGAAAAGGGCGAGCAAGAGAAGAACGACGGTGGCGAGCAGACTCGACCGCCGGATCGGCGCCCCGCGATCGGGCATCCACAGAAACAGAACGAGCGCGAGCGCGACGAAAGCGATGTTGAGGCTCGTCATGATTGCAGATTTTTCGTCGCGAGACGCTTCATTCTTTCCCGGGATCGAGTGTATATTCTGTGCGAGGTGCCGCCTACTCGCCGGGACATCTTATCGTACTGAGTCCCGATAAACCCCGTCGCCGCAGGTTCGGGTGTCGCCCGCTGGCGGGGACTAGGCTAGGGCGCCACGCGCTCGAAGCGCAGCTTGTCGACGGCGAGGAACGGTGTGCCTTCGACCGGGATAGCGGGCACAAGCTCGAGCAGATTGATACGTCGCCAATAGCCGGCATCCACCGTCAGCGCGTGTTCTTCCATCCTTGCACTCGGAAAGAAGCCGCCGACGCGCGCACCATTCAGCCAGACCTCGACCGGTGCTGGCTCGACCCCGGGCGGCGCTGAACATTCGATGTAGATGCGTAGAGTTTCCGCGCGATCCGTCGGAACGAAAATCCCGGAGCGTGGCCCTTCGGCATGTCGAACCTCGCGCTCTAGCTCTTCCCAATCTTTGAGGCCGCTCCATCCGTTTCCGATGAAAGCGGGATCGCTCGGGCCGAGATCGATGACCCCCCCCAGATTCAGCATGCTGTGAAAGAGATATTTACCTACAAGGATGTCGTATTGCGTCTTCGGCCGGTCGTAGCGCGCAGCAAAAATCCAGTTCATGGGAAACGAGAATGGATAGCCGACACCATCGAAGATGTCTTCTAGCCCGTCTTCTACCGCCGCCTCCCACGAGATAGTGCCGTCCGGAGGAACGCGTCCCTTGCGGTACTGCTCCATGAGCAGACCGTTACCGGCGACGACCAGCGCGATCATGGTGGCGACGACCGCACGGGGGTAGCGTTTTACGAGATCGATCGCGACGTCCAGACTCGTGGCGAGCCCGAGCGCAAGAATCGGAAGCACGGAATCGAAGCGGCGCGAGCCAAAGGAGCCGCCCGCCCACCAATCGGACACCGAGCTGTTCACGTAGGTAAGAAGGAGCAGCAAAGCTGCGAGCGGCAACCCGGTTCGCGGATGGCGTCGCACGAAACCGGGAAGCCCGAAGACGGCGAGCAACAAAAGGGGACTCCAAGAAAAAAGACCGTGACGAGACGAGAATAACGTCTCGGTGAGAAAGGGATCCCCCCAGCGCATAAAGTCCGGCCCCAACGGGACACCGATATAGAACTTGTCGAAAATGATCTTCCAGCTCACGAATTGAGGCAAGAGCGTCGCGATGGCCGCGGCGCCGAAAACGATGCCGGGCAGCAGTTTTCTGCGGCTGAGCTGCGCGAGGAAGATCGGTGCGAGCAAGAGGCCGAAAACACCGTTTTGCCAACGCACGCACCCGGCCGCGCCGAGCACGAGGCCCATCACGGCGAAGTCCCGCAAGCTCTTGGGTCCAGCGTTCCAGAGCATCAAAAATAGGGCGACGAGAAGAAAGGTCAGCGCGTGCGTATAGATGGAATGATAGGTGAGATACCAGCCGAGAAAGCTGCCGAGGCCAATCCCGACCGTGGTGAGAAAAGCCACCGCCGGCTCGAACCAATGGCGGAGGAAGCGATCCAGCACGAGAAGTCCGAGCCAACCCAATATGAGGTTTCCCAGGGCGACCGTATGTAAATAGGGATCGCTGAACCCGTCATAGGCGGTGTCGATACCGTGGACGTTCGACCACCACGCGCTCACGTGGCCGAGCCAAATGAAGGGGACCCACGACAGGGGGGCACCGACGGGAAAAGCAAAGCGACCTCGTCCGGTCTCTCGTACCGGTTGTGAGCCGCTCTGGTGATCGATACCGAGTCTTCGATACTGGTTTAGCAGATCGATGTCCCCATCGAGAGCGACCGAATGCGCGTAGGAGTAATACCAAAGCCCGTCACCGCGCAGACGAAAGCCGCGAAAGTGAAGAATCGGAAGGAGGAGAAGCAGAAGGGCTAGGTAGGCGTAGAATCGTTCGTTCCGCCGAAATCCCTCGAAGGCGACGAGTCCGAGTGCTAGGAACGAGCGCGCCGCGAAACCGATCGTGCTGACCGGGCCGATGAGAGACACGCCGCCCGTCATTACGACGAGGGCGAGATCGACCAGAAGAACATAGAGCGTGATGCGCATGCCTCGGCGAAGAGCTCGGCTGGAAGCCAATGGCATCTCGTCAGCCTCGATGGTCACGAAACGACCTCGAGCTTGCGCGGCAGCGAGTCGATGCGAACGGGGGTGGTTTGCAGAAATTCGCTGTCGGCGAACAGCTCAGCCGATTCGCGTGTCTCGATCTCGACGAACTTCGTCTTGTGATACTCGACGCTACAATGCTCTAGGTGAGAGCCTGAGAACACGGTCGGGAAAACGTAGAGAACCGCCGCGCGGGAGATG
>SMYC01000161.1 GCA_004356105.1 Acidobacteriota bacterium | reverse complement strand
CTCGATATCACGATGCCCGATGCCATTCCAGACAGAGGTGTAGTTGTGTCCACTAGAAAGAAGCTACCTGGAAATCGTGTAAAGCACTGAAATACAAATGCTTATAAGCGAAACCTTTACTAGTACTTATTGGAACTTCCGATTCGAAGTTCCGTGGACGGTGCACCGCCACCGCGAGTGACCATCACGAACCGCTCGCCATCCAAGCTCACATCGTAGTTGGCGTAGCTGTTGGAAGGTTCGAACGCGAACTGTCCCTCGAACAGCCGTTCTGAGGCTCCGGCCCGAAGCTCCGAGCCTCTACCCTCGACAGCCACGACCAATCATAGCGTCGCCCTTTCGGAAGAAGATCTCTTTGCCATCTCTGGACCACAGAGGCTCGATCCCTGTGCTCCGCAAAAACTCGATCCGGCGTTGATTCCGCGGTATGACTTGCCAGCATCGGCCGTTTCGCGCCGACCGGGCCGACAGGGTAACCGTCGTCATTCTGAACGTGGAAGGCTCGCTCTGCGACTGCTCTCGAATATCGTGCCCTTTGTCCTCGACGCCATAGCGTTCGCTCGGGATCTCGTGTTCGCAAGGCGCTCTCGCCGCGGAGAATCTCTTTCTCCGAAAGCAGCTCACATTCTTCGTCTACGAGAAGCCGTGGCTTCGAGACGCGATGGGCCGCTTCGTGCGCGAGCACGTTGAGTCTCAATACAAGCTCGAGAACGAGGCGGATGCCTATCTGGCGTTTCTCGAACAGGTTGCCCGGCGCGACGGCAAGCTCGTGGACTCACCACTTACGACCAGGCCGACTTGGCGGCGTCCGGGATGACGACGATTGCGGACTTGCCGTTGAAAGACCCTCGGCCTCGAGACCGTTCGCGAAACCCTACGCGACGTTGCCGAGTTAGACCTTTTCTTTTGACATTATTCTGTGCAATATGCATAATCTGTGTATGGCCACCAAGACGATCTCGCTGAAAGTGGAGGCGTACGAACGGCTGAAGAGCGCTAAAGCCTATTCAAGTGAGTCGTTTAGCGAAGTTGTCATGAGGGCGAGCTGGCCGGAACATACGCTGACGGCAAAAGAGCTCGTCATCCTCTGTCGCGAGCGGGGTCCGATCTTCGGCGAACCCGAACTGGAGCGTATCGATGCGCTCAAATCCGCGGTTGATTTGCCCGAGGACAAGTGGGGCGACCACTGATTCTCGAGACCACCTTCCTCGTCGACCTCGAAAGGGAGGTGAACCGCAACGTTGACGGCCCCGCTCTCAGGTTCCTGCGCGATCGTCCCGGAGAAAGTTTGTACATTACGCCGACCATAGCGGGGGAGCTCGCGGCAGGCACCTCGCTGTCGCATCGCGAGCGCTGGAACGGATTCATTCATCCTTTCCGTCTCTTGAGAATCGATGAGGAGGTCGCCTGGCGCTATGGCCAACTTTATAGATATTTGCAGGACAATGGCCTGCTCATCGGCGCCAACGATTTATGGATTGCCGCGTCCGGGCTGGCCTATGCCATGCCGGTCGTGACGCGAAATCGACGACACTACATCCGTGTTCCTGGTCTCGAGGTGGCCGAGTATGGCGACTAAAACCGTGCTGCCGTAAGGCCAAGTTCTCAATGACAAGATCCGCTCGGCGGCGACACATCGTCCGATCGCACGGGTTCCGAGAGAGACGAGGAAGACAAGCCGATCGAGCTCACGCTCACGGATGAAGCGAAGCACCTTCTCGCCGAGGCGGGCTACGGGGCGCGGCCGATCAGCGGACCATACAGAAGTCGCTCGAAACGGAAATCGCGCGGCGTCTTCTTACCGGAGACAGGATGGTGCGTTCACATTCACGAGCGAGTCCGTTACGACGCCAGCATAAGAGAAAAAGTCATTCAGTTGTCCGTGGGCCCTTTGGGACGAGACGCTTCAGCTCTTCGGCCCAGTTGAGGACAATCCGAAGCTCCGTGGGCGGCGCACCTCCACCGCGGGTGACCATCACGAACCGCTCGCCGTTCAGGCTCACATCGTAGTTGGCCTCGCTGTTGGTAGGCTCGAACGCGAACTGTCCTTCGAACAGCCGTTCCAGGGCTCCGGCCCGAAGCTCGGAGCCTCTACTTTCGAGGGGCACGACCATCATGGCATCGCCTCTTCGGAAAAAGATCTCTTTGCCATCTCTGGACCACAGAGGCTCGACGCCGCCTCCAGGCGATATCTTCCGGCGATCTCGCCCGTCGGGAAAGGACTGAACGTAGATCTCGAATTCTCCTGACTCGTCGGAACAATAAGCGAGCCATCGACCGTCAGGTGAGATCGTCGGTGACCCTTCGTAGAAGGACGTCTCGAGGAGAGGAAACGCGTCTTCGGGATTCGAGCGGTTCAGGAGCCAGATGTCTCTCTTGCTCGTGCTCCCACTATTCGTAAACGCGATCCAATGACCGTCGGGCGACCAGGATTTGGGCGAAGCATCTCCTGCTCGGAGGAGCTCGAGCTCGCCCGTGCCATCCGCCTTTCGTAGGTGTATCCCGTGTCCCATGCTGTTAAAGGCCACACTCGTGCCGTCTGGAGACCACACGGGGGCCACTTCGACCCCTTTTGTCCTCGTCAATCGAGATCTCGTGTCTCACTTCGACATCGGTGAGTGCCTCTGTTTTCCCGTTGCGATCGACCCATACGAGTCGATCGGCTCCGACATGGGCGCTTCCGGCGGGAGCATAGACCAGGTTTCCGTTACGGGCAACGTCGAGCTGGCTAGAAGTATTGCCGAGCACCGATGTGGCAAAGAAGTCGTTCAGAACTGGGACAGGAGAGCCCGTAGGTCTCAGCTCCTCGAGGTCGAAGGACACCGCCCAGAGGCTGTCATTCTGCGTATAAAGCAAATGGCCGGTGGCAACGTATAAAGGTTCTGTCGCCTCGCCCACTTCGTCGAGCGCGTGCCACTCACTTGTATCCAAGTTAGCCGCGCCGATGCGGAGTCCCGCTCCGGTGCGGAGGTTGAAGAGCACCGTCTTGCCGTCTGGGAGTATATGTGGACCATGGTGCAGTTGCCCAGGCCCATCGGTACGCGTGAAACGCTGCGCCGTTCCGCCTTTCGACGAAACGCGCTACAGTCCGTCGTCCCCGCCGAAGACAATAGTGTCATCGGGCCCCCAGCTCGCGCCTCCTCCGGCCCGGGGGTTCATGCCGATCTCGGCAACCGTCGAAGGGCGTCCGCCCGCGATCGATACTTTTTGAAGTCTTCCGTGCGCGAAAAATCCGAGCCACTGACCGTCATGCGAGAAAAAAGGTGAAAGGGCTCCCTCACTTTCGGGAACACTGACGGCCTCGAACGTTTCCAGATCGCGCAGGTAGAGACGGCTCTCGCTGCTGTCCCGCGCCACGTAAGCAATGTGGTTTCCGTCTGGAGAGATGGTCACCGATGAATAGCGTATGGTCTCTAGCATTTGGCCTTCGGGAAAAGGAAGGACGAACCGTTTTGAATCGAGCGACACCGGCGCGATAGCTGGTCGAAAATACGAGAGCGCCATCGCGCCGAGAAGAGCACAGGCCAAGCCAGCCCCGGCGAGGGCCAAACGCGACGCTCGCTTTACCGGGGCAACGGCTGCGCTATTTTCGAAGCGATGCTCCGCAGCCCATCGGAGCGGGATGGCCACATCGCTCATCCTCTGCCACCTTTGATCCGGTTTCTTTTCCAAGCATTTTTCAACGACCTGCTCGATGAGGGGTGGCGACATTGGCTGGAGCTCTGCGAGCGGCGCCGGGTCGTCTTTCAAGATCGCCCCAATCAAGCTCGCCTGACTATCACCGTCGAAAGCTTTCTTTCCTGTCAGCATCTCGTACAGCATGGCGCCAAAGGCCCAGATATCGGACCGGCCATCCGCCGAGCTACCCTCGAGCTGTTCGGGCGCCATGTATTGCAGCGTCCCGAGGATCGTCTGCTCCTTGGTGAGATCACGCTGTCGCGTTTCTGCGTCCGAAGAGGGGGAAACGGTTCCTTCGGCGAGGAGCTTGGCGAGCCCGAAGTCCAAAAGCTTTATTCCCGACTTCGTCAGCATGGCGTTTCCGGGCTTCAAGTCCCGGTGAACGATCCCAGCGCGATGTGCTGTGTCGAGACCATCCGCGATCTGGAGGCCGTATTCGAGGACGTCCTCGAGCGGCAGCGCGCCTTTGCTCAGCCTCTCCGCCAACGTCTCGCCCTCGATAAACTCCATGACCAGGAAGTCGATGCCCTCCTGGTTGCCTACGTCGAAGAGCGTACAAATGTGCGGGTGGTTCAGCTGCGAAATAGCCTTGGCCTCGCGCTCGAATCGCTGCCTGCGCTCCGGGCTCTCTGCGAGGTGCTCAGGCAGGACTTTGACGGCTACGATCCGGTCGAGGCGGGTGTCTCTCGCCTTATAGACCTCCCCATACCTCCAGCTCCTACGGGCGAGAGAAATTCGTAGGGGCCAAGCTTGGTGCCAGGTGTGAGGCGCATCGTCGAGACCGCGATTCTAGCGGCTCAAACGGAGACTGTACAACTATTGTCTCGGTTGATTCCACCTCCCGAGGAGACCGGTGGGCTGATAGGAGGCCTGGACAGTTTGAGCGGAGCCATGGCGTATTGGGGACAGGACGGGAAGTCGAGCCGTACGTTGAATATCGTCGCGGCGATCCTCGCGGGCTTGAAGACGGCGGACCACGTGTCTAAACAGAAGTTCTGCGAGAAGTGCTCCGCGTACATGGTCTCAAAGATTCTCGGGCTCTCGTCCTGGCAAGAGGCGCAACGGGTGGCCGTCGCGCACTGGCAGAAAGACTTCACCGCACTCAAGAACCTCTTGAGAGTCGGGCTCGGTCCCTGTGAGACCACGCTCCACGCGTGTCCGCGATGCTATGAGGGGTTCGTGGAAGTCCATGGCGAAGTTTTCTTGGAGTGACAAATCCGTGGAGAACAATGACACGGTGGACAACACCTGGCTCTTTGCTTCTACGAAGGTAGTTCGGAACGACGTTAGGGTTTTGAGGTGAGCTTTCTCGGAGCGAGCGGCGCCCTGCCTAACGCGAAAAAGGGGGACAGGCATTAGGCCTGTCCCCCTGATTCTATCCCCGAGAGGCGGTGCGGGGGGCACCTCCCGGGGCTGGCGTCGAGATTGGGGAGCGACGCCAAATGCGTTCTCCGTATATGGTAAGCAAGGTGCATGCCAGCTTGAGCCAAATCGTGATTGGGCTTCTTTTCAACAGTTTGCGGGGAATTCCCTATGGCCGTGGGGCCTGAATGATTCAATATTGAAACTGATCGTGTCGTTTTTGCATCAAAAAATGAAATGGGGGGTACTTTTCCGGTTCGACGTCGAGACGTGTCGTTCCTTCATCCCCACACCTTCGTTCGTTTGATAGAATCTAAGTACATCAATAAATGGACTTGTTCGGTGTGAGAAACTGCCCATGAACCAACAAGTGGCAGAGGCTTTCAAGAAGCTCTACAACGAAAAGCGCACCGGTGTGCTCACGTGCGAAGCCGCCGCGGCGCGCCGTGCTGTCTATTTCCAGTCAGGCTTCGTCGTGAGCGCCTCCTCGAGCGAAGAGGAAGACCGGCTCGGTGAAGTGATGATCCGCCATGGCCGAATCACCCGGCGGCAGTTCGAAGATGCTTCGAATTTCATCAAGAGCGGCTGGAAGTTGGGCGAGATCCTCGCCGAGCTGAACATCATCGAAGAGCCGGATATCGAGGCCTTCGTGAGGCTCCAGCTTCTCGACATCGCCTGTACGCAGCTCATCACGCCGCCCGGCCGCATGGCGTTCTCGCCCTTGTCGAGTGTCGACGCATGCCTCGAAGCACCCCTCTCCGTGGCGGACGTCCTCATGGAAGCCGTACGCAGGACACCGGATATCTCCGAGCAGCTCGAAGCTCTCAAGAGTGATGAGCGGACGCTCGGTTTTCCAGCTGATCCCTTGAGGCGGTTCCAGCGGATCCACCTCGAGCCAGATGAAGGTTTTGTCCTCTCGCGCATCGATGGCACCCAGGCTCCCAAGGATATCTTTGCCGTCAGTCCGCTTTCCGAAGAGAAGACGGCACGCACGCTCATGGGCTTGCTAGCGGCCGAGATCATCGAAGTGGAGGGAAACGCAATCGTCGAGCCAGTGCCGGATGATGACGATCCTGACACGGGCCAGACGCTGCACCAAGACGCCCCCATGGATCTGGAACGGGCGTCGGTGGAAGAGCTCTTCAAAGACATGAAAGACCAGGATCACTGGCAGGTCTTGGGAATCGAGCGGGGCGCGAGCGCCGAGCAGATCAAGCAGGGGTTTTTTCGAGGAGCGAAACGATTTCACCCGGACCGCTTTCGTCGTATCACGGAGCCGGAGTTTCAGGAAAGGCTTTCCTTCATTTTTCATCGAATCAATGAGGCTCACGAAACACTGTCCAACGACGAGTCGAGAGCGGACTACGAATCGCTTTGCGACAAAGAAGAGCAGTATCGAAGGTCGCAGCAACCAGGGGCTTCGCTGGCCGAAATCAAGTCGGTGAAGAGAGGAGACCCGGGAGACGCCAAGGTTTTCCACCAGCGTGCGAAGCGAGCCTATGACTCCCACGACTTCTGGGGTGCTATCGAGCTGGCCCGGCAAGCGGTCGATGCAGCCCCGGACGTCGCCGCTTACTACCACCTGCTGGGCATGGCGCTTTCGAAGAATCCGAAATGGCGCCAGGACGCGGAAAAGAATCTGAAGATCGCCACGCACTTGGACGCGTTCAACGCGTCCTATCAGCTCGAGCTGGCGAAACTCTATGAAGAGGCGGGCTTGCACCTGCGCGCCCAAAAAACATTGGAAAAGGCGCGGGCGATTGATCCGAGCTTGAATGCGTCGGAGTAACAGCGCTAGAAGCGATTGCTCTACACTATCCTTCTGACTTGTTTTCCCTCTCGTACAGCTTCAACTTGCGCCACAGCGTGGCGGTCGTGATCCCGAGCCGCCTTGCGGTGTTCTTGCGGCTTCCATTGCACTCGGCCAGCACTTCGAGAATGTACTCCTTCTCGAGTTGTTGAAGCGTGAGCAAGCTTTGCCGTGCTTTGTCGATGAGCTTGTCCTCTTTCCGCTGCGTCTCTCCGAACGGGAGGTCGTCCATGCCGAGAATGCCGTCGCGATCGAGTGCGGCGGCACGCTCGATGATGTTCTCGAGCTCGCGCACGTTGCCGCGCCACGGCTGCTTCATCAGCCGGTCCATCGCGCGCGGCGATATGGGCGGTGGCTGCGCCATGCCCATCCGGTCCGCAATCCGCCGTGCGAAATGTTGCGCGAGAGGCGGGATGTCCTCTTGACGATCGCGCAGCGGTGGAATCTGAATCGGGATGACGTTTAATCGATAGAATAGATCTTCTCGGAAGGTGCCGTCCTCTACGCTTTTCTCTAGGTCGCGGTTCGTCGCAGCGATGATGCGGACATCGAGGAGGCGGCTCAACGTCGTACCCACTCGGCGCGCCTCTCCGTTTTGGAGAAAGCGAAGCATCTTCACCTGTGCCATAGGGGTCAGCTCGCCGACTTCGTCAAGAAAGGCGGTGCCACCATCTGCCTCGTCGAAGAGACCCGGCTTGTCGGCATGCGCGCCGGTGAAGGATCCCTTGGTGTGGCCGAAGAGCTCGCTTTCCTGCAAGTTCTCGGGGATGGCGCCGCAATTGACGATGACGAGAGGGTCGTCCTTCCTCGGTGATCGAGCGTGCAACGCCCGCGCCACGAGCTCTTTTCCCGTCCCGCTCTCGCCCGTAATGAGCACCGTGGAGTCGAGGCGCGCCACTTGCTCGATCATCCTCAGCACTCCTTGCATACCGGGCGAAGCGGTGATGATCCCTTCGAACGGATGGTCGCCGCGGACCTCCTTTTCGAGCCGGCGCACGCGCTGCGTCAGACCTTTGCGCTCGAGCGCGCGCTCGGCAACGAGCGTGAGCTCTTCCGGCTGGAAAGGTTTAGTGAGGTAGTCGTAGGCCCCCGACTTGATGGCGTCGACCGCACCCTCGATCGTTCCATAAGCGGTCATGACGACAACCTCTGTGTCGGGGAAGAGCTCCTTCGTTTTCTTGAGCACGTCGATACCGGACATACCGGTCATGCGCAGGTCGGTCACGATGAGGTCGAACGGTTTTTGCGCGAGAAGCTCGAGCGCCTGATGACCGCTTTCAGCGGAGGCGACGGCATAGCCCTCGCGCCGGAAAGTGATCACCATCGATTCTCGGATAGGCGCCTGATCGTCTACGACGAGCACGGAGGCCTCGACGGCCAGGTCCTCGGGAGATTCCTCAACGACGGATTTCGATCGGTTTTGGCTCATTTGAAGTCACGGGGAATCGGAGTCGAAACAAGCTCCCTTGCCCCACCTCGCTTTCAACTTCTGTCTCACCAGCATGCGCCTCGACGACGCGGTGTACGATGGCCAAGCCGAGCCCGGTTCCGTCGGCTTTGGTCGTGTGAAAAGGTTGAAATATCTTTTCCTGCTCGCTCTTGCTGATGCCCGTGCCAGTATCCTTGACGACGACCTCGAGAAAGTCGTCACCTTTGGTGGATCGGCTTACGGAGACGTGCAAATCGCCGCCATCCGGCATCGCCTCCGCGGCGTTGATGAGAAGGTTCCAAAGGGCCTCGCGCGTTTGTGCCGGATCGAGCTCCACTTGGGGCAAATCGGGCTCGTATCTTTTCTCGATACGAATCTTGCTTCCCTTGGGCTCCTGTAAGACGAGCAGCAGCAGATCGTCGAGTATCTCCGTGATGTATTGCGGTGTCTTGTGAAGGGGGCGCGGCCTCGCAAAGCGAAGAAAATCCGCCACGATCCCTTCGAGCCGCTGCGACTCTTCTTCCACCACTTCGAGGAGGCGCCGATCGTCGCCGTGCAGGTCCAGGTCGCGCCTGAGCACGCCGACGGAGTTCGAGATCGCGCCGAGTGGGTTTCGAATCTCGTGAGCGATTTGTGCGGCGAGCTCTCCCACGGCGGCGAGTCTCTCGGAGCGGATCAACTTTTCTTGAATTTCTTTCAGCTCTTCATAAGCGCGGCGGGTTTCCTGAAAAAGCTCGCGATAGCGGCTCTCAGACTCACGGAGCCGGGCGGTACGCTCGCGAACCTTGCTTTCGAGCGAGCGTTGATAGTCTTCGTTCTCGGCTTCGAGGCGGCGCTTCTCTCGAAGGAGGGTGTTGCGCTCGCAAGCGCGTTCGACCACGACGAGCAGCGCGCGCCGGCTGACGGGTTTGGTGATGTAGTCGTAAGCGCCTTCTTTTAACGCTTCGACTGCCGTCGAGAGATCGGGATGGCCGGTGACCATGACCACACTCATCGTCTCGTCCCGCTCGGCGGCAAAGCGAAGCAAAGATAGCCCGCTCTCCTGGGGGAGCATGAGGTCCGTGAGCGCTGTGTCGAAACGCCTGGCCTCGAGGCGCTCTTTGGCCTCAGTGAAACTCGACGCGGTGACCACTTGATGTCCTTCGGCTTCAAGGACGTCCTGGAAAGTGGCTCGGACGGTTTCTTCGTCGTCGACGATCAGAATCGATGGCACGAAGTTACTCAGGGTTACGTGATAAGAGAAGATAACATCTTAGAAACCTGGCGGCAATAGAAGGAGGGAATGCGACGTGGCTTGGATTGACATCGTTTCGGAGAAGGACGCGACCGGAGATCTAGAGCGTCAATATAAAGCTGCCGTGAAACGCGCAGGGAAAGTGTTCCAGATCGTCAAGATCCAGAGCCTGAGGCCGGACATTATGCGCACGTTCATGGAGCTCTACATCAAAGTGATGCACGGAGCCTCGGGGCTCACGCGGGCGGAGCGCGAGATGGTCGCGACGGTCGTCTCGAAGACCAATCACTGCCACTACTGAACGGAAGCTCACGGGGAGGATCTCCGTCAAGCTTCCGACGACGACGCGCTCGCGCGTGCGGTGATGGACGATCCGGCGGGGGCCGAGCTCACGCCGCGTCAGCGAGCGATCGTGGACTTCGCCTTGAAGCTAACCGAGAAGCCGAGAGAAGCGGCACGCGGCGACCTCGACCCGCTTCGAGCTCACGGCCTTTCCGATGAGGACATTCTCGTGCTCGTCCACGTCATTGGCTATTTCAACCACATCAACCGCGTCGCCGATGCTCTTGGGGTGGATCTGGAACCGGATATGGCCGTTTCACCGTATTGAAGTGTTGCTACCGGCCACCCGCTCCCGATAGCAGGCGGCCGATAGCAACCCGAAATACGAAAAATTAATTCACCGAAGGGTCGTCAGGTGAAAACGCCCGGAAGCGGGACAATGTGCGCCAGAATTTGAGCTGTTCGTCCAGGTGGCCTTCTAGGCGAGCGGCGCGGATGATCAAGTTGTCTTCGTCCAAAAGCTCCTGTTTCACGTGCGGCGGGAGGTCCACAAAGGTCGCGACGTGGTTCACGAGCTCTTCGAAAGACGCGTCCTCGGACACCCGTTGAGACTCGGGCTCGAACCGACCGCTTTTGTGGAGAAGCTCTTTCCATCGAGAACGGACCGCGCGAAGAAGGGCCGACGTCGCTTCGCTGGGCTCCGGTGGGTGCTCGCGGGCGGTCTCGATAGAGCGCACCCGATACAGCTTGCCTTCAGCGAGCTCCGAGGCCTCGGGCTCGAGAATCCGCACACGCTCGACACCTCGCAGGACGATGTTGAGTCGGCCGTCCTCGAGTCTTTCATGCTCTACGAGCCGCCCGAGCGTCGCCATTTTGTGCACCGCCGGCGTGCCCTCATAGTCCCGTTTCCATCCGGGCTTCAACAAGACGACGACGAGGAGGCCGTCCCCTTTCGACGCGTCCTCACCCATCTGGCGGTAGCGCGGCTCGAAGAGGTGAAGCGGCAGCGCGACGTGCGGAAAGAACACCGTCCCCGGTAGCGGAAAGATCGGAATCCTTCTCAAGCTCCGACTCCGACGATGGCCGTGAGCTCGCGCATGTCGTCGATCCAGAAATCAGGCTCGAGGGCGTCAGAGTCCGCCCGAATGCCGTAAGAGACAAGGCAAGACCGTATGCCGGCATTGCGCGCGGTCTCGAGATCGACGCGCGTGTCCCCGACGAACAGGGCTTCGTCCGGGGCGCGTCCCTCTTCGTCGAGAATGCGGAGCACACCCGCGGGATCGGGCTTGCGACGCTCGAACGAGTCCCCGCCGTAAACCGCTCGAAAATGTTTTCTGAGCCCCAAGCCTTCGAGAATCATGAGGCTTTCTCGAAGCGGCTTGTTGGTCAGCACCGCGAGCCCACGGCCGTCTTCCTGGAGGACTTCCAAGGTCTCGACGACGCCGGGATAGGCGCGGGTATTGTCGAGCAGACGTCGCCGGTAGATCGGCAAGTACATCCGCTGCGCCTCGTCGGTTACCGCCACGGTGGCGTCGTCCAATGCGCGTTCGAGGAGCACGCGCACGCCGTTTCCGATATAGCTCTCGATCACGTCTAGCGGGAGAGGGGACCGGTCCATGTGCTCTCGCAACTCGTTCACCGAGAGTGCTATGTCCTCGGCGGAATCGATCAGCGTGCCGTCTAGATCGAAGATCACGAGCTTCGTCACGAGCGTATTCTATCGCCGTTGGTGCCTTAGCTCGTGTGGGATATACTTTCGTAGAGGTCGACAGAAGCGTCATGTTAGAGCTTTCCCGCAAGAGTGATTATGCCCTTCGCGCCGTCATCTACCTGTCGCGTCTCTCCCCGGGCAGCTACGGTCGGGTGTCTGAGATCGCCCAAGCGAAGGACATCCCACACGCCTTTCTGGCCCAGATCCTGCCGCTTCTTGCGAATCGCGGCGTCGTCAAGTCGCAGCAAGGTGCGCATGGCGGCTACGCCCTTGCGCGCTCACCGGAAGCGATTTCTTTTCTAGACGTGATCGAGTCGGTGGAAGGTCCGCTGCGGCTCAACAAGTGCGTGGAGCCGGATCACGAGGACTGCTCGATTCTCGACACCTGCGAGATGCACCATGTGTGGAATCAGGCGCAGACCCAAATGGTAGGTTTTCTGCAAGGCGTGACGATGGCCACGATGCTCGACGCGCCCCACCACGATCGCCAGGCGCCCATTACGATTCAGACGCACAGCTGACGCGTCACTACGTCAGGGCGGTAGGCGACAGTGCTCAATGCCCGGACTCGTACTCCTCTGCACGGTGCATGTCGAAGGCGCCGTGCTCCGGGTTCGGCGCGAACCCGCGAAGCTCGGCGTGACACCGGTAACAAACCGTGACGTCGCTGAGCCAGTGGTAGAGGGTGAGATCCACGATGGACGCCAAGACGAGCACGGCGAGCGCGGCCGGAAAGTGCCAAAAGGCATAGGCGACCGATGACAGCACTATCGTCACCGAGACGGCCGCGCAGCCGAGCTGCTGCGGAAAGTCCTTGCGCTGATACAAGAAAAGGTTCTCGCATTGGGGGCAGCTCTCGAGAGGGCCGCCGTTCAAAGCGTCTTGGCTCGGCTGCACCCTGTGCTCGTGACCGCAATGCTCGCAACGCCCCGCGTCGCCGCTTTCCGGGGGCAGCGTGTACATGTTGTAGAGCGAGCATTGGTCGCAGTAATAGCCGACCGAGAGTCCCGTCGTCATAGGGGATAACCTGTCGCCACGAGCAAAAACTGCGAGAAGCTCTCACCGAAGAGCACGAGGAACGAGGCGACGTAAAGAAGTCCGGTGGCCGATTGCGTGGATCGAATCTTGACCGTCTGCCAAATGAGCCCGGTCAGAAGAAGCGGTGCGATGAGACCCATGAGGGTGCGGAACATGAAAAACAGGCCTCTCGTCGAGAAGATGAAGTCCGCGGGACGGCCCACCCTCAATACTTCGAAGCCGCCATAGAGCAGCACGACCGCGACGACCGCGAAGCGCAGCAAGACCGCGACAACGAGCCATCGCGCCCCATTGCGGAGCGGCGCGATGGAGAGGCTGGTATCGACGAGATACCAGTGCCCCAGAATCATGGAAACGAGAACCGCGCCGAGCATGAGTGACGAGCTGAGGCTACCCGCTATGGAAAGCGCGAGCAGATCGGTGCCGCGGGTGTTGGTCGTGACTACGAAGAGCACGGATGCGACGATGGCGGCGGTCGCCGGGAGCACGAGAAATGCCCCTCTGGCCCCCCCGCCGCGGCGGAGGGCGCCGTACCAGAGCCCGGCGACGATGGCGAGGCCGAGCCACACGAATCGCGATATGCCCACGTCCAAAAGCGCCGCCAGGGCCGCTGACGCGCCGGTCGAGGCGGCGCAAAAGCGCAGAAAGCTCTTCGGGAGCTCGTTTGAGAGCGCCAGAAGCGCGGCGATGAAGAGTCCTCCCGAGGCTATATGGCCGGCGAGGAGAGCCGTCACGTGCCCGATCATTGGCCGCGCGCCGCTACGACAGCTTGTGGTGGATCCAGTAGCGGAGGTCGGGCGTGAGCTCGGAAACGCGCATACCTTCTTCCACGATGGTCTGGCAGCCGCGGGCGCGGGTCGGCAACAACATGCCCTCTTTCGCGATACGCATCTCGCAATTGCCGCACTCGTCGCTCCAACAAAACCGTCCCAAGACAGGGACTTCATCCCTAACTATATATTGGACACAGGCGAGAAGGACCTCGCCCTTTGGGACGTCGAAAGGAGAGCCCTCAATCTCGATCCGAACGAGGTCGGACGCGCTCAAAGAAGAGGTCCGGGACTGGCGCTTGCACTCCGCGCCGTGAGATCTTGCTCTTGCCTAGACTTGAAACGACTCGCCGCAGCCGCAGCTTCCGGTCGAGTTTGGGTTGTTGAAGCGGAACCCAGATCCCATGATGTCTTCGACGTAGTCGATCTCCGTGCCGTCGAGGTAGAGGTGGCTGCGCTGATCGACCAAGAGCTTCACGCCCTCGAGATCGTAGACTTCGTCGCCTTCCGACGGGGCGTCGTCGAGCGCGAGCTGGTACTGGAATCCCGAGCAACCCCCGCCCACGACGCGCACGCGAAGTGCAGCTTCCGGGCGGCCGTTCTGAGCAAGGAACTCCTGCACCTTCGTGACCGCTAAAGATGTAATAGTAATCATTGGTTGCTTCTCCTAGAATCTCGATTACCGGTTCCCCGCTCTAACTCTTTGAACTGGCAATGGATGCCGGAAACCTGACCAAAACACTCTGATATCGCTAGTATAGGCCGGCGGGGAAAAGCGTGTCAACCTCGAACGGGCCGATCCGCACATATTCGGCTCGTCGAGATGGGTTGACAATCCGTGGAAGCGTTCTCTACTATGGACGGTTCTCACTTTGGAAGAGCCAAAACAGAATCATGGAAAGCCTCGGGCCCTACGATCTTCATGCGCATACGACCATGTCGGACGGAAAGCTGTCGCCAACAGAGTTGGTACGCCTAGCGAAGGCTCAGGACTTGAAGGCGCTGGCGATTACGGACCACGACACCGTTGAAGGTGTTGCTGAGGCCAAGGGCGAGGCCGATGGGCTGAGCCTCGAGATCGTTGCCGGCGTCGAAGTGAGCGCGCATTTCGGCGACGCGCCCGTGCACATTTTGGGCCTTTTCGTTGACGAGCTCGACCCCGAGCTCAACGCTTTTTTCGTCGAGGCGAAAGGGCGTCGTGTGGACCGCGTCCGCTTGATGTGCGAGAAGCTCAAGAAGCTTGGGCTCGACATCGATGCTGATGCCGTCTTCGCCAAATCGAGCCACGGAACTGTCGGCCGGCCGCACGTCGCGGAAGTGCTCATCGAATCCGGCCAAGTGGCGGACATCCCGGAGGCCTTTGGCCGTTTCCTTGGCGACGGCGGGCCCGCTTATGTCGGCTATGAGAAAGTCACTCTCGAGGACGCCATCGATCTCATTCGACGTGCTGGCGGAATCGCGTCGTTGGCGCATCCAGGCCTTCTCGTAGACGACACGCCCATCCCGGACATGGCCGCGGGCGGGCTCCATGCCCTCGAGGTCTATCATTGCGATCACACGCCCGAGAAGATCGCGCGATACGAGCGACTCGCAGAGGAGCTAGGACTTCTAAGAACGGGCGGCTCGGATTTCCATCGCCAAGGCGATGATCCGCCCCGTCTCGGCTGTAGCGAGCTCACCAAAGAAGCGTTCGAGAAGCTCCGCGCCGCGGCGCAATGAGCGAGCACCGCGTCGCCGCTCTCGAGGATGTCCCCGACGGAGCGAGCCTCGCGGTCGACATCGGAAACAAGCGCATCGCGATCTTCTGTCACGAGGGGCGCTACTTCGCCCTCGACGAAACCTGCCCACACCGCGGCGCGCCGCTTCACCAAGGCACGATCGAGAACGGAATCATCGTGTGCCCGTGGCACCAATGGCAGTTCAACCTCGAAAGCGGCTGCTCCCCCGTAAATCCCCTCTCAAAAGTCCGAACCTACCCCGTCCGCATCGACCGCCACGCCATCTGGGTGACGCTCTAGCCTCTAACCCGTCAGACCCGAGGATTTTGTACCACGTTCTGAAGCAAATTCTTTCGCCTCCTCCGCAAAATCTGTGGGTTGCATTGGGGAGTAAACTCGGCTAACCAATTGATAATAAACACCTTCTTCCCAGCGCACGCGGCTTGGCTTTCGTGTGTGACTTCGCGCTTCCTGAAACCCGGGTGCCCGG
>SMYC01000160.1 GCA_004356105.1 Acidobacteriota bacterium | reverse complement strand
TAGAACAGGTAAACCACCGCCTCTGGCGGTGCGACTCAAAGAGGCTCTGCCGTTCCGGGGTGTGATAGACGATCTCCTTTCAATGAACCGGGAAGTTCAAAAAAGGAGATCGACATGCGAGAGTGGAAGAGCCAATCGCACGTGAAATGGTACTGCAAATACCACATTGTGTTTAGTCCAAAATACCGAAAGAAGGCGATGTTCGGAAGATTGAGAAAGGGTGTCGGGAAGATCCTCCGGGAACTGTGCAACCAGTCGGGAGTAGAATTGGTGGAGGGACATGCGCTGTCGGACCATGTCCACCTGTGTCTGAGTATTCCACCGAAGTACAGCGTGGCGCACACGGTGGGGTTTCTGAAGGGCAAATCCGCGATACGAATCCATCGTGAATACTTGGGTCGGACGAGGAATTTCACAGGGTTCCATTTCTGGGCCCGCGGGTACTGTGTGAGCACGGTGGGTTTAGACGAGGCGGTCATACGGGAGTACATCCGAAACCAAGAGGAAGAGGAAAAGCGTCAGGAACAGCTGAACCTCAGGGGGCTTTAGCCCCCTTCCGTACGGTGGAGGCCCCTTCGAGGGGCCTTCATCAAACCACCCGCTATGCGGGTGGTAGTTGATTGATTGGACATCCAAAAGATTGCGATCCGATTGCAGCCGCGAAGATGGCAGAATACGCTATCCGACGGCGTAGGAATTGTCCAGCTTATTGTTCCGCGCGCCCTAAGCCTTACCAGCCTTCGCGCTCGCGCTCGAGCGCGACCACGAACGTCACTCCTCGAACCGATGCGTCGCCGGATTGTAGTCGAAGCGCAACTCCCTAGGCTCCGACTCGCCCAAGGTCGTCACCTCGAGCACCGCACCATCGCTCTCGACAACGAAGCTAGCCGCCATATCCGCACTCTTCTCGTGTACGAGCTCAACCTTCGAAGCCCCGCCAATAACCACGATCCCGAGAGACTCCGCGAGCTCCTTGAGCTCCGCCAAAGCTTGCAGCAGGTCTGTCTTGCTCGCGAGCTTCTCCAAATTGTCGATAGCGATGAGACAAGACGCACCGGCGCCGGACTCGATCAGCGTCTGCCTCATGTCCCGAATCCGTGATACCGGGAGACCCGGCGTCGGCTCCACCACGTAGATACGCTGGAGCCAATCTACGGCTTGTTCGCCGATGCGGATGATGTTTCGCCACGCTTCGGAGTCTTTGGTGAACTTTCCGCCCTTGATGTGCGCGGACGGTGCGCGGGACAGCCGCGACAGCGTGTAGAGCCGAAGCGCCGCCTTGCTGCGCTCGAACGAAAAGTAGAGGCAAGGTAGCTTGCACTCGCTCGCGATCTGATCGACGAGCTGCTTGAGAAAATCCAGCAGGCGCGGTTGGTCCTCGCCGGCCAGCAAGAAAAACCCGGGCGCCAGGCCGCCCCAGTGCCGGTCGAAGATCGAAAACCCGGTCTTGAGGTGCTCACCCTGCTGTTTTGTCAGATCGGCGAGGTAGCCGAGCCATTCGCCGCTCTCGGGTGAGAGGATGTCGTCGCCGCGGCGCGCCGGAGCACTCGTGCTCGCCACCGGCTCCTTCGCGGGCGCGGCGGCTTTCCTCTGCTCGCGCTTTGGCTCGGGCTTTGCGACTAGCGGCGCGTCGGGAGGCGGAGGATCGAATGTCACTTTGACCGACCGATGCGTATCGGCAAGTCTTGGCTGCGTCACCTGTCTAGGCTTTATCGGGGGAGCGACATTGGGCTTCGTCTTCACCTTCGGCTTCGCTCGCGCGTCCGGCTTTTCTTTTTCTTCTCCGTTTTTCACGCCTTTGAGCCATTCCGCCAAAATTTCCTTGGACGGCTTCGCTCCGGTGAACAGGTCTTCGAGGAAAAAATCGTCGGGAACGTCGACCGAGCGTCGGCTCAGCGCGCGCAACAGGCTGTCTGCATCAACAGGGGTCTTGTCCCGGGACATCGAAGACACCGCGGCATAGATCGTACGCGTGATCGGAAAATAGAAGTCGTCCTGTTCCAGCTCTTTCAGGATCGTGTCTCTGAGCTCGGAGCTCTCCGAGGCGGTGCTCATACACAGGGCTTGGAGAACAGCGGTCTCCACCGTGAGCAATTCTGCGAGATCCATGCGAAGTGGCTCCTGCTAGCGATGTGATTAGGTTATCTCACCATGCTAGCACCCAAACCTACAGCTCGCTCAGTCCGCGCGCAAGCTCGCCATCGGATCGATCCGCGCCGCGCGCCGCGCCGGGATGTAGTTCGCGATCAGAGCGACGGTGATGAGAATCGCTGGGACGCCGACGAGGGACGCGACGTCGACGCTCGAGACCCCGAAGAGGACACTCGCGAGCATGCGGTTGGCGAGGAGGGCTCCGAGCCAACCAATGGCCGCGCCCATCAGAACGAGCTTGGCGCCCGCGCCGACAACGAGGCGGACCACGTCTCGAGCACTCGCGCCGAGCGCCATGCGAACGCTGATCTCACGGTGTCGCTGGTTGACGGAATAGGACATCACCCCGTAGATCCCCATCGAAGCCATCACCAGAGCGAACCCGGCGAAGATCCCGAAGAGGGTCAAGAGCGCGTAGTTCTCCGCGAAGATCTCGTCGTGCATTTCCGAGAACGTGCGCACCTTTTCGACCGGCTGGCCTGGGTCGAGCGCCCACACGTGGCTGCGCAGTCTGTCCGCGTAACTTCCCGGGTCGTCCTCGGTGCGGGCGAGCACGACCATTCGCGCCTGGGGCGATTGCGCCGCCGGAAAGTAGACTTGCGGAACGTGGAGGTTCTCTATGTCGGGATTGATCACGTCGCCAACGATGCCTACGATCCGCGACCATCCCTTACCGCCGTCGGTGCTCAACCGTGATCCGAGCGCGCCTCCTCGAGGCCAGAAGCGCTCGGCCGCTGTTTGGTTGACGAGAGCGACGGGTTCGGCCTCGCTCGTATCTCCAGTTTCGGAGACCCGCCCGCTGACCAGCGCGATGCCCACGGCGGTGAAATAGCTGGACGTACAGGTAAAAAGTGCGCCGTGGGCGCCGTCTCTTCGTTCACGGGACCGCCCTCGACGCTGAGCGTGCGCCGTGCGCCAAACCCTATAAGGGGAATCTCGTTCACCGCGGCGGCGGCACGGATGCCAGGCGTCGCTTCGAGGCGCTCGATGAGCGCATCGTAGAACTGAGTGAGCGCCGCACCGTCCTCATATTTCGACTCAGGCAGATTCAGTTGGGCGCTGAGGATTCCCTCGAGGTCGATACCGAGATCGATCCGCCGCATTTCGCTCAAGTTCCTCACCAGAAGTCCGATGAGAACCATCATCAGAAGAGCCATGCCGACTTGCGCGACGACGAGAACACCTCGTGCGCCGAGCGCCACGCGTCCGTCGCCCGAGCGCGACCCGTCCTTCAGCATGCCGCCGAGATCGGGGCGCGAGGCACGTAAAGAAGGAAGGAGCGCGAAGATGAGCGGCGTTGCGACGGTTATCGCGAGCGTGTAGGCAAGAACTTGTCCATCGATATCTGCCGTCTGAAACAAGAGATGCTCGCCGTTCGTGATGAGCACGAGCAAATCCAAGAGGCCTTGCGTGAGGAGCAAACCGAGTCCCGCGGCGAGGGCCGAGAGAAGAAAGCTCTCAACGAGCAGCTGGCGGACGAGGCGCAGGCGGCTGGCTCCTAGGGCGACGCGCACCGCGACTTCTTTCGAGCGTGTCGTTGCCCTCGCCATCACCATGTTGGCGACGTTGGCGCACGCAATGAGAAGCACGAGCCCCACGGTGGCGAACAAGATCGCGACGAGATGCCGGTCGCTTTCGCCGAGCAAGGCCTCGGAGACGGACTGTACGCGGAGCGACCAGCCGCGATGCGTTTCCGGATAGATTTCCGCCAGCTTCGCGCCCACCGCCGCAGCTTCGTCGCGCGCCCGGTCGAACGGGACCTCCGGGTCGACGCGGACGCTTATGAGGGCTTTGCGTTCGCGCGGGGCGGTTGCCGGATCCTCGCGAAGCCCGACCCAGAGGTCGATTCTCGAGAGGAAGCCGAACCCCATCTTCGGGGACAAGACACCAATAATCGTATAGGGCTGACCATTCAACAGGATCTCGTCGCCCACGACGTTCGGGTCTTCGCCGTAGTGGCGGCTCCAAAAGCCGTGATTCAAAACCGTGACGGGTGGGGCCCCAGGGAGATCCTCGCCGTCGGCGAAACCTCGGCCCAACACGGCACCGGTGCCCCAAAGCTCGAAATAGTTGTGGGAGACGCTCAATGCTCGAACGTGGGCCGGCTCACCGTCGCCGGTCAGCACGAAATATTCCCGCACCGCTACGGCGGCGTCGACGAAGACGTTCGAGTCTTCTTTCAAGAGCGCAAAGTCCGCGAGCGTTGCCGGAGATTCGGTGTCGTTCGACTCCACGCTCACCGCCTGGATGAGGCCGAACGTGTCCGGGTCGGTGATGGGAGCTCGCTGAAGAGAATGTTGTTCACGAGGCTGAAGATCGTCGTGTTCACGCTGATGCCGAGCGCTAGGGTCCCGGCCGCGAGAAGCGTGAAGGTTCGATTCTTGATGAGCGAGCGTGCCCCGTAGCGCAGATCGTGACCGATGGATGTCATGCGACCACCTCTTTGTTTAGGAAAAGCTCGCGTCTCACGCGTGGTGAGGCGTTCATAGAGCGCCGCGGCTGCCACCGAGATGAGCGTTTTGGCGCCGAACCAGAAAAGACCGAGCCGCCCGTGTCGCTTCCGGACGCCCTGGCACTGGCGCCGAAAGAGGCCGGACATGTCGTCGGCGAAGAGCTCGCGAAACCCGCGAGGATAGAGCCGCACCACCCGGTCGAACCAGCGCTGGAGTCTCATGAGATCTTCGTGTCCGAGAGCGCGGCGGCGGCGAGATTCCCGAGTCGCTGGGCTTCCGTACGCATCGCGTAGCGTCCCGATCGGGTCATCTGGTAGCGCTGGCGCGGCCGGCCCGGAGCGCCTCGTTTGGTGGCGTCGAGCACGCGGATGAAACCCGAATCCGAGGCCTTTTTTAGCCCCCGGTAAAAAGACACGAGCGCCGGCACCACCTGCTTGCCGCCGTGGGTGCGCATGGCTTCGAGGACCCCGTCAGCGTCTCGCGCATCGTCCTTGAGACTCAGCAAAATCTGAAAAATCGTGTGGTTCATCAGTTTACTACTAATAAGGATACGGGTGGCTCCCGCCCCCAAGGTTCAAGGTCTAATTATTCTCAAATGAGAATAAAGTCAAGGCGTGAGCGTGACTTTTGTGCAGGCTTCGAGCTTGTTGGCGAACAGCTCGTAGCCGCGCACACCGTCCTCGAGGGGAAGTCGGTGGGAGACGATCGCACTCAGATCGTACTTCCCGTCCCGGACGAGCGGGAGGAGCCGCTCCATATAGTGACGCACTGGGCAGCGGCCGGCGCGGTAGGTGAGGTTCTTGTCATAGGCTTCGCCTGGCGAGAAGGCGAAGCTCGATTCGGTGTGGACGCCCACGGCGGAGATGACACCGCCGGGACGGACGAGATCGACGGCGAGGCGTGTGGCCTCTGGGCTTCCGACCACTTCGAGCACCGCGTCCGCGCCGCGTCCATCCGTGGCCTCATCGACGATAGCTTTGGCGTCTGCAACGACCGCGTTCACGGGCGTCGCGCCGAACCCCTTCGCGAGCTCGAGCCGCTCGGGAAGCCTGTCGATGGCGAACACCGTCTCCGCCCCGAGCTCACGCGCAGCCACGATCGCGAGCAGTCCGACCGGCCCGCAGCCTACCACCGCGTAGACGCCCCCCGGCTCGACGCCTGCCATGTCCGCGCAGAAAAAGCCGGTCGCGAGGATGTCCCCGAGAAACAAAGCTGGCTCGTCTTCGATGCCTTCCGGAATCTTGAACGCGGTCGCATCCGCGAGCGGCACGCGCGTATATTCGGCCTGCACACCCGCTAGGCCCTTGCCGTTCTCGACCCATCCAAAGAGCTGGCCGCGTGTGCACCGACAGGTGAGTCCTTTCTTGCAATAAAAACACGCGCCGCAATTGGACGTGAAAGGCGACACGACAACGTCCCCCGGCAACAACGTGCCGACGGCGCTACCGACTTCGACCACTTCGCCGAGAAACTCGTGGCCCATCGGCGTGCCTGGATCGTTTCCCGTCTCCCGACCAAAATAGACATGCAGGTCCGAGCCACAAATCGCCGTGAGGCGATTCTTCACGATAACGTCCGTCGAGGCTTCGATCTTCGGGTCGGGAACGTTCTCGAGCGCGACGCTCTCCGTGCCGCGGAACGTGATGGCCTTCATGGCGACAGCACCAGAAGCAGTGCCTCGAGCCACCGATCGGAGAGGTGGATCTCACCGTCCGCGTTCGGATGGACCCCGTCATGAGTTTGCGACGCAGGGTCGAAACCGGTGAAGTGATCGACGACGATCACGCGGGACATCGCGGTGGACTTGGCCGCGGCGAGCTCCGGGATGCGAGCGTTCAGATTTCGGATGCGCGTATTGGCCGCGGCGCTGTCCGTCGGGATGATTTGGGCGAGGAGAAAGGTCGCCCGCGGCTGCACTTCGCGCACGGTATCGATGAGCTCACCGAGCTCGTCGAGGGTGCTCTCGAGACTCTGGCGCTGAAACAGGTCGTTCGAGCCGAGGTGAACGAGCACGACGTCCGGCTGGTGCTCTTCGGCCCAGCGGTGGATGTCGCCGAGAATCTCGTCGACGCGCCAGCCCCAATGGCCCTCGTGATCGCGGTCGAAATCGTCGTTTGGCGGCGGACCCCGGTGGTTTACGCGGAGACTGCCGACGAAATCAACGTTGTAGCCCTCGGCTTGAAGGCTCTTCCAGAGCGGGCGCCGGTAGGTGTTGCGTTTCGAGTCGCCCTGTGTAATGGAGTCGCCGAGCGGCATGATACGCACGAGCGGCATCGCGCCCGGCGCGGAGGCCGCGGGCGCCGCGGGCTCGGGAGGCGTTGTGAGCGTCTGCCCCGTCTCACAGGCCGACAGGAGGGGGGCCACCAGCATCCAAAGGACAGCACGCATCCGCCAGAGATTAGCAGAATAGTGTAGAATGCGACCGTCCTAATGACCGGTCGGTTTCTGGCCAAAAGGGCAGTTATAGAGAGGAGAGGTCATCCGCCGGGCAGATGCATTCTGAGCACGACACCAAAAACCGCGACCGGATCCTCGACTTTCTCGGCTCGGTCGACCGACGTCTCCGCCGGAACGACGCCTTGACGCGCTTGACGCAAGGCTCATGGGGATTCGTGTCGGCGCTTCTCTTTCTCAAGCTCACCGGGCTCTGGAGCTCGACCACCGCGCGCACCGTCCTGCTCGTGCTTGCGGCCGCCGGAATAGCCGCATGGGTCGTTTGGAATTACCTGAAGCGGCGAAGTCTCTCTCGCTCGGCCGTCGTCGCCGACCGGGGCGCCGATTTGAAAGACGCGCTCAAGAGCGCCCTTGCTTTTCTCGGCCTCGAGAAAACGTCCGAGTGGATGGAGCTCCAAATCGCGCGAAGCGCCGACGCGGCCTCGGAGCTTTCGCCCGCGGAAATGGCCCCGACCGTCGTTCCCACAAATCTTTACTACGCGTCGGGCATCGGCGTCGTTCTCTTTACGCTGTTCTCATGGAACCCAGGCTGGTTTCAAGAGCTCCAGAATGTCGATTACTTCTCGGCTACGCTCGGGCAGGAAGAGGAGGCTCTCGAAGAGCTGCTCGACCAAGCCGAAGCTCTAGCTCCTGAGGAAGAAAAGCTCGAAGAGCTCTCGGAGGCTCTAGACCGGCTGCGCCGGAGGGACATCGAACTTTCGCAGAGCCTCCAGGAGTTGAGCGAGGCCCAAGAGGCGCTCGCTGCGAGCCAGGTGGATATGGAGCGGCTTTCCATGGACCTCGAGGAGCTCGCCGCCCAGCTCGAGTCGTCGGCCGCCCTCGCGGACCTCGCGGAAGCTCTGAAGAATCAAAACACGGAGGAAGCCGCCAAGCTTCTTCGAGAGCTCGCGGAGCGTCTCGCGAACGCCGAAACTTCCGAAGAGCTTCAAGCGCTGCTCGAAGCGCTGCAAGGCGCCAACGTTCAAAATCAAGAGCTCGCGGAAATGATGGAGAACCTCCAGCAGGCCGCCGGCGACCTGTCGCCGGAAGACCTCGCGAAGATGGCGCAAAGCCTCGAAGCGATGGCCGAGCAGCTCGAGAAGATGGGGCAGCAGATGGCCCAGCAGGACGCGGACCAGATGGGCCAGGAAATGCAGCAGCTGCAAGCGTCGATGGGACAGCAGCAAGCCGGCGAGCAGCAATCCGGGCAGCAGCAAGAAGCTTCGGGACAGGCGATGCAGAGCGCGCAAGGCATGATGAGCAATCAAATGCAGATGGCTCAGATGCAGGGAGACCCCGGAAGTGCCGTGCCCGTGGATGCGGGACCGGCCGGGGATACGACCGGCCCGGGCGGCGGCGGAGACGAGCAGGTTTTTGGGGAAGCGACGAGCCTCGAAGTTCAGCTCGCGCTCGAGATGCTTGCCAAAGAAGATCAAGAAGAGCCTATCCCGGAAGAGATTTTCGAAAGATTGTCTAGAGAAGAGAAGTCCACCCTCAACTACGAAGTTATTCAGCAGCGTTCCGACTATGCCGAGGAGAGCGCTATGGAGCGCGAGGGAGTGCCCTGGCAATATCGCTCGTTGGTGAAACGCTATTTCCTATCCATTCTTACTCAAACGGAGACGAGCCCAGACCCATGATTGCGATCGAGAAAGAGATCGGCCTGTTTCACAAACGGTACAACGCCGTCCAGGATGAGATCGGCAAGGTCATCGTCGGCAACCGCGAGGTTATTGGCAGCATCCTGTCATGCCTCCTCACACGAGGTCACGTGCTTCTCGAAGGCATCCCGGGCTTGGGAAAGACGTTGATCGTCCAGACATTGTCCGACGTCTTGAACCTCGATTTCAATCGCATTCAGTTCACGCCGGACCTCATGCCGGGCGACCTCATCGGCACGAACGTCCTTCGGGAGACCGAAGATGGTGAGAAATATCTCGACTTCCAACCAGGCCCCATCTTCTGCAACTTGATGCTCGCCGACGAAGTCAACCGGGCGACCCCGAAATCGCAATCCGCACTACTCGAGGCGATGCAGGAGAAGAGCGTTTCCGTCGGGAACATCACCCACAAGCTCGACGAGCCGTTCTTCGTGATGGCCACCCAGAACCCGATCGAGCTCGAAGGCACCTACCCGCTTCCCGAAGCTCAAATGGATCGGTTCCTCTTCAAGATCAAGATCGAATATCCCAGCAGTGACGAGATGCACAAGATCATGGATCGCACGACGCAAGTCGACGCGCCGCAAGTGAAACCGGTCCTGGAGAAGGGCGAAGTGCTCCAGATGCGAGAAACGGTGTTGTCCGTTCCGATCGCGAGACCGGTCCAGGACTACGCCATCCGCCTCACGCTCGGGACCCATCCCAATGCGCCCCAGTCCCATCCGCTCTCGAACAAATATGTCCGCTTCGGCGCGAGCCCACGCGGCACGCAAGCGCTCGTTCTCGGCGGCAAGATGCAAGCGCTCCTGAACGACCGCGTGTATGTCTCGTGCGAGGATATCCGCGCGGTCGCTTACCCAGCCTTGCGGCATCGCCTGCTCTTGAACTTCGAGGGCGAGGCGGAACATATCGACACCGACGACATCTTGAAAGAGATCATCAAGGACGTTTCCGAGCCGAGCGAGTAAATCTGCTAGGCTCGCGACGTGAAAGTTGCTCCGAGCCATCCGCTCATCGACCGCGCGGAAGAGGTGCGTCTGAGCGCGGCTTCGATTGAAGCCGTCGGCTCTGAGCTCCCCCGGAGCCAGCCAGAGGTGGAAGCGCTTCTTGTCGAGGCGATCGAGGGCAACTTCGCCCGAGCGTTTACATTGCTTTCGCTCGCCGCTTTGAACGAGGGCATCGCGGTGGACGCCGCGCTCATGGTTCACGGTGTTCGCCTGCTACCTGACCCTCGCTACATCGCTAAGCTCGTCGGGCGCGTGAGCGGGACGTCGCGGAGGCGCTGGTCGGGGAGGTGGAGGGTCGGCGTTTGTCCTGGGAAAGGGAGGCGGCGTCGCTATTTCTCGCGGCATGGTGGGCGAAAGAGCAAGAGCTCACCCATCACAACGTAAGCATCGTGCGGAGAGCACGCATACTTGCGCGGGAGCCTCTCGGTATCGAAAGCCAGCTATTGCTCGTCGCTGCGGGCGAAATGCTGTCCGACGTTAATTTCGACCTGCTGATCTCGCGTATGGCCGCGGCGCAGTCCCCCGACGCCGCTGCCATGGTTGCCGACGCATTGCTGGAATATGCCAAACAGCCGATTACGTGGAACGTCGACGACGAGGACGAATCCGCTCACGTCTCGACCCGCCGTCGATCGGTGGCGCGTGTCGGGCGCAACGACCCGTGTCCTTGTGGCAGCGGAAAGAAATACAAACGTTGCTGCATCGACAAAGACCAGGAGCGGCTACGAGACTCCTCGGATATCGTAGGCGTGACCCAGGCCGAGCTACGGCGTGAGCTCGAGGACTTTCTGACCCTCGAGCGTATCAACGAGCTCGTACGCCTCGACCCCAAACGCATCGACCCGAAGCTTCACAGAGCCGTCTTGAACCGACTCAACCGGTTCTGGGAGATTGAAGCCGTGAGGCATTTCTTTGCCACGGTTGGTGTCGAAGGGCTCGAGGGACATTTCATGGATGCGATCGACAGAGCTATTGAATCCTCTAATCTGGACGAGGCCAGAGCGCTTCTCGCACTGCACGACGCACCGGAGGAAAAGTGGGTCGGGTTTCCGTTTCGGTTCCTCAAGCGGGGGATCGAGGAGGTCGAGGCTCTCGACATCTTGAACGGTGAGGCCAGCAGGTTCATCGATGACGGGGCCATCGATCTTGCCATCGACCTCCTCAAGAGTCCGTGGCCCTTTCTCGGTATTCTCGTAGCTCGCGGGGTGGCGTCTCATGCTCCTTTTATGGATCTCGACACGCTCCTCGGCGAGCTCGGACGAACAAGGGACCGTTTGGAGGCAGCGCGTAGGGAGAGACTATCGCGTGCTGTTCCGCATGATGGACGAAGAGCTCGAGGTCCTCGACGTGGTGCACCGGCAAGATCTCGAGCGCACGGTGCGACTGCTGAAGTAGCTTACGCGAGAGTCAGCACCGCCGCGCCCTGGATGCGCCCCGCGCGAAGATCTTCGAGCGCCCGGTTCGCTTCAGCCAACGGGAACGTCTGCACTTCCGTCCGCACTGGGACCTGAGGCGCGAGCCGGAGGAACGCCTCACCGTCGGCGCGCGTCAAGTTCGCGACCGAGCGGACGACGCGCTCGCCCCACAAAATGGAGTAGGGGAACGCAGGGATGTCGCTCATGTGGATTCCGGCGCACACGACGATGCCGCCTTTTCTGACCGCGGCCAGCGCGATCGGGACGAGTGCGCCGACGGGAGCAAACAGAAGCGCCGCATCGAGCGCGACCGGCGGGGAGGTCGTTGAATCGCCGGCCCATACCGCGCCCACGTCTCTGGCAAACTGCTGCCCTTTGTCGTCACCTGGGCGCGTGAACGCGTAAACGTCGCGGCCCTCATACCGCGCCACTTGGGCGATGATGTGAGCGGCAGCGCCGAAGCCATAGATGCCGAGACGCTGAGCGTCCCCAGCCATCCGTAGCGATCGATAGCCGATCAAACCCGCGCAAAGCAGGGGCGCGGCCTCGACGTCGGAGTCATCGCCGTGAACGGAAAAGCAGAACTGCGCGTCGGCGACCGCGTACTCGGCATAGCCGCCGTCGATGAGATATCCGGTGAACGACGGCTCGTCACACAGGTTCTCTTCGTCTCTCTGGCAGAACGGACATCGGCCGCAAGTCTTGCCGAGCCATGGCACACCGACCCGCGCGCCAAGATCGTAACCCTCGACTTCCGCGCCGAGCTCGGCCACCGTGCCGATGATCTCGTGGCCGAGCACGAGAGGAAGCTTCGGCTCGCGCAGGTCTCCGTCGAGAACGTGAAGGTCGGTGCGACACACGCCGCACGCGCTCACCTTCACGAGAATCTCGCGTGGACCGGGGCGAGGAGTTTCGATCTCCCGCAGGACGAGAGGTCGACCCTGATCCTCGAGAATCATCGCGCGCATGGGAGCTCAGTTCGGGCCCGTCAGGCGTTTCAATTCCTCGAACCAGTTCGTCTTTACGTGCAGCTCCGTTGGGGAAGGATCTTCGCCGGTTTCGACGGCGAGCAGGAACCGTTTGCCGTCGGGAGAGACATCGAGCTTGTTCTCGGTCGAGTGACCTTCCGGCAATTTCACGAGAGCGCGCGGCGTCTCGGCGCGAAACTCGGCGCCGACGACACGATAACCGAGCGCCATAATTGTGTCTCCCGCGACGTAGTAAAGCTCATCGTCTATCGGCGACCATCGTGGGGTCGAACCGCCGTTCGAAGAGACCCTTACGCGGCCCGCCCTATCGGCGACACGTTGCACGTAGATCTCCGGTCCCCCGGAGGCGTAGGAGCGGTAGGCGAGCCACTCGCTGTCCCGAGAGAAGTACGGCGAGTCCTCCTGGAAAGGCGTTTTGGCGGCGGGAACGGGCTCGGATCCGTCTCTTAGATCGAGGATCGCGATGTCTGCGCCGGTCCCGATAGCGAACTCGGCAATCGCTAGCCAACGGCCGTCCGGTGAGAGTGCTTCGGATGATTCGTCGACGTCGTCGCGGGTAACGAGGGGCTCTTCAGTAGCGAGTACGTCGGTCGGCTTCACCAAAATGTCGAATGCGCCTCGACGGGCCGTCGTAAATACGATCCGCCGTCCATCCGGCGTCCATTGCGGGTCGAAGTTGGTGGACTCCAGTGTGATCTTCTCCTCCGTACCGCGCTCGAGGTCGTAGATCCAAATGTTCTGGATCCCACCATCGATGCGGGTCAAAGCGACGCGCGTACCAATCCGGTCCAATCGGAGGGAACCGATGGCCGCCGAGTCGAAAGGCACTGTCTCGACGCCTCCGTCGAGCTCGAGCCACGTCAGGACGGACCTCGGAAAGATGGCACCGCCGGGAACGCTGACGACGATGCCCGTATCGGACACGTCGAAGTAGCGATCGACCGAGTCCGCCGGCCCGATACCCCTAGTGCCGTCCAGAACCGGCACCGCCGATCCTCGATACTCGATGCGCGACGGATCGAACGCAACGACCTGGTAGATCCCTGATGCGTAGTAAACGATGTGCCCGCTCGGCACGTAGCGAGCTTGCATACCCGGGAAGAGGTGTTTCCACGTTCCCGTGTCCAGATCGAGCGCGGCGATGCGGTGGGAGCCCTCATCGGTAAACACGGTAAAGAGGGCCGATTTCCCAACCGGTAGAAAATCCGGCCACCAGTGCCCGATCTCACCTCGTTCCCGATCAGGTGTCGTGACCGGAACGGGCTCGCCGCCATCCGCCAAGACCTCGAAGAAGCCTGAGATCCAGTTCCCAGAGAACCAAATCGTGTCGTTAGCTGTCCAGGAGCCGCCCGGCCCCTCGGCGTAGACATCGCAAATGTCGATGGGCGCTCCTCCGGGGATCGAAACTTTCTTGATTTTGCCGCCTGCGAAAAACCCCACCCAAAGACCGTCCGGCGAGAAGAACGGCGAGTGGGCCCCTTCGGTCCCCGCGAGGATCCGCGACCCAAGCTCGCCGAGCTCCCGCAAGTAGAGGCGCCGGTCGTCCTCCCGAACACCGATGTAGACGATGCGGCGCCCATCGGGTGAGATCATCGGGGTTTCGAGCAGAAGGGGAGGCTCGCTCGTGGGCGGCGTGATGACGAACGCTTGTAAGTCGCCGGGAGGCGACTCTTCTTCCCGAAGCGCAAAGGTTGCCAACGCGACGGACAAAGCGATCACCAAGCCAAAGAGGCCGCCGGTGAGGATGACGAGCCGGCTCTTTGACGCCGGCGTCTCGGTGTCCAGTCCAGGCGGACGCTCGTCGCCCAGCAGCTCGATCCGGGCGTCGGCCATATCGTGAAAGCGCTGCCCGGGATCCTTCGCAAGACATCGGCGCAGCACATAGCCCACGCGCCACGGCGTCTCGGCGGGCAAAACTGCCCACGGGACATCTTTATGGATCACGTTCGCCAGCACGTCCGTCACGGACTCGCCGTCGAACGCTTTGTTCCCGGAGATGGCCTCGAACAGAACGCACCCAAACGCCCAGATGTCGGCGCGCTTATCGGCCTTCTTTCCCCGAGCCTGCTCCGGGCTCATGTAAGACGCGGTCCCCATGATGACCCCGACCGCGGTGGCGCCGCGTGTGCGGGTGGGGGATGACGACAAATCGGTGACCGGCTCATCGTCGTCAAGGGCAAACGCTTTCGCGAGGCCAAAGTCGAGAATTTTAACCCGCCCTTCGGGTGTGATTTTGATGTTGGCCGGCTTCAAGTCACGATGCACGACCCCCGCCGCGTGTGCCGCTTCGAGCGCTTCCGCGATTTGCTCAAAGATGTCGGCAGCCTCTTCGATCGTGAGACGCCCTCGAGCGAGCCGCTCTTGAAGTGTTTCGCCATGCACGAGCTCCATCACCAAGTACGTGATCGAGCCTTCCGCCTCCAGCCCGTAGAGGGTCGCGATGCCCGGGTGGTTCAAAGACGCCAGAACGCGCGCCTCGCGCTCGAAACGAGCAAGCCGCTCCGCGTCCTGCCGCAGCGCTTCATGAAGGACCTTGATCGCGACCTCGCGTCCCAACTTTGTATCCTGGGCGCGATAGACCTCACCCATGCCTCCGGCGCCGATGGCGGCCTGGATTACGTAGGTGCCTAGTTTCGTCCCGACTTCGAGAGCCATAGGCTTTTCGACTACACGCGTCAGCGACCCATGCCGGGAAAGCGCGCGCCGTAAGTCTCGCCTTTGAACGTCTGGTAGTTCGAGAAAGCGAGCCAGGCGGCCATCATCGCTCCAAAGGTTCTTCCCACCGATAGCGCGAGCACGAATACGGCGGCGGCGACGACCATCGAGACCATCGCTGGCAGGCGCTCGTCTCGTTGGCCCCGAAACATGAAGAGGAGCGAGCGCATGACGTTGCCGCCATCGAGCGGCACGATCGGCAAGAGGTTGAGAATGCTCCAGACGATGTTGACCTGGAGGAGTAGGAACACGACGAAGCTCCCCATGGGAGTAAGCTCGATGGGCTCGAGTACGCTGAACCCATAGACGAGCCCCCCTAGAGCGAGTCCAGCGGCCGGACCGGAAAGGCTAACGAGAATGCTCTGGCGCGGCGTGAGACCACGGCCGGAGCTCCAGGACGTCAGGCCTCCCATACTGTAAAGGCGTATCTGAGGCTGAAGGCCGTAGGAGCGGCCGACTATCGCGTGGCCGAGCTCGTGCGCGAGGATCGATACAAATAGGACCACGACCCACAGAAGGATGAGGCGCAGGTCCCGGAGCTGGAACCCGAGGAGGACCGCGAGGATGAAAAAAGACGCATCAATCGCGACGGGGAAACCAGCGAGCCTGAAACGCCAAGCCCAATTCATTGCGTCGACCTCTTTCGCGCGAGCGCGGTTACTCGGACAAATTACGGTAGAGAACGCGAATCATCTTGTACGCGTGCACGTAGTCCGGGGATTCGAAAGTGACCGTGTAGAGAGCGGTACGCTCGACGGTCGGCAAAATCGCGGCGATGTCCGCGAGGTCAGGGCTCTTGTAAGTGATGGCCACGGTGACAGGCTCGCGTGGTCGCGTCGGCCGAAAGGACGAAAGCCGCTCGATGGCCCGCCGCGCGCCTTCGCGGATCAGGTGTCGCGCCTCCTCGGGGTGGAGAAGCTCAGCCGTGCGGCGGCGGATGTGACGCTTGACCGCGACGGTCTCGATATCGCCATCGACCAGCGCCTTGATCTCCTCGGTGAAAGCCTCGTCGCCGGTGGCCAACGCGACGGGAACACCAAAGCTGCCCGCGACCCGCGCGTTCATTCCGCCTTCGCTCATCGACCGCCCATTGACGCTGATATCGGCGACTTTCCCGCCCGAGCCTGTATGGGCGAGAAGCCCCGGCTGTCCCTCCATCGCATGATAGCCGATGAAGAAAACCGCGTCGAACTCGGCGCTGATCCCTTCCATCATACCGAGCGCTTTCGAGTTGTTGCTGATGAGCATCGTGGGCGGCAGCAGCTCTTCGATCTTCACGTTCCGCATGGTGCCGTGGGAGTCGTTCACGAGGAACTCGGTGGCGCCCGCCTCACGCGCGCCTTCGATCGCAGCGTTCACATCCGCGACCATGAACGCCCGCCCGCGCTCGTACTCGGCACCACTCGCGCCGGTCATTTCGGAGTGCGCGATGCCGCTGATGCCCTCCATATCGACGGAGATGAAGACGCGGACAGGATCTTGAGCGAGAGCGATCGTGGTGCCGAGCGACAGCAGGAGCGTAAATAGGCTTTTCATGCGTCGTATCTTAACGGCTCCGGGGTCGACGCGTCACCCGGCCCGGTTCCCGCCACGATCAGAGCTGTCTCTTGAGCGTTGCGAGACGCCGCCGCGCCATCGCGTGATCGGGATGCCGCGCGAGCCAGGCTTCGAACATCTCGATAGCCTGGTCGCGCTCTCCGTGATTCCACAACGCGTCGGCCAAGCTTTCGTTGGGGATGTACTCTTCGGGAAACTGCTGATGGTTCCGCCGGAACACCGCGAGCGCGTCGTCTTGACGGTCTCGACGAAAGAGCCCCCACCCGACACCGTCGAGAAGCGCTGGGTCGATAGCCTCGGACTCGGGACCACGCAGCCAGCCATCGAACTCGCTGAGCGCCGCCGTGTTACCGGACTCGGCGTGGGTCCGCCCAAGACGAAGCTGCAGCCAAATGCGACGCGCCGCTGGCTCTGTCGGATGGACTTCAGTGTTGAGCTCCGCGAGGGCGACCGCGTCGTCGAACGCCCCGCGCCCCGCCATCTCGAACGCTACGCCCGCCAGAACGCCGACACGAAAATCGTAAGCGTCCCCGCCAAAATAGCGCTCGTGCAGCTCTCGGTACCGAGCCATCGCGCTCTCGATCCCGCCGTCCCCATAAGCCGCAGCGAGGACATCCGGAAGCGGTCGCGGATCGATACGCCCAGCATGGCACGTGTAGCATGTGACCCGCATCGGCGGGTCGAGCCGTGGTTCGAGCTTCTCCAAGTGCTGAGCGTTGATGTCCCGAACCATGGCCATCATCGTCCGCGCCTTGCCTTTGGCGGGCTTCGCATCCGACGCCCAATCCCAGGAATCGGACGGCTGCTCCATGTCTCCGACGTGGCAGTGAAGGCAGCCTTCGTTCTGACGCCGCCTGAGGCCTAAACCGCGGAGGTTCTCGAGCATGCTAGCGCTGAGCTCGTCCTCCGAAATATCCTTCGGCAGCACGTGGAGGTTTGTGAGCGTTTTTTGCGCGAAGCTCAGAGGGGTCGCGAGAGAAAAGAATCCGAGAACGGCGAGTGTGAAGATGAATCGAGGCATGTCATATCAGCTCCTCGATGCGATTGTAGCGCGGCGCACGTCGAACACGTTTCCGCGGAAACGTTTTATGTGGAAAACCCTGACAAGGTCTGTGGAAAACCTGTGGAAAGAAGGCGGTTCAGTCGAGACTGAACCAACTCGGTCTGGGCGGAGTTTGCCGCGAGTCCGAAAATCAGCGCTTGCGAGCCGTCAACAAAACGTCGATGGTGTCCGGCCGTCCGTTTACGAAGGAAAGTCGCACGCGTCCGTCTTCGTCTCGTACCACGGTCGCCGGGATCGAGCTGCTCGTCAGATACCAACCTTCGGGAAGCACGACGTCGTTGAAGGCGCGCCCGAAGCTTCGCCGCCAAACGAGCCGCTCACCCACCAAGCCGTAGCGGCTAGGATCGGTGTAAGTCTCCTCGATACGGATCCGCGTGGTTCGCCCCTTCTTGACCGCAGGAAAATGAATGACCACGACCTCGGCATCCGGACCGGCGTCGTCCCCGATCAGGCCAGCTTTCCGAGCCTGCTCTCGCGCAAGGGTCTCGGTCTCGAGCGCTTCGCCGGTATCGAGAAGCCGTGCCGAAGGTTCGGAGACCTTGCTTCCACCGCGAACCACGTTGACATAGCGTGCGACGCCCTCTTTCGACTCGGTATAGTCGTGGTACAGCCGGAACGAGTGCGACTCGGGCGGATTCAAGAAGTACACGATCTCTCTATCCTGGCGAGCGCGCTCTGGAAAAGCGATATCGTGCAGCGTCGGCGCTTGCCTCGTTATCGTCGACGCGCTCGTCGGCGAAGCCCCACCCGATGGCTGCTTCGAATCCGTCTTACGCGGCAAAGGTTTCGCCCGCACGACGAGGGGCGCCGCGACGGGATAGGCGTTGATGAAGCTCACCGCGATCCGGCCGTCCGGCTCCTCGAGGATCTGTGACGGCACGTTACAAGAGAGAAGCTCGTAGTTCTGAGGTAGCACCACGATGTTCTTCTTGATCCCCAAGCGCCGGTCGAACACGATGGCGTCGCCCTCGCGAAAATAACTCTTCGGGTCGCGATAGGTCTTGTCGATTCGGATCCGCACCTCGCCGCCCTCGGGCACCGGGTGGAGAAGATGCACTTGGATGTAGTCCGTCTCGAGGTCCGCGGTGCTGTGGCCCGCGTCTCGCGCCTCTTGGCCGCTGACGACTTCAAAGCGAAGTGCTTGGCCCGTGCTCAGATCCAAGACCGACTCGTCCCGCGCCTCGCTGCCCTTGCGGATCGGGTTGAAGAAGAAGCGCGCTCCCGGAGTTACGGCGGTCACGTCATAGACGATGCGGAAGCTCGCACTCGCGGGCTCCAGTAGCTCGTATCGCGTATACGCGTCGTCCCCCGCGGACTGAGAGAGACCGGTGCAGGGCAGTCCGAGCACCAAAAGCATGGCGAGACGAATCTTGTTCCAACGCATGGTCTTTGACCTCCGAAGCCGCCATCAATCTAAAGGGGTGGAGGCGAAGAGTCAAGAGCGCTCAATTCTTTCCTGATACGATTGCGACCGGCGAGCACCGATACTTTGTTTCCAGCTCGGCGCCCCAATATCTCGCCAGCGGACACGTAGTCGCCTATGTCCTGGCTGGCCGCCTCTTCGTCGTGCCGTTCGACGACGCGAGCTCCGAGTTGAGAGGTGCTCCCGTTCTCGTCATCGAACGCGTTTCTCCTCGTTCACAGAGGGGAGTAGCGCTGTGCTCTACGGCAACTATACCGGCGACCAGCAGCGAACCACGATCCAAGCGATTCGTGCCGACGGATCCGAGCGAAAGACCGTATTGTCTAACTCGTGGTTATTCCAGGATTGGATGGGTACGTGAGCGAGCTCGAGGAAAGCGGAGCCTCTGTGGTACACGCTTACGAAACGAAGGAGGTGTTCCCGGACCGAGTGCCATTTTGGCGACACCTCGTTTGAACGAGGTCTCGTTCACTTCGCTGCCACACGGTATTTTTCGCGGGAGTAGCGTGCCTGTGCCCGCTGCCGCTCAAACCATCTGCCGCATCCGGTGGGGTAGACTGAAACTGGGCAGACTGGGTAGATGAAGCACTTTATGACGAGGTAGCATTATGCTACCAGAGAGTATGAGCCAGCCGGTCAAACTTTCCGACGAGCTCGTCCTCGACGCCAGGCTCACGTCCAAGCTCGCCGAGCGATCGATTGCGGGGCAGATCGAGTATTGGGCGCAGTTGGGACGGGCGATCGAACCGCTTTTGCAGGGAGCTCAGGCGCTGGCGTTGCGCCGGGCCGGTACTGTCAAGTCACTGTCGGAGTGCTTTCAATCGGTCGATTCCGACGAAGGGCGGCGGCGAGTGGCCGAGCATCTCGAGAGCCAGCCATTTCCCCATTACGAACCCGCACCGGATAGGCCAGGAATGCTGGTTCGCATCTTGGCGGACGGGACACGCACAGTGGGTCGCTTCATTAATCGGGAGTTCAAGGAAGCCGATTGATAGACTTCGCGTCGTTCGACCAGCGACCTATCATTGTAGCCGTCGCGGGGCCGAACGGCGCGGGCAAAACAACATTTTGTAATGCCCATTTGCGGTCCGCGGCTCTAAGCTTCATCAATGCTGACGTCCTGGTACATGAACTAGAGCTCGACGCCTATGCTGCGGCAAGCGTTGCCAGCTCGATCCGACGTGAACTGGTGAAGCGTCGTGAGAGTCTTATTTTCGAAACGGTCTTCTCCGATCCAGTCGGCGACAAAGTGGAGTTTCTGAAAAAGGCAGCGGAGAGCGGGTACACGGTGGTGTTGTGCTACATCGGAATTGCAGGGCCGGAGGTATCCGAGGAACGTGTTGCCATGCGCGTTTCTCAAGGTGGTCATGATGTGCCTAGCGACAAACTCCAATCGCGCTTCGCCCGCACGATCGATAATCTCAGACTGGCGATCCAACGACTTCCTCACGTCTTGGTTTACGACAACGATGACTTGAGCAACCCCTATCAGCAAGTCGCGGTGTTCGAGCAGGGACGCCTGATGACCTCAAAAGAGCCCCTGCCGGACTGGCTCGAGCCGCTCGTTCTCTAGCCCTTTTTCCAACCTCGTTTGAACGAGGTCTCGATTTTTTTCTTGAGCGGAAACGAGCTCGGTGGGCTCGAGTACGCGCGTCTGTTGGCGGCATAGGCGCCATGGCCCTTCCAACTCGGTCCCTGATCATGATGTCTCCATCTCGTGCGCAGCTATCCATATGTCGTTCGTCGGGATCGGACGGCCTTTTTCTCGTAGAGACACAGCGATTCGAGAGTAGCGATCACTCGTCGTCAAACTGGTCGGAGCAAGTGTGACGTAAGGGCTGTCGAGAAATGCGTGAACGGAACATGTCAACAACTTTGAGACACTCGTGAGCTGCATTTAGCGGAAGTTCCAATAAGTACTAGTAAAGGTTTCGCTTATAAGCATTTGTATTTCAGTGCTTTACACGATTTCCAGGTAGCTTCTTTCTAGTGGACACAACTACACCTCTGTCTGGAATGGCATCGGGCATCGTGATATCG
>SMYC01000159.1 GCA_004356105.1 Acidobacteriota bacterium | reverse complement strand
TAGAGCACCGGGTTGTGGTCCCGGGGGTTGTGGGTTCGAGCCCCATCGCCCACCCCAAAAGGCGCGCCCGTAGCTCAGCTGGATAGAGTGGCGGACTTCGAATCCGTAGGTCGCAGGTTCGAATCCTGCCGGGCGCGCCAATTTTCTTGAACGCCTCTCGGCGTCACTGGCCCCGTCGGGACGAAGGATCTTTGTAGCGACGTAACGGCCGAGCCTGGTGTCCCGTGCTCGATAGAGCTCATCCAACGCGCCCGCGCCTATGAGCGAGAGGATCTCGTGGACTCCAAGGCCTGACTCCGGCGACGAGCGACAGGAGCGAGAGTCTAAGCCCTTACCGATCGCTACCGGTCTGACCCGCCCGCATCCATGCGCTGATCCCGTAGCGGTCGGCATCGGCGAGGAGGTAGCCCCAGAGGCAAGCGGCCAGAAAGACCAGGTTGTTGGCCGTGGTCCCGATCCTGCCACCCAGGGTGGTGCCGAAGCTCAGCACCACCAGTAGGAAAGCCATCACGATAAACGCGCGACGTGTCTGCCAGCCCACCAAAAGCGCCAGCCCACCGAGCGTCTCGACAAACGGCAACGTGTACGAAAACACGTACAGCAAAGCGATTCCTGGACCGACGCCGAGGATTGTCTCCCGGTGACTGTCGACGAGGCCGGCCGACGATCCGGGAAAGGCGGCGAGCTTGTCGATCCCCAGCGGTACAAAGAGGGCGAAGCCGAGAAAGCATCGGAGCAAGAGCACAACTACAGCGGACCGGTCGGAATGCATCGCCTATTCTCCTGAATGGGTTGAGATGTGTCCACCCTTCGAGAAACACAGGATATAGTAACCGACATCTTGGAACCCGTTCGCGACCGGGAGCTCCAGCTGGTACTATTGAGGGAGTTCCAGTACAAATAAAAATTAGTCGTTCGGTCGTAAGCCCCCCCTCGTTCGCGTCCGAAAGAACGCCGCACCCGTATGCACACGGTCCCGGCTTCTGTGAGGCCAGCCATGAAGACTGTTAGTCACTACCTCCCACTTCTCGCGCTTTCGCTTTGCCTGGGCGCGTGCGGTGAAACGCCAAGCGGCTATTACGACCCCTCGCGGATCCACGGAGCGCCGATACGTCACCAGGAGATCCTCTCCGACCCCTACGCCGTAGATGATTTATTTCGATCGATGGAAGGACCCTCGAGCCGACGCCAGCTGCCTTTATACGAGGTCGAAACGCCGGAGCTTCTCTGGATCACGGGTTATAGAGCGGAAATCGTCGACCAGGAAGGCGTGAACAGCATGCCGCAAGAGTTCATGTGCCACAGCAACCTCGACTTCGACGTCGACCGGCACAGTGAGATCTTCGGAGGCGAGAAGACCACATCGAACCGTTTGTTCACGCTCTCTCAAGGGCAGTTCAGCATCGAGTTTCCCGTCGGCTTCGGGATCCCGATCCTGTCCAGCGAAACCTTGTCCTTGTCCACTCAGGTGCTCAATCTCAACATCGACGACGCTGACCTGGTCGTGCGCCACAAAATCACGATTGACTTCGTGCGGGACCAAGAGCTCGACACGCCCATGAAGCCTTTGTTTTTGAAATCGGCGAATGGTCTCGTTTCGCTCGAAGAAGACGTCGGCTACTATGACGTCGCCGAGCCGGATGCGCTGAAGCACGGCCCGGGATGTCTCGTCGGCCAGGCGGCCTCGGGCCACGTCCGCACGGATGATTTCGATCGCAAGTTTGCGGGCCATTGGGTCGTTAAGCCCGGACGCGAGGTCAATCGAACACTCGTGACCGAGTGGATGAACATGCAGTTCGACACGACGGTGCACTATATCGCCGTGCATCTGCACCCGTTCGCCGAGTCGCTCGAGCTCGTAGACCTGACCACCGGAGAAACGGTTTTCAAGAGCAAGGCCCGCAATTTCGACGACAAAATAGGACTCGAGGAAGTCGAATTCTTCTCGAGCGAGGAAGGGCTACCGATCTACGAGGACCATGAGTACGAGCTCGTGAGCACGTACTTCAACACCACCGACGTCGATCAGGATTCCATGGCCGTGATATTCATGTATGTGATGGATCCAGAATTCGTCAAACCCGATCTCTCCAGGCTTTCCGACTAATCCTCTACAGGGGACTAGACGGCGAAATGTCCCTCCGCTCATCGCCTTTGGTCGAGCGTTCATACGGCGATTCCCACAACTCGCAATAAATCTATAGTTTACGGGAAACACGAGCGCTATCCTCCTCGTATTCAGCAGCTGAGGAGGAACCGGACGACTCTCCTTCGAGACCGGCGGCTTTTTTAGCGGCACGCGCTCGGAGGCAAGTTATTGGGGCCGCGTGGAAGTGACGCCTAAACTCTCGCTCGAGCCATCCGTGTCCGTCAACTGGATCGACCTCGCCGAAGGAAGCTTCACGACCGAGCTCTTGCGTGTGCGTGTCAACTACGCCTTGTCGCCTCGCATGTTCGTGAGCGCGCTCGTTCTGTACAACTCCGACTCGAGCTCATAGGAAGGTGGTCTAGACCGTCCATGGCGCTTCGTGCTACAAACGCGAGCGCTCAGGAGTTTCACGCATGAAGAAAATGATCTTTGCCTTCATCTGGCTCATTGCCACCAGCGCAGCGGCGGGCGATACGGTCGTGATGCGGGTGGGAAATGTGCTCGGCGAGCCCGAGGATGGCGCGAGCCCCACCACGTGGTGATGACGCAGAGACTATTCGCGAAGCTCGTCTGGGAGAAGACAGGCGGCGAGGTCGAGATACGCTTTCTAGATCTAGAAGGCAAGTCACTCCCGACATTCCAGATGCCTGCGATGGTGACCAAGGGAAAGATCGAGGCTACCAATGTACCCGGCTTCTTCCTGACGAAAGTGCCCGAACTAAGCGTGCAAAACGATACCCTATTTGTTCGAGCGTCTAGACCAAAGATTTATATCCATAGAAGGAGACCATCCCATGCATAGAACCCGATTGTTCACTTATCTGGTCGCGAGCGCTTTCGTCGCTTTGGCGATGGGTTGCCAGTCGGCCGCCCAATCCGTATCGGACCAACCCGACACTCCGTTCAAGCTAGCGACGTTCGAAGCAGGCGGCGAGACGACCGTGGGTCTCGTCCTCGGCGAGCGCGTTCTAGCTATCGGCGGCGCGAGCGACCACCTCGTGAGCCAGGGCCAAGTCTCGGCGATGACGCTGCCCAACGAGATGCGCGCACTCATCGAGCAATATGACACGGTCTCGACGCGCCTCTATCAAATCGCCAACTACTTCAGCGCCAATTCCACCGACGGGCACGCCTTCGCGCACGACCTAGCGAGCGTGTCGATCAAAGCCCCAATCAAATATCCATGGAACGTGCTCGCCGCGGCGGCGAACTACAAGGCGCATGCCTTGGGTATGAGTGACAGCAGTCGCGAGAGCGGCGCGGACGCTCCTCAGCCGGCCGGCGGCGGCCGCCGGAGCGGCGGCTTCGATCCTTCGAGAATCGACGATATCGTTCCCGAGCGCGACGCGCCCGTGATGTTCGCGAAGTCACCCCGCTCTTGCATCATCGATCCAGGCGAGCCTTACTACATCCTGCCGGGACGCGATCGTATCGACTGGGAGGGGGAAATGGCGATCATCATCGGCAAGCCCGCCTATCTCGTCACCCAAGCCGACGCCCATGACTACGTTTTCGGCTACAGCATCATGTATGACGTGAGCGACCGTGGTGGCCGCACCCGCGAAGTCAACATGTTCCCCGGACCGAATTGGTTCGACGGCAAGAGCACGAATCGTAGCGCACCTTTCGGCCCGTTCATCACGCCGAAGGAGTTCATCGCCGATCCCGCGAACATGCGCCTCGTCACGAGGGTAAACGGCGTAGTCAAGCAGGATCAAACGACGGCGGATCTCATCTGGAACGAAGAGAACCTGATCGCTTACACGACGTCGATACTGATGCTCTACCCAGGCGACGTGATCGCGACGGGGACGCCGTCAGGTACGGGTCGCGAACGGCAGGAGTACTTGAAGCCCGGCGATGTCGTGGAAATCGAGCTCGAAGGTGTCGGTACGTTGGTGACACCCATCGAATCCTACAAGGGCAGCTGAGCCCAGATCGAGACCGTAGTGCGTCTCCATCTCCTTGCCGAGCCGGTGGTGATGGTTCCGGGCTGTGCGTTTCTCGCGTTGTTGCCTGGCGTGGAGCTCGGATCCAAGACACCTTGAATGTTGAAGCGCGTTCTTTTTTTGCTTCTTTGGCCGTCCCTGCCGGTGCTGGCTACGGTTCAAACGGCCGACGTGGTGCTGGTCGGAGGGAAGATCGTTACCGTCGATGACGACTTCGCGAGCGCTGCGGCTTTCAAACGATAAAGCCATGAATGGCGATTGAGCGGCGATGAACGGTAGCCGCGTCGGGTGACCACGTCACTTTCACCGGCGAGAGCTCGATGGGGGTCGCCTTGATTTCGCGGTGCTCGATCTCTTTGGCCAGCTGCGGCCTACCCATCTTTGGCATCACGACATCTGTAACGAGATGTCGATGACGTTTTCGCGCTTGGCCATGCGTCATCGCCGTTCGCCGCCTCGAGCACCGTGTAGCCTTGCGGCTCCGGGATACCGCGGGTCAGCTCACAGACAGGAGGTCTCGTCTTAGACGAGTAGTGAGCGAGAAACCCTGAAGAGAGAGACTAGCCGATATTGGCGGTCCGAAAGGTCGTGAACACCGCGTCGCCGATGACGGCGAATTGATCCAGATCTCCGTTCGCAGGCAAACAACGCATTCGGATCTGAAGCATCTCCATCGGATGGGGCGACACGACGTCTTGAATTCGCCACCGCACCTCGAAGAGTGCGTTTCCTCCCACGACCGGCAATCCATCGGGATCGTAGAACTGGGAGAACCCGGCCACCGTGACATTCACGTCGCCGCCCGCAACCAGCAGCGGGTTCCGTAATCGAGCGGCCGGGTCCGAGTAGAACGGGACGGCCTTGAGACGCTCGAGCCGTTCCTTCGCCACACCGCTGCACGACGTCATGCGTCCGGAAAGCGTGTTCGCGTTGGTAGATAGGACCATCATCTGAGCGAGAGCCAGAAGTCCGATCGTCAGGATGACGATCGCTATCATCACTTCGATGAGTGAGAACCCCTTCTCGCTGGAGGTTCTCGTCGTGTTGGTCATGGTCATGGGGCATTCTCCTGGACCGTGATACGGCCGTTGCGGGTAATCGTGATGAGACGCGTTAGATTGGTTCGCGGGTCGCGTATCGTGAGCTCCCAGTCGAGCCCGACGGGCGAAAGAACTCCGGCGCCACTAGCCCCGCCGGCATTGACTGCCCGCACCGAGCCGTCTGATCGAAAGAGAAGAGCATTGGAGGCGCCCGCATCGAACAAGAGGTCCTGCGGAAGATCTGTCGGAACTCCGTGCGGCGACATCACACCGCTGCCCGGGTCCGGGTTCACCGTGTTATTTGGCTCTCCGGGCACGGCGCCGTAATTAGCCACGCCTTCGTCGTAGTTCTTCGGGTTGAAATCGGGATATACATCGCTGTCCCAGGCGCCCGTCATGGGATTAGGGTCGAGGCTCGTCCACTGATACCAGCCAGGCCGTGGGTAGTTGAAGTTGAGCAAGACACCCCGCTGCGTGTTGAGCTTGACCGCCTGGCCCCGCGCCTTCTGCATTTGCGCTCCGATATTGTTCGCGGCGCCCGTGACCTGGTAGTTGCGAATGAAGCTGAGTCCCATGGGGATCGATGCGGCCGAGGCGATGACGATGATCGACACGACCACCAGCAGCTCGATCAGCGTGAACCCTTTCGTGCGTTCATTGATGCTGGAGCTCACGTGGAGCCTCCTTCCATGCTGTAAAGCAAAACTTGGCTCTAGACTCGAGCGCCAATGCCGCCACGGCTGTGACACCGTGGCGACATCAAGCGCATCCTAGTCTTAGAACGGGGAGAACCGATAGCCGCTCAACGAGAACGACACCGCGTTACCCATCGCAGACCCACCGGTGATTCTTGGAAACTCATCACTGCCGCGAACCTCGGTGCTACCTGTCACGCCGAGACCGCCGCTCTTACTGACATAGAGATGCCCCTCTCGATGAAAGAGGCCGGTGACCTTCACGTTTCCGACATGGGTCGAGGACTGCGTCCCTGCTTGAGATTCGTCCATATCGAAATCCGCCGCACCCGTCGTCGCGCTGAAGCCGAATAGCGTGCTGGTGAAGATGTTCGTGCAGGTCACCAGGTCGATCCCGGGAGCGGAGCTCGCGAAGAACACAGCGCCATTGCCGTCTGGCGTGGGCGCGGTCACTGGCGAGACGAAGATCCTCTCGTTTTCGGGCAAGTCCACCACGAACGTTCCCGATGGTGTGGACATGAGGCTTCCTGGCGTGTTCTGCCCCTCCATGTCCGCATCGATGAGCCCGACGAGCTTGAAGAACTCTCCAGGAGGCAAGCTCGCGCGTTTGTCACCACCGGTTCCAACGAAGAGTTGAATTTGCATCGCGTTGTACGGCACGAAAAGGGCGATCGGTGCCGCGATGGGTTGATCGACCCCCATCGAGTAGAAGTCGTTGAACGTCCACTGCGCCTTGTCGGTGTTCGAAGTGTCCAACTTGTGGACGACACCCTGCAGATCGCCGATATAGACTCTCGTGACGAGATCCTCGTGCCAAAAGAGGGTCGGCGTCGCGACCATGGCATTGTCATCGATAGATGCCGCCGCATCGTCGTTGATCGGGCCGAACTTCTTGTAAACGGTGCCGTCTTCGAGGTTCAGCACGTAGAAGTACCTGCCTTGATCCTCTCCGACGCACCCGTAACCGGATCCCATGAACAAGACGGCCTGATCGCCTACGCCTTCCGCGACTGCCCCCATGACGGGGATGGACCAAGTTTCACCGAACCCGTCGTAATTCTCGCCCTGCCCGTCGGAGTCGACGACGCCGTCAATGTTGCCGACGGTGAAACGAAGCCGCGGCAGATGCAAGAGGTCCGACTCATCGATCGGAGCTCTCGACGACGTGCCGTCCCAGTCCGGGGCGTTCGTGACATCGAGCGCTGTCACATGCTTGCCACCTTGTCCGCGGCCGAAAGCGAGGATGGTGTGCCACGACTGGTCCGACTGGAAGAACGCATCCTCGACGGATGCCGAGGACGCGATCATGAACTCGTGGTTGATGAACCCGTTTCGCTGGGCGACCACGAGCCTGACGAAGTCCCTCAGCTTAGGAAGCAAGTCGCCCGGGATGTAGGCGTAGAGCTCAGATCCGTTATCGCCACGGAACGCGTGCATCGGACCACCATTGGTGCCCATATAGACCACCGTCAAGCGGTTGATGTGGTCCCAGTAGAAACCGCCATTGTCAAAATCGCTTCCGTATTCCGCCGCGTGATAGAGAGGAGCACCCTCGTCCGGCGAGCGAGGCGGGTTGAGCACAACCGTCGGACCGAGATTAGACGGGTCGTAGAGCTTCCACGTTTTTGTCACCCCATCTTGCTCGAACTTCGAGAAGTTGAGTATGGTCCGGGCGGCGTCCTGGTAAAGCCCGTTCGTAATGTGCATCTCCAGACGCTCACCTCGGATCACGCGTATGATGATCTGCGCGGCATCCGCGTCCGTCGTAGCACCGAGCCCGTCGAGCTCTTGCAGAAAGCCCGCGCCGACGTTCAGATCCGAGGCCAGCACGCCTCCGATTTCGAAGCTCATCGGATAAGAGCCGGGTACATCGCCAAGCCTATTGAAAAGGACCGTCCGATTGTCTGGATCGACGTCTCGCAACACCTCACCCGCGTCCCAGATCTGGGTGTAGTCGGCGACGCGTTTCTCGAGCGCGGTACCCTGGTTGACGACTTTGTAGATGTTGAACGCCTTCAAGTGTCCTTCCCATTCCGGGGTCACGACGGATGTCGCGAAAAGGACGTTATTGGGATATTGGTTGCGGATCTTCCGCGCCTTGTCGGTGTCGTCCTTGTCGAGTGTTCCAGCGACGTCATCCGCGAGAAGGTCGGCACTCGTGATGGTGGAATCGGCGAGAGGGATGAGCTCCTTGACCGACCCGACCACGGACTGGCCGAGGCTGACCTCGGTCACCGGAGTCGAGATGATCCCGAGGACTTCCATGAGCGAGTCGACGAGCGTGTCGATTTCGTTGCCGAAGAACGCCGGGTGCATGAGCGAGCGGTCGGTTCGGACTCTGGCGCCCGAGGACATCCATGCGAGATGTTGCGTCATGGCGATCTCGCCATCCACTTTGCCGTCGTTCTTGAGGCCCATGCCCACCATGAAGATGTTGCCTTTCGAGCCATCGAGATCTGGGTCGATCTGCTTCAGCGTCTTCTCCGCCTTGAGGGAGGCGTTGAAGGTTCGGATCAGCTTACTGCCCGCATCGGTGCTAATGTACGTGACGTCCGGACCGGCTGCGCTTCCGCGAATATGGACCGTGTTCGTACCGTCCTCGTACTGGAAATCAAGGCACTCGCAGTCGTCTTTACCATCGGTCATGTGGATGATGAAGTTCTTCTGCCCGGGCTCGAGGTTGTCGACCCAGCCGCCGTTCTTGATGAGGTCGCCGATCTGATCGAAGGCGATGCCGATCGGCGTGCCCGGATAGTTGAAGGTAAGATCGACGGCGTCGAGAAGATTCTGCAGGTTGTTCTGGCCGCACGCGGAAGCGATGGGAAAGACGCCGATATTCGGATCTAGCCCGCCGCAGTCACCGGGATTGTCCATAAAACCGTCGCCGTCAGTATCTTCGGACGCGGGGGGTGGAAGAGACGAAGGACAAGTCTTGTCGCGATTGTTGGCGCCAGAAGAGCCTTTTGAGATTTGACTGTACGGGAAGTAGCCCCAGTTGACGAGCGGGCTCCCGGTAGCGTCGACGAGCTCGTTCATGAGACGCTTCATGATCGCTTTCGCAGCGTCCATCTTGGACATACCGCTATTTCCGAAGCCGCCGCCCATCGAGCCCGAGGAATCGAGCACGAACCAGACGTTGTGGCGAATGCCGGCGCTCAAAATGTCCAAGGCGTCCTGTCCGCGGGCGATATCACAACCTGTCCCGCCCCCGCCCGGTGCCGGATCTGTACCGGGATCCGGCGGCGGCGGATCGGTCTTTTTCTTGCCGCCACCGGCGTTGGTTTCCGGAGTGAAGGTCGCCGTAAATGTCACGGCGACCATCGCCAAACATATCGCCATGACGACGCCTCTCAGAAACTTACCCCCTAAAGAGCTTTTGCTGCTTACACGCATTTCCACAACCTTCCCACACTCACTTTTTCAAAAAACTATTGGATGGCTCCCGCCACCAGACCCGCATCGGCTGCGGTGGAGGTCGTATCCGAATTCTTGGTGACGTCTGAATATTTGTCGCCTTCGCGGCCGCCGCCGGGCCCCGAAAAAAGAAGCGTCTGTTCCAGACGTCGCATGGCGACGTTGCGTCCCGCGCCGATGCCCTGACCGCCGGGCGCAGTGCCCTCGGCGGTCAGAATGATGCGGTCGTTGTCGGCGTAGTCGGCGCCGCCGACGAGCGGCCGGCGCACCCAAAGGGTCACGGTACCTTGTAGGTCCGTGGTGCCATCGGCGTCGATGTCGTTCAGGGTGTCGTTGCCTAGCGGTTGACGAAAGTCGTATTGCACGAGCCGCCCATTGATGTCGCGGAGCACCTTCCCGATATACATCCTCGTGGCGCCGTTAAGGTCGATGAAGTATTGGTAGTCCCTACAACCGGCCATCGTTTCGTCGGCGCAGGCGCCAACGTCGTTCGGTTTGAGGTTCATCGAGCCCACAACTCGGGCAGGCGGCAAGATGTTCTGGAAATCACCGTCTTGGAGCGCATAGGAGGCGAGCACGTTCTTTCCATACTCGAGCCCCGCATCGGCGTTGAAAAACGCCTGCTGTCCCCATCGGTAGTTGATGGCGATATCCTTCTCGGTCGAAGTGGTCAGCATCAGTGCCAGCCCCAGGACCGTCAAAATGAACAGTACGAGGATGGAAATGACGAACGCCGAGCCTTCGTTTCCTTGGGGCCTTCTCTTCATAGCACTCATATCTAAACGTCTCCTATTTCCAGGGTCCAGACCCAAAGTGCAAGACCCGTGCCGCCAGCTTGTTCTTTAATTTGCAAGCACTTACGGGTAGGCGCGGTGTGTAAACCCCTACATCAGTAGCAAAAGTACCTACATTGGCCGGGGACCCCGCCATCCACGCCGGCATTGCAGCTACCGTATCCGTTATGTTAGTTTGACTGTAAACCTATTAACCTCTAAACCTCTTTTTGCAGCCGCGATCGAGGAAAGTCTTGGCGCGACGTTCGCTCTATATCGTGAGCCCCGTCTACGACTGGGTGTTCTTTTTGGGACCGCCGATGGCGGCGTTCTGGCTGGGCGTCACGATCTCCGGAAGCTGGCTCACGACGTCTGAGTTTCAGTTCCTGGGCCACGAATTCGCGCCCGCCTACCTCTTCATCGGCGTCTTGATTCACGCTCATATCGTCATCGTCTTCTTCAGAAGCCACGGCGACGCAAACATCTTCAAGCTCTATCCGAATCGCTTCATCGCCTTGCCACTCGTTCTGTACTTGGCGATGATGTCGTCTCTCTGGATTTTGATCACCGTTTCCGTTCTAGCGACGTTCTGGGACGTCTATCACTCGGGTCTCCAGACCTTTGGTTTCGGACGCATCTACGACGTGCGGGCGGGGAATGATGCGAACGTCGGAAGGCGGCTCGATATTTGGTTGAACCATCTTCTCTACGCGGGACCGATCGTCGCGGGGGCCACGATGATGGCTCACTTCGAAGATTTCAACGAGTACGAAGACGTGCAGTCCGCTTTCTTGACCTCCATCCCGGCCTTCATGGAGACCAACCAGCGCTACTTCACGTGGTCCATCCTCGGTTGCGGTGTCTCATTCATCGCGTACTACATCTTTAGTTACCTCCGATTCGAACGGCAGGGATATGTCGTTTCGTTTCCCAAAGTCGTTCTTCTATCCACGACCGGACTGTGCTCGATCTTGACCTGGGGCTTCAACACTTTTGGTGAAGCGTTCTTCATCATGAACTTCTTCCACGCAATCCAGTATTTCGGCATCGTGTGGTGGTCGGAAAAGAAGAACATGAGAAAGTTGTTCCAGTTGACCAACGTGCCGTGGGGCGTGCCACTGACCGCGGTTCTCTTCGTCGGTATCGCGTCCGCTTATGGGCTCGCCGCGGAGGTTGTCAATACGGACATCCGGTGGTTTTGGGCGATCACGCTCGTGTGCTCGACCATGCACTTCTGGTACGACGGCTTCATCTGGTCCGTGCGTAAGAAGCAGGTATAGTTCCCACCACCGTTCGTGACACCTCGCGTCGAGAGCGTCGCAAGCAAAAGACTGCTGGGAGTCTTGGGTTTCTCGGGACTTTTTTGCTTCGGGCAGCATGTCACGCCTTCATACATCACCAGGACGTGGTGTACGATCGCGCGATGACCGAGCTTCTAGCGCTGACCCCCGAAGAGCTTGCGGAGCTTCTCGGGGGCACTGGGCGCGCTCGGGCCGTCTGGCGTGCCATGCTTCAGGGAAAGGATCCCTTCGAGGATCCGGGGCTCTCACGGCCGGTGCGCGCGCGGCTTCGAGCGCAAACGTTCCCCACCCCCTTTTTCGTGGAGCGCCGCGACATCGCGGTCTGTGGCACCACTAAGTTGCGCTTGGTGCTTGCCGGAAAAAAGCGCATCGAGACGGTGCTCATTCCTTCAAAGCGCCGCACGACGGTCTGTGTTTCCACGCAATCCGGGTGCGCCCGCGGCTGTGTCTTCTGCCTCACCGCGACAATGGGGCTCGAGCGAGGGCTCACGGCGGGAGAGATCGTGGGTCAGGTGCTACTCGCGATGCGAGAGGCGCATCTTCCCGCGATCCGTAACGTTGTATTTATGGGAATGGGTGAGCCACTCGATAACCTCGATGCGGTGAGAAAGTCCGTTGCCGTTCTCTGTGATCCCTCTGGCCTCGCGCTCGGCCCCACACACATCACGCTCTCGACCGTTGGCACCACGCCGGCGGCCATCCTTGCGACGCGTGATCTTCCCGTGCAGCTCGCGTGGTCGCTTCACGCGGTCGACGATGCACTGCGCCGGCGTCTCGTTCCCACGATGCGTCATTCGACCGAATCTCTGAGGCAAGCCTTCGTCGACCGTCTCTCGGAGAGCGGAGGGAGTCTCTTTGTCGAGATGACTCTGATGGATGGTGTGAACGACGCGCTTCATCACGCGGACGAGCTCATCGAGTTCCTCGCGCCTTTCTCGCCCTCCGTGCGGGTGAACCTTCTTCCGATGAATGCCGGCCGGGAAGGTTTGCATGCGAGCCCCGAGCCACGCGTCAAGGCCTTCCGTCAGCGGCTCCGCGACCGGGGCTTGTTCTGCACCATTCGCCGCCCGCGCGGCGTCGAAGCGAGGGCGGCCTGTGGCCAGCTCGCCATCGGCTGACGAGCGTTATAATCGGCCGTTTCAAGGAGCGTGATGGTGACGGAAGTCAAAAGTGTCGGGTTCGTGGGCTTGGGCATCATGGGAAAGCCCATGGCGCGCAATCTTCTCAAAGCGGGTTTCGAGCTCAAGGTACACAGCCGTTCGAGGCCGCCCGTGGACGAGCTCGTTTCCGAAGGCGCGATCGCCGCCGATACGCCGAGCGCCTGCGCTTCCGGGATGGACGCCATCGTCACGATGCTTCCGGACTCGCCGGACTCCGAGGCCGTTATCCTCGGTGACAACGGTGTGCTGTCTGGAGCAAGGGCGGGTGCCACTGTCATCGACATGAGCTCGATTGCCCCTGCTGTCTCTCAGACGATCGCCGCCGCCTGTGAGGCGAAAGGGGTCGATGCGCTCGATGCTCCCGTGAGCGGCGGCGAGCCCGGTGCGATCGCGGGCCAGCTTGCCATCATGGTCGGCGGCAAGCAAGAAGCCTTCGATCGGTGGCGGCCGCTCTTCGAAGCGGTGGGAAAGAGCTACGTGCTCTGCGGCGGCTACGGCGCCGGCAATACGACAAAGCTCGCCAATCAGATCATCGTGGCTGCCAATATCGAAGCGGTTGGTGAAGCGCTCGTGCTCGTGAGAAAAGCCGGGCTCGATCCAAACGTCGTCTTCGAGGCAATCCGAGGAGGGCTTGCCGGGAGCAACGTGCTGAACGCGAAAGCCCCGATGATGATCGCAGGCAACTTCGATCCAGGCTTTCGCATTCGTTTGCACCAAAAAGATCTCAACAACGCATTGCTGACAGGAAAAGAGCTCGGCGTGCCTCTCCCGGTGACCGCGCTCGTGCAGCAAATGATAGGCGCGCTCGTCGTCGGCGGTAAAGGCGACCGAGACCATTCCGCCATCGCCACGTTCATCGAAGATATGGCGGCGACGAAGATCCAGGGAGGCTAAAGCTCATGGGACGAGACAAAAACTATCGCGGCTACCGCTCCTTCCAATACCTGGAAGAAGGTATCGACTATCCGACTTTCGAGCTCGCGCACGAGGTCGACCGCGTGCCGCCCTATCGGCTGCCGTTGAGCGACGCGGAAGAAGAGCGCGCCGAGCGTATCGCGCGCGAGCAGATTCTCGTTTCTCTTCACGATCACCTTGGCCGTTTCCCGGAGCCCATATCGGAGACGCCTGCCTATATCCGCGAAGGTCGGCAGGCCACCGCTTACGAAGGATTGTCCCATTGTCATTGGGACTGCATTTTCGAGAACTTCATGGACGGCATTTGTCAGATCCACTCGAAGCGTGGCTGGAAGTGGACCGAAGTGCTCCACGACCTGGGAATGCGTCTATGCGATCTCGCCCATCAGGACTTCGTGACCCTATGCCTCCGTGTCGACGACATAACACGCGCTCACGAAGAGGGCCGGGTAGCGCTCGTGGCGTCGATCGAGGGTGCGGCGCCCATCGAGAACGAGCTCGATCGCATCGAGATTTTCTATGGTTTCGGCGTGCGCGCGATGGGCATCACTTATAGCGAATCGAACGGACTCGGGTCGGGCTTGAAGGAAGAGAAGGATGGCGGTCTCACGGCCTTCGGGCAGCGCGTTGTCGAGCGGATGAACAAAGTCGGCATGCTGATCGACTGCTCGCATTGCGGTGACCAAACGACCCTCGACGTCATCGAGGCGAGTGAGAAACCGATAGCACTCACCCACATCGGGGCGCGCGCGCTATGGAACACGAATCGCATGGCGCCCGACGATGTGCTAAAAGCTTGCGGCGAGAAAGGCGGCGTTATCGGGATCGAAGCGGCGCCGCACACGACGATTACAAAAGGCCATCCACGACATAACCTCGAGGCCTATATGGAGCACTTCGAGTACATCAAAGACCTCGTCGGGATCGACCATGTCGGCTTCGGCCCTGACACGCTCTACGGCGATCACGTCGGCTTGCACAACACCTATAAGTCGAGCCTTTCGATCAAAGCGGCGACCCATCAAGACGACGAGCGCGTCGACTATGTCGAAGGTGTCGAGAACCCGACGGAAGCGTCCGAGAACATCGTTCGCTGGCTCGTGAAACACGACTACTCTGATGAGGACACCGCCAAGGTCGTTGGCGGCAATGCGCTACGTCTCTTGAAGGAGGTTTGGGAGTAATACTGTGCTCCTGCTGCTGTTCGCCCTTTCCGGCGACGTCGAAGCGCACCTCTTTGCGAAGATCGAGGCCAACCGAACCATCTCGGTCGAGCTCGCTTACGAGCTCACCCTCGACGGTGCGCCTCCGGCGACGGGCGAGCTCGCGTTCACGCTCCTCGAGATGGACGGGGCTCGGATCGAGAACTTGCTGGTGGAACAGGGCCAGGGACGGGCGCCCCTCCGGCTCGACAGGTCCGGCGCTCCCAAGCTCGAAACGGCCGTCCCAGTCGGGCCCGGAACGACGTTCATCACTTTCTACTACGAAACGGTCGGAACAACGATCCCGATCTTGGTTCCGAGCTTCTCTCCCAACGAGGCGCGACCCGGGACGTTCACTGCTGAGCTACAGATACCTGAAGGCTTCCACCTCGTGGAGAGCTTTCCGACCGGCGCGAAAAAGCTAGCCGGAAGCCGATATGAGCTCGAGCTTCCAGTTCTTCCTGCTTTCATCCGACTCCACATTGCGGATCGCGCGCCGCTTCTGACCTTTCCGCAGCTGGTGGATGGCTCCGTGATCGTTTTGTTTGCCGGACTCGCCTTTGTCGCTATGCGTCGCATTCGAGCGCCAAGGTGATCGCATGATGGAAGTCGGATTCGTTTTCTGGGGGCTCTTCGCCGTCTTTGGCGCGTTCATCGCGGCCTACGTCGCTTGGATGGTTTGGGTCGAGCGGGGCTGATCCGTGTCGGTCCAAATCGTTCTCTTCTCGCTCTACTTCGTCGTCATCTTCGCGATCGGCTGGTACGCCCTGAAGCGGACGCGGGACGAATCCGACTACTGGATCGCGGGCGGGAAGCTCGGCTGGCTTCTCGGCGGTGCGTCGATGGGGGCCACCCACGCGAGCGCCGGAACCTTCGTCGGCACCATTGGAGTCATCTATACTGCGGGGTGGTCCTTCGCCTGGATTGTGCTGTCGATACCGCTCGCCTATTGGTTCATGGCCGCAGTGCTCGCACCCCGATTCACCCGATCGAAAGAGCTCACGCTGCCGGCTTTCATCGAGACCCGCTACTACAGCAAAGCCGTGCGGCGCCTCGCCGCCGTGATCATTTTGATCGCGACCGTCGTCTACGTGCAGGCGCAGATTGTGGCGGGCGGCATCATCAGCAACATCGTCTTCGGCATCCCGACAGAGTGGGGCATGATCGGATTTACGGTCATCCTCCTCGTCTACACGTCGATCGGAGGCATGCTCGCCGTCGTCTACACCGATTTCATCCAGCTCGTGATCATGATCGTCGGCGTGGCCGCCGCTCTGCCGTTGGCTATTCGAGGGCTTGGCGGTCTCGGTCCGCTCTTCACCTATGTCCAGGCTGTAAAGCCCGAGACCTTTACTTGGGAAAGCTTCCCGCCCGCGCTCTTGTTCACCATGGGGCTCGCTTTCACACTCGGGACGGTCGCGACACCGGAGAAGCTCGTCCGCCTCTACGCAATGAAAGATATGCGCACCATCCGCCGCGGCGTTCTCTTTGCGATCCTCGTGGCCACCGGTTTGAATCTCGCGATCTTTGTCATCGCCCTCACGAGCATCGTCATCTTCCCCGCGCTTCCGAGCGGCGACCTCGCGATGCCGATGGTAGCGCGTGCTGTGCTGCCGCCGGTTCTCGGATCGGTGCTCTTGGCAGCGATTGCGGCCGCCATCATGTCCACGGTGGACTCGCACATGCTCGTGGCGGGCTCTGCACTGGCCCATGACATCTATGGAACCCTTCGCCCGGACGCGAGCCCGAAGACGCGTCTTTGGATAGGGCGCGTCGGGATTCTGATCGTTGGCTCCATACCGCTCCTGCTCATCCTGAGCGGTGTTGGTGAAGGCAAGCTCGTTCAGTTCATTGTGCTCTTGTTTACCGCTCTCATGGCGTCGAGCTTCTTCATGCCCGTGGTCGTTGGCGTCTATTGGAGCCGTGCAACGAAAGAGGGCGCGGCCTCGGCGATGATCGGAGGCTTACTCGTGTGCTTCGGGTGGGAGCTCTTTGGTCCAGCAAGTATCGACCCGGTGCTTCCAGGCTTCCTCGCCTCAGCGTTCCTCCTCGTCGCCGTCAGCTTGCTGACGCCGCCGCCTCCAGACTCGGCCCTCGCCCCCTATCGACGCTAGAATGGCGTTTCCCACTGGCCGTGGAACACGAGCTCGTCCTGCGGGCGTCGCGTTCGGCTAGCCGGGGCCTCTTCCGCGGAATAGCCAAGTGCTATGGCCGCCACCGGCTCGAAGCCCTCGGGGATCGCGTAGGTTGTGCGCGCCGCCTCGACGCTGAAGCCGGCCATCTGATGGACCGCGAGGCCGAGCGCGGTGGCTTGTGTGACGAGCTGCGCGACGGCGAGGCCGACATCGTGAAACGCGTGGCGGTTCGGCTCGTCATTACGGGCGAAGCGAAGCTTCGCTACCGACAGCGCCAGTACCGGCGCCTTCTTGGCCCATGTTTGATTGCCGGGAACGAGACAGCTCACGAGCCGCTCGAGCTCCGCCATGTCCTCTTGTGTCGCAACGATGAATCGCCACGGTTGCTCGTTGAAAGAAGAAGGGGCCCAGCGGGCCGCCTCGAAGAGTGTGCGCAGCGTTTCCTTCGCAACGGGCCTTGTGTCGAAGGCCCGCGGGCTATAGCGGTTTTGCAACAGCTCGTGAATAGGTTCCATGGATCAAGACCTCTCCGTGTCAACTTAGTCTGAAAATCAAGAACGTCAAGTCGTCCGGCTTGGACGGCACATCCGGCCGCTTTCCTTCCATGCGCTCCGTCGCCATCGCCGCGAGCTTAGCCGCCACGTTTCAAAGCGGCCCTTTTTCGTCGAGAAGCCCGGATTCGACTCCATAACCTACGGGCAGTGCGGGATGGTCTGCAACTCGACCTTACCCCGTTGCCCCGTGATCAACATAAAGGAGTCCCCCACGTGAAACGCGCGGATCTCGCAGCCATTGATCTCGACGGCGGTTAGTGTGGTGGCGCCGCACCGACGCCTGGCTTCCAGCCGGGGCGCCCCAACCACGTCGGCGACGGCGCTGACGGGTCCGGTCGCGAGAATGCCCGCTGCATCCTCGTTGGCACCTTCCTTGTCGCGGCTCCTCGACGAATAGATTGCGAGGCTGCCGCCGCCTATCGTAAACAGAGCGTCCGATAGGTGGTCTTGGCCGAAGAGCACACGAGCGTCGTTTCGCGTAAGAGTTTCGTTTACTCCCATCGAAGGCTTTCCAAGTGCTGGCGCAAATGGGTGGTCGTGGGGTACCGCTTCAAGATGAGCGAGCGTTTCAGTCCGAGCACGATCGCTTTGATCTCGAGAGGCTGCTTTCTGTAGAAGCGGCTCCCTCCAAGCGCGTCGTAGAAGATGCGAATGACCTCGCAAAGATCGTTCTGATACCCTTCGCGCTTCGGCGTCGTCCAATGGAAGAAATCGAGCAATCTCAAGTCGAAGCTCAGCCCGTAGTGCTCGACGATGATGTTATCGGTATGAAGGTCGCCGTGAAACTCCCGCGAGCGATGGATGCACTCCAGGCCGACGGCGAGCGCGTGCAACAAGTGAAGCGCCTGAAAAGGGGCAAGCCGCCCGCCGCGCTGCCTCGTCAAAAAATCCGATAAAAGCTCGCCCTCGACATATTCTGAGACCAAGGCGCGTATAGGCTGCTTGCGCACGATGATCATCTCTTCCGTGTGGTACTGAATGACCATCGGGCAAGCGCGCAGATTGTGCAATTTTCGAGCATAGGACGTGACGGCTTTGTTCCGCTCGTTCCTGTGTGGAAAAAAGAGTTTCACGGCCCGTTCGATGCCCGTGCTCTTTTCACGAATCTTATAGACCTCGCCTTCCCAGCCGCTGCCCAGTTTGGAGACAATCTCGTATTTCCGGGCAAAGGAACGCCCGGGCACGAGGTCGAAACTCTCGATGATGGCGCGCTTCACCCCGACATTCTAACTCTAGCCAAGGGGCTGCGCCCCCTGAAATCCCTGCGGGATTTGAGGAGTCAGGAGTCAGGAGTCAGAAGGGTGGTGGCGGCTGCGCCGGGACATTTGGTCTCTCAATCTGAGAGATAAATTCTCAGACTGAACGGAGTAGAATCTAACCCTTGGACCGCTCGAGCGGACCTGTCTCGCTGCCGAGCTACGAGCTCTGCTCTGCGGTCCTAGACGCCCGCAGTCGCTCGAGCGCCCGACGCGCGTGCGGCGTAGCCAGCCCCGCGCCGGCGAGAACCGACGCGAGAAGGGCGGGCGTCGCGCTCACGTGGTAGGCGCCGACCGCTACGACAAGAACGAGAGCGCCTGCGGCCGCCATGGCGATTTGGAGGCGATGAGCAAGGCGCTCGCTCTTCGTTACGAGGAACCAGAGCCCGATCCAAATCAACGCGGTGGCGAGCAAGCTCACGAACTGCCCGAGCGCTGTCCCTGCCTTCGTGGCGTACGGGATCGACGCATAGGCTTCGACGTCACCTTGATTCGCGTAGAGCTTGTGAAAGGCAAAGTGCACTCCGGTCGCCGGGACGGTGATGTGAAGTGGCGCGGCGTTCGCGACCCCGTTGAGCTGCGAGAGAGCCCGCTCCATGTCCTCGTGCGATACCGGCGCCTGAGCGCGCGTCACGTTGAGATTGCTCGTCGCCGGCCGATAGTCGAGCCCCTCCGGCAAGTACAAATCCCAGCGCGTATCGGTAACGAGGATGTCTGGGCGAGGAAGGCGCGCGCGCACCGTCCCGAGCCGCCCAATCGACGGGGCGCGCGTGGCGAAGATGAGGTCCACCGGGAAGCCTTCCGTGCGATTCACGATCTTGATGAGAAGCGAGCCGTTCTCGTCCTCCCCCTCTGCGAGGGCGGGTTTCTCGGGACGCCCTGCGACGAAGACGGACCACACCTCGGAATCCTCGGGCAGATCGATCCGGAGGAATTGCTTTCGTGCGTTGCGCACCATGAAGCGCACGGTCGTGACCGATAGTCCGTCCCGGGTAAAGAGCGTTTTGTACTCGGCGGAGTCGATGGTAGCTTCCTGCACGTCGACGACACGATGACGCGTGACGCGCAGCGCGAGGCGCGGCTCTGGCTCGGCGCGCACGTACTTGAACGCCAGCAGAATCGGATTCGTCGTTTGAAGGACCAGCTGCCGGGGAAGCTCGTTCACTTCGATAGGCGAGAGCTCGTCGGTCGCTGACGGCGTGACCTCGGCCGCGCTCAACGCTTCGACCGCGATACGTCCTTGCTCCACATCGGCCCCGCGCACGCGGAGGGTGGAGGCGTCAATCTCGATCTCGTCTTCTCCGAGGATGCGTTCATAGCTAAGCTCGATCCGAAAGTGCCCTTCCATTTCCTGGGTGAACTCGAGCTCGACGACCCGGTCGTCATCGTCGCTGATGCGATGGCTGCGGAGTGACGGCGCGCTGAGGTTCAGAAGATTCGCTCCTTCCGGAAGCACAAGCTCCATCTGATCGACGCCGCCGGACTTGACGTGAATTTCGACGCTCGCGGCGCTCGTCAAAGTTACGTCCCCGAGCGAGAGAAGCGAGTCGACCTGGGCGTCGAAGCGTCCCGCCACGCGCTCGGGGACCGAAGGGGCGACCGTCATCGACGGCGGCGCGTCTGTGTATTTGAAGGTATGCGCGATCGTGAGCTCGATCTCGTCGCGGACAAAGCTCGGCAGCTGGTTCTCGCCGACACGGGTCGATGCGCCTTCGTCCACGGGGTCGAGCGTGAGCTCCCGGCTCGAGAGAAGGGCCACCATGCCGCGCTGCCGTCCGACGCCGCGGGCTGTCAGAAGCGGCAAGGCTTCGCTTTCTCCGGAAGTGAGGGACCGGTCGTAGAACACGTCGAAGAGCAGCTCACCTTGAATCTGACGGTCGAGGAATATCTGTAGGAGCTGCGCGTTGCCATCCAGCGTCAAGCGCCAATCGGCGATAGCGCCCGTCTCCGAGCTGACCTGATTGACTTGCACATCGGCGGGCACGACGAGCTCGAGCCGGTTGGTCTCGCCGCGGCGGACTTCATAGAGAACCCGCACTCGCGACAAGAGAACGCCTTCCTCGGCGGAGACGATGTGATAGAGCGATGCGTTGGCACGGAGCTCTCGGCGCACGACGTCGGGCACCGATTCTGACCAGGTCAAGCTGACATGTCCCGTGAGCGGCACATGAACCGTGGCGATGGTTCCGCCGGCGCGCGTTTGCGTGGTGGCGCTTCCACCCGGCTGTGCCGAGAGCTCTTTGCGTCCGGGCAGCGTCAGCTCGAAGCGGGAAACGGGCACTTTCGGGAGGTCGAGCTCGACGCGCGGCGGGCCGTCAGACTGGATGACGGGGGTTTGAAACGAGGCGACGACACGGTGGACACCTCGCCCTTTCACGAGGGTCGCGAAGTGTTTGCCGTCGACGAGGATCGACGCTTCCTTACCATCGACTTGGAGATTCGTGAGCGTGACCCCTCTAGGCAGAAGCTGAAGCTTCACCGTTTCGTCGGAGAAAAGCTCCACGCGAAACTCGCCGCGCCACACGACGCTGTCTCCCGAGAGCTTGCCGCTATAAAGGGCGCGGCTGAACGCAGCCCCGAGCTTCGACGGGGTTCGCCAAGAGATTTGAAACCCGCGCGCACTCGGCACCGTGGCGGTAACGTGTGTCGTTCCACCGCTCACTTTTGTCGTCATGCCCGCAGCTGGGATGACGGCAACGTCGAGCCCCGTCCCCGGAAGATTCGCCGAGAGGTTGATCGACGCGGCCTCGGGCACCGGCACAGCGAGAACGTAGCCGTTATTGGAGGCGCTCGCATCCACCCGGTAGGTGAGCTCCATCGTATAGGCGCCCTTCTGATGGGTCGTCCAGGCAAGACCTTGGGGTGCCGCGACCAGCTGAACCGGGCTGCCTTGAATGGTCACACGGCTCACGGGTGTCCCGGCGGGCAGAACGGGAACGAGCGCCCAGCGGTCTTCGAAGATCTGAATCGAGAGGGTCACCGAGATCTCGGCGCTCGCTTGCGGCTCGGTGGAGCGTACGACGACGTTCACCTGTGCATTTCCGAGCGCGAAGTTGACCGGGGCTCGTGGGTCGTCCGGCGACTGCGCCTGCTTTAGCAGTTGCGTGTAGATCTCGAGCGGGATCTGCACTTGACCCGGCGAGCTTTCTTGAGCTCTTAGCGTCGGCTGCGAGACAAGCAATAGTAGCAAGGCAAACCATATCCGTTTCATCGTCACACCTCGTTCAGGTTGGGAGAGAAAAATTAAGAGAGCGCCGGAAGCGGGCGTCGTTTGCCCGCTCCCGCATAGCGCAAAGAGTCCGCGAGATAAGCCACCAAGCTCGGCGTCGTCGAAGACTTCAAGGCGGTGACATATTCCGTGAGCATCGCGATATCGCGGGCTATTTCCCGGTCGCCTGGGAAAGCCGTAACAGGAAGTCCCGCCCATAGGCTTTGCAGATGCTCGATGCGCGCGAGCGCGCCGCGCTGATCGCCGCGGTCGAGTAAGTCAGCCGCGCCTTCGAGCTCCCGTGAAAGATGGAGCGCGAGATAGTTCTTGAGAACGTTTCGCTCGAGCGGACCTTCGGTAGCCATCGTACCGTGAAGCGCCAAGCTCGCTCTCGTGACCGTGTTCTCGAGCGCCGCGAGATCCTTGTAGCGTACTGTCACTTCCGCGATGGGGCCGGGACCCGGTGCGACGACATCGAGAAGGATCGTGTGTACGTCGCCTGCATAGAAGCTCGGGATGATGATTTGGATGCCGTCTTCATCCTCGCCTCGATCGGCCTCGATACCCAAATTGCGCGCCAGGCGAAGATCGATGCTCTTTTCGGCCTCTCTTACCCGCTCGGACTGGCGCTCGCTCAAAGGGGACGAATCGAGAACGTTCACGAGCTTCACGCCTTCCGCGAGCTTGATCCGAAGCCTGAGTGCCCGGGCGACCGCGCGACTCGTCGCCGCGAGCTCCTCGTCCACGATGCGATTCGCGTCAGCGCTCTTCTCGAGGAAGTAGCGGCGTCCTTGACCCGAGAGAGCGAGCCGTTCGAGCTCCGCGCGATCGATGTTGTCACCGACACCCACAGCGCTCAATGAGACCCCGCCCACCGCACTCTGGTGCGCGAGCTGCGAAAGCGCACCCATATCGCTCCCGATAACCCGCGTCGTAGCCACCAGAACAAGGCTCGTCCCGAGCGGCATCGTCGGGTCGTCTCCCGCATGCACCATCTCGATCGCGAGACGCACGGCCCCGACGAGACTGCCAAGACGGCCGCTCGAAGGCTGGCTCAAGGCGAGCGTGAGAGGTCCGTGACGGAAGGCGTCGGGAGGGACGACTTCGCCGCGGCCGGGAAGGATCAGACGAAACCGATCGCCAGGAGCCTTCATCGCTTGAAGCGCTTCGACGAGCGCCCGCATCTCGAGAGCGTGGCCGCCGTCGCGATCGAGCACGATGCCAACGTTCATGGGAGGCCGACGGCGGCCGTGGCTCGTGGTGGCCTTCAAGCCGACTTGAACGAGAAGACGACCCGGCTCGCGAAGGCTGCGCCGGTCGGCATGAATGGAAACAGAGAGCGCACCGCGTGACGGCGCGTCGAAAGGCTGGGCCACCGGTCGCGCCAAAAGATGCGGCGAGAGCGTCAGCTGCGCATGGGCGAGCCGGGCCGCGAGGAAGCGGACTTTGGGATCTCCGGGAATGTAGGTGTTCGCCCAATAACCGCGCGCCTGGCGAAAACTCAGGCCCTCGAGTATGCGGCGCGCTTCGAGAAAAGAGAGAGCGGTGTACTCTTTGCGCTCTTGCTTGTCCAAATCGAACTCGACCAAGACATCCAGGATGCGCGTGTCTTCTACATCCCCGGGCGCGGGCGCGTACTTCCATAGCATCACGGCATCGATGGCCGCTTGGTCGAGAGACGGGACCGAGGTCGAGACGCGTGCGTCGATGACGTTGCCGGCGCGATCGATCTGGATCTGCAGGCCGACCGTGCCGCGGATAGTTGCCTGCCTGTCGCCCTCGGGAAGTACGGGGTCGACGTGGACTAGCTTCTCGATGCTTCGTCGTTTCCGTTGAAGCTTGGGGCTCATTCGGCTCGCGAAAAAGCTATCCCTGGTTGCCACCACCGCGCCACCAACGACGACAGCAAACTCCTCGTCTGCCGGGGGCACTGGCATATCGAAACCGCCCTTCCGCTCATCCAAGCCCCTGACGGTCTCTTTGCCTTCCTGAGGCGCCGCCGCTCGAGATGCGGGCCCCGGAGGAGAAACGCTCTGAGCGTCCTGCTTCTTAGGTGCGTCCTCGAACTTTAGCGCCACGTCTTTGTCGGCCAGAGAGTCGAGAGAATCCAACTCACGAAACCTCCCGTTCTCTGTTTCGAGGTCGATACTGTCCCCCGCGCGGCTCTCTTGAGGCAGGTTGCGCAGCCCTGCCATCTCGGCCTCGCGGCGAGGTTGTTTCAAATCAGCCAAAAACACCTCCTCCGGTTGGTCGTGAACCGAGACGCGAACGGCGACGAACCCTATCACGGCCGCGGCGGCCAGCCCCATTGCCCAGTGACGCGACCCGCGCGCATGCGTGCGACCTTTCAGCTCTTCGCGTGAGAGAAGCGTGGCGACGACGTCATCCTCGACATCCGCTGCTGGTAGCGCGCCGAGCTCGGCCTCTACCGCAGAGAGGCTTCTCAGAAACGACGCACACTCGACGCAACCCTCGAGATGTTCTCGAAGACTGGCGTCGTTCTGTGCAGGCGGCACTTTTCCTTCCAGAGCGAGGACGTCTCGTACTTCGGTACATTTATCCGTCATGATTCAACCTCGTGCGTCGTTCGTAGCTTTCCACGAGACGGAGGCGTGCCCGCCTCACGTGGGTCTTTACCGTGTTCACGGGCATGGCGAGAATCGACGCAATATCTTTCAGCGGCAGCCTCTCGATCGTGGCAAGAACAAGGACTTCTCGCTGGGGCATGGGGAGCGCTTCGATCGCGCGCTCGAGCCATGCGGCCGTCTCCTTGGTGGAAGCCCGTGCTTCGCTATCGGGTGCCGGATCTTTCACGTCCTCGGGCGCGGGCTCCCAAACGAAGAAGCTTCGCAGCTTCTTCTTACTGAAATAAGAGCGCACCGTATTAGCCACAACCGTGAACAACCAAGGATGAAGCGGCCGTGCCTCGTCGTACTGATCCGCTCGTTGATGGATCTTGATGAAGATGTCTTGGAACAAGTCGTCCCGATCCGATTCGGGAACGCTGCAACGAACCAAGTAGCCGAAGACCGGGCGCCGGTAACGCTGGACGAGTTTCCCGAAGGCGTCGCTATCGCCCTCTCGGTGCGCTACGAGCCACTGTTCCGGGAGCTCCGGCACCGCTTCGATTTCCATTCGGGCTAGCCCTCTCATATCCCGACATACCGGCGGGAGGGCAAATAGTTTCAAAAAATTTGACCCGTAGGTTATTCACCCCGAATCACTTACGGCGGGTCTTTGGCCCTTTTCGCCGAAGGTACTCGGCAAACACGACCGCCCGGTTGTGTGCTTCGTCGCGTGCGCTATAGACGAGCGTCACGGTGTCGCTCTTGGACGCGGCGAGGATCGGCGCCCAAAGCTCGCTCTTGTCGGCGAGCTCCGCGCTGTATCGCTTCTTGAACTCTGCCCACCTCGCGGATCGTGCGCGAAGCAGCGTCTGAGTGCGTGGCTCGGATAGAGCTCGGGAAGCCACGCCTCGATCTGGACCCGATCCTTCGCGACACCGCGCGGCCACAGGCGGTCAACAAGAAACCGCTTCCCATCCTCGGCGCTCGCGGCTTCGTAGACGCGCTTCGTTCGGATCGGCACCTTGCGAGTATAGAGGATAGAATCCCCTCACCATGACAGAGCTTCAGGGTGCGCGCGTTTTGATCACAGGTGCGGCGAGCGGCATTGGCAGGCGCATGGCTTTGGGCGTTGCGCGGCGCGGCGGCGCGCTCGCTCTTTGGGACTTGAACGGTGAGGGTCTACAGTCGGTGAAGTCCGAAGTAGAAGCACTCGGAGGGAAAGCCACCGCTGCTATCTGCGACGTCTCCGACCGCGAGGCGGTTTACGCGGCCGCGGCTGCGGAAGAGCCGGTGGACGTCCTCATCAATAACGCTGGCGTCGTCAGCGGCCACGCGCTCCTCGATATCTCGGACGAGCAGATCCAGAAGAGCTTCGACGTGAACGCGCTGTCTTTGTTCTGGATGACGAGAGCGTTCTTGCCAGGCATGATGGAGCGCGAGCGTGGACATGTGGTCACGATCGCCTCGTCAGCGGGCCTCCTCGGCGTTCCGGGTCTCACGGATTATTGCGCGACGAAGTGGGCCGCCATCGGCTTCGACGAGTCGCTTCGCGTCGAGCTCGACAGGAAAGCTTCCGGCGTTCGGACCACCGTGGTCTGCCCCTACTACATTGATACCGGGATGTTCGAGGGCGCGAAAACCCGCTTTTCGTTTCTTTTACCCATTTTGAACGAAGAGCGTGTCGCGGAGAAGGTTCTTCACGCGGTCGAACGCAACCAAGCGCGTTTATGGATGCCTCCCCTTGTTTACAGCATTCCCCTTCTTCGCCTCCTCCCAGTGTCATGGTTTGATATTGTCGTGCAATTATTGGGTATCAGCGCTTCTATGGATGAATTCAAAGGCCGAATAGCAAAATAGCCTTACAATCATCTGCCGACCCATTTGTCCGGACTGGCCTTATGGGCTAAAATTTGACTATGCGGTCAGATCTTGAGCCCGCCGGCCAAAAAAAGCCTACCTTCATTGAAGAGGCCCGCCGCCGGCAAATCGTGGAAACGGGAATCCAGACCATCGCTAGCCAAGGCTTCTCCCAGGCTTCGCTAGCGGAGATTGCCCGCAAAGCGGGCATCAGCAAAGGCGTCATCTCGTACCACTTCGCGGGCAAGGAGGCGCTCGTCGATGAGATTCTGCGCTCGCTTCTCCGCCAACCGGCTGAGTTCATCAAAGAGCGCGTCAGCCGCCACGACAGCGCGCTCGGTAAGCTGCGCGCTTATATCGAGGCCAACTTCGAGTTCATGAAGACCCATCGGGATAACTATGTCGCGCTCGTGGATCTTTGGGGGCGGCGCGGAAGCTCGGGGGGCCACAGTAGCTTCAACGCCGAAGCCCACGAGCCCGCGCGCCACTACCTCGCGCATATCCTCGACGCGGGCCGCGAGCGCGGGGAGCTGCGTCAAATTCCGGTGCGCACAACAGCTTCCGTCGTCCAGGCCGCGATCGACGGCGTGATGCTCCAGTGGGTCTTCGATGAAGAGGCCATCGATCTCGATGTTAGCCGCGCCGAAATATTGGAGATGGTTACCCGTCACGTGATGCCCCAAGCAACAGGAGAACTCCGATGAGCTCTATCGACACCACAGGCATGTCCGAAGGAAAAAAAGCCGCTCTCGAGCTCACTGAATCGTCGCGGGAAAGCTTCCATGGCTATCCCACCTTCGCGGGCGCGATCTTCATGGGCGAGCTCCACATGGACCTCATCTACCCTTGTTCCGAACTGGCGAGAAACCGTGACGCTCGAGGCCGTGAGTTCCTGACGAGGCTCGAAGTGTTCTTGAAAGAGCACGCCGATCCCGATCAGATCGATCGCGATGGCGAGATCCCGGACAGCGTCGTCGAAGGTCTCGCGGCGCTCGGCGCATTCGGGATCAAGATCCCGCGGGAGTACGGAGGCCTCGGCCTGAGCCAACAAATCTACACGCGCGCCGCTGTCATGGTCGGAAGCTATTGCGGGAGCATCGGGGCACTTCTGTCCGCGCATCAATCGATCGGGGTGCCGCAACCTCTGCTCTTGTTCGGAACCGAAGAACAAAAGAGCCGCTTCCTCCCACGTGTTGCCGGGGGCGAGATCTCGGCTTTCGCACTCACGGAGAACGGCGTCGGATCGGATCCCTCGCGTATGGAGACCCATGCGGAGCCCACCAAGGACGGCAAGCACTTCATTCTCAATGGCGAGAAGCTCTGGTGCACGAACGGCAGCCGCGCGAAGCTGCTCGTGGTTATGGCCAAGACCCCGCCGAAAGAGATCGACGGCAAAAAGCGCAACCAAATCACCGCTTTCGTGGTCGACACTGACACACCCGGTGTGAAAGTAATCCACCGCTGCCGTTTCATGGGCCTGAAGGCGCTCTTTAACGCTGTCATCCGCTTCGACAACGTGAAAGTCCCCGCCGAGAACATCATCGGAGGCGAAGGCGCCGGCCTTCGCGTCGCGCTCACCACGCTCAACACGGGACGCATCACCCTACCCGCGATGTGCATCGGCCTGAGCAAGCGTGCCTACCAATATGCAAGGGACTTCGCGAACGAGCGCGAGCAATGGGGCGCTCCGATTGGAAAACACGCCGCCATCGCGGACAAGATCGCGCGCATGGCATCGACGACCTTCGCGATGGAGTCGATGACCTACCTCACTTCCGCGCTCGTCGATCGCAAGCAAACGGATATCCGCGTGGAAGCAGCGATGGCGAAGCTGTACGGAACCGAAGCCGCGTGGACCAACGTCGACGAAGCGATGCAGACCCTTGGAGGCCGCGGCTACGAGACCGCCCAATCCCTCGAAGCTCGAGGCGAGAAACCCTATGCCATCGAGCGCGCGATGCGCGATGCGCGCATCAACCGCATCTTCGAAGGCTCGACAGAGATCATGCACTTGTTCATCGCCCGTGAAGCGATGGACCCGCATCTACGCGTGGCCGGCGATGTAATGGACACTCGGCTCCCGTTCGCAAAACGCCTCTCCGCCGCGCTGCGCGCCGGCTGGTTTTACATGCGGTGGTACCCGAAACAATGGCTCCCGGCATTTCCAAAAACGCCGGGAATGGACCCTGCCTTGAAAAGGCATGTGCGCTACGCAGCCCGCACGAGCAAGAAGCTTGCGCGAAAAATGTTCCATGCGATGTTGAAACACGGAACCAAGCTAGAGCGCGAGCAATTACTCCTCGCGCGATTCGTCGACATCGCCACGGAGCTCTTCGCCCAGGCGGCCTCGACAAGCCGCGCCCAAGCGCTCATCGACCAAGGTACCGATGCCCGTGAAGTGAAAACTCTCGTGGAGCACTTTTGCGCCGAATCCCGCCTTCGCATCGATGCCGCCTTCCGAGGCGTAAGCCAGAACAATGACGCAATGGGCTATCGCCTCGCCCAAGGCCTGCTGAAAGGTGACGCCGAATGGCTCCTCGACGGCATCCTCGAGCACACCCTCGAGTCCCGGGGTCAGCCGAAACCTGCCGAAGTGGAGCGCGATACACTAGAGCTCGAAGAGGCTCGGCACTGATCGCGTTCGCGTTTGCCTGAAACACCCTGTCAGAGTATTCTTACATTCTTCCGGGGACAGCGTCTTCGGATGCTGGCATGCGCCTGTAGCTCAGCTGGATAGAGCGTCTGCCTCCGGAGCAGAAGGTCGGAGGTTCGAATCCTCTCAGGCGTACCAGTGAAGCATCCCACCTCGTGGGCCGCTAGCTCAATTGGTAGAGCAACGGACTCTTAATCCGTAGGTTGACGGTTCGATTCCGTCGCGGCTCACCAACTTGCGGGGATTGGTTCCCAATCCGCCCAAATTTCCAGGCTCGCGCACACGATTGCCAGTGGGGACACCTAAAGCTCTCGTTCCCGGCGCCGAATCTTAGGACGATCGCAAAAGCTGTGTTTTTCTGAACGCTCTAGGCCGGGCTTCGAACTGCACGTGCCATTGACGTGGAGAGCATCGTGCGGCAGCGTCATTCGGCTCGGCCGTTGTGGAGGTGGTGTCGTGGTGGTGGTGTCTGGTGCCAGGTGAATGGCGGCACAACATCGGTGAAGGTTGGGCCGCAACGAGGTTTGAGCTCGAGTGAGTGTTAGCTATGGCGAGTGACGAAGGCTTGCCCAAAGCTGAGGCCGTCGCTGAATTTCTGACGATGCGATTGGGCAGGCCTGTTGCCGCGACGAAGATAGGCGCCGTGGTCTTGCCGCATCCTGGCGGTGTCGTGGCATTGTATGAAGGTCGCCAAGAGCCTATAGGAGCGATCTGTGCCCTCGACTTCGACATGGCTGTGCGTTTAGGTGCCTCCCTTTCACGCAGGCCTGTCCTTATGGCGGAGGAAGGTGACGCAGAAGGTCAGCTGCCGGTAGCGCTCTTCGAGAAGGTTGAAGAAGTCTGCAACGGATTGACCGCCGTTCTTACTTCCAGCCAGGGAAAACTTTCCCTCGCTGAGGTTTACGCGATCCCGGTCCCCATCCCTCCGGAGATAGAGCCCAATCTGTCTCGACCCGCCCGTCGCCTCGACCTCGTTGTGGACGTTGATGGGTATGGTCGGGGCACGAGGTCTTTTCTTTACGGGGTCCTTGAAAAAGAAACCCGTGCGGACGAGAGTCCCAAGGGCGAGCCGGCCGAGCTAGAAGACACGTTGCTGTCGATCGATATGGACTTCTAGATCTAGAACTCCCGTCGACCTTTGAATGCCCCGCGCGCCAATCTCGAGCGCTCAGCGACGGGAACACGCCACTCATGTCGCACAGCTTCTTGCTTCAGTTGGTCATGGTCGTACGCCCTAGTCGATTGATATTCCGGTTGTTACGTGAACATGCCGAGCGTCTGAAACTTGCGCCCGAGCACGGTCTCCGAGCTCGAGTAGCCCAGGAACTCCTCGATGAGGGTGGCGTAGACGCGCCGGAAGTCGGTGGTGTACTGAAGGTTGTCCCCAAGCACGAGCTCGGTCAGGCTGGGCGGCGTGCCGTACTGACCGCCGGTGACCCCGCCGCCGAGCACGAAGGACACGTTGGCCGTGCCATGGTCCGTGCCGAGTCCCGTGTTCTCCGGCACGCGTCGACCGAACTCGCTGTGAACGAGAATGGCCACCTCTTCCTGTTTGCCGAGGCGCTTCATCTCCTCGAAGAACCCCCAGACCGCGTCGGAACAATACTGCACCTGCCGATTGTGCGGGCTCTCCTGGTTGACGTGCGTGTCGAACAAGCTGTTTCGGAGACGCACGTAGTAGAGCCGGGCCGGGAAGTTGTTCTCGATCAAGGCGACGACTTTGTCGAGGTCCATAAGCCGCAGGTCGGTGTTGCGCGTTTCGTTGTAAGTCTCCCACGCCTGGCGGACGAGGGCCGATGCGTCGCGGGCGCTCTGGCTGACCTCCAGCAGGAACTTGTGGACATTGCTCTGGGCCACCTGCCCCCTGTCCAGCTTCTCGATGGCCGTGCGCTCGGGGTGAAACATGTCTCGACGAAACGCGTCCGGATCGTCGAAGACGACGGGAACGTGGTCGCGCGCCTTGACGGCCAGCGACTGCGCTCCGGCGATGTTGACCAGGTAATTGGGAGACGCCGTTGGGTCCAGCGCGTCGGCGGTACGGCCATACCACCCGTACGCTTCACCGCTGTTGGGGGCGCCGGTGTGCCAGTACGAGCTGGAGGCGAAGTGGGAGAAGGACGGCTGGTCATACCCGACACCGTGGATCACGGCCAGGTTGCCCTCATCCCAAAGGCGGTGCATGCCCACCATCGACTTCTGAAAGCCGAAGTGATCATCGACCTTGATCACGTCAGCCTCGCGGACGCCGATGGTTGGACGGTGCCGATAGAGCGCGTCGTCACCGTAGGGGACAAAGGTGCTCAGGCCGTCATAGCCGCCAAACCATTCGAACACCACGAGGATCTTGCCCTCGGTGGGGGCGAGCGCTCGAGACGTTGCCCCGAAGAGCGGCGGCAGGGGGCCGAGTCCACCGAGCAGGCCAAGGCCGATGCCACGGGCGCCGATCTCGAGCGCCCTGCGACGGGAGACGCCACTCATGTCGCACAGCTTCCTGCTTCGGTTGGACATTGTCATGGGGTCATGCACCTCAATCGATCTGATATTCCGGTGTGCTCATGATGAGGTGGGTCACCATGCGCAGCGGATCTTCCATGTAGGTCTGCGCGCGCGCAAGGTCCGTGGTTCCGAGCTCGGCCTCTAGAAGCGCCACGAGCGCCCCGCGTGTTTCGTCCGACACCGGTACTCGAAGGAACCGCTCCAGCAAGGCATCCACCGCCTCGCTGGTGGTCCTCGAGTCGGAGTCGAGGACGATCTGTGTCAAATTGATCCGTGCCGCGCCACGCGGCGTGGGTATCAGCTTGCGCATGGCCTGAGCCCATGCGAAGTAGCCCGAGACGCGCGTGTTGAACAGCTCGTCCCGCTCTCTGGCTACCATGTCGAACGCCAGCATCTTGTCTTCCTCGACGTCGACCTCGAGGGCAATCGCTTGGCTGAAGTCCAGGCCGCGGCGCAGGCGCTCGCCCACGATCCCGTCCCCGCGGCGGGAGAGGAAATTCGGATCCCGGAAGGCGATGACGTTGGGAAACAGGTAGTCGAAGGCGACGTTGCCGCGCTCCTGCAGCAGGGCAGGTGTTATCCACGACCGGCCCTGGGCCCACCCTGCGACCGACGGCGGGTTCAGCAGGTGCTGGCCCAGCGCGATCGTGGTGCTGTTGAAGTCCGGCACGCCGGGCACGTCCTCGGCGCCGAGCTGCTTCAGCATCGTGATCACGTGCTCGACGGGCCCTTTGATGTGGGCACCGTAGGTGGCCTTACTGTAGAAGTCGCGGGACAGGAAGATGGTTGTCAGAAGCGGCCGAAGCTCGTAGTCGTTGTCCCACAGTACAGCGCCGAGCCGCGCCGTCAACGCCGGCGACAGATCCTCGCGCACGAAGAAGCGGTAAATCTTGGTAGCGATGTACTCGGCCGTGACCGGCTGCTCGAGAATGATGCGGAGCACGTCCACGCCGTCGAAGTTCCCGGTGCGCCCAAGGACAGTCTTTCTGCCGTCATCGTGCTGGGCGGTGTTGACGACGAAGTCAAGGTTCTCGAAGTTCCAACCGGTGAAGGCGCGCGCGGCCTCGCGGACGTCCTGCTCCGTGTAGCTGCCCACGCCCATCGAGAACAGCTCCATCACCTCGCGGGCGAAGTTCTCGTTGGCGGCCCCCTTCACGTTCAACCCGGCATCCAGGTAGTACAGCATCGCTGGATCCTTCGCGACCGCGACCAGCAGGTCGCCGAAGTTGCCCGTTGCGTGACGCTCGAACATATCGATCTGCCGGAGCATCTTGCGGTAGTCGCGGACCTTGTTCTGGGCAGTGGCGAAGTGCCCGTGCCAGAACAGCGCCATCTTCTCTTCTAGCGGTCGGTGGGTATCGAGCATCCGCTCGGCCCACCAGTAGCCAACGCGGCGAGTTTCCAGCTGGGTGGCGCGCAGCCAGTAGAAGAAGCGATCGGAAACCGGCTGCATGTGGCGGTTGACGTGGTCCGGTTTGACCCGGACGCCCATGCTCTCGCCATGCTCGAGCGCCAGGTCGGTTGCGGCCGGCCGGCTCGGCGGGAAATGCATCAACGTCTCATCCCAGAAACCCGAATGCACGAATGGTTGCAGGTGGTCGTTCGAGATGCTGTTGTCGTCCACCAGGGAGCGAACCGCCTGCTCGGGTGTCATGTCTGCAAGCTTCTGGATCTCCTCGGGTGTGCCGCTGAAGCCCGCGCGGTCAAGCAGCCGCTCCGCGCGGCCGTAGCTCCAGTCGGCGGCGGTTACCGGGGACAAGTCCTCGTGCCAAGAAGACGGTCCCGGCGACCAGTCCTTTTGGTTCGCGAAAACGGCGTGACCGGTGATGGCGAGCGTCAGAAGGACGGAAGCCACCAACGCATAGTGGGGTCGAGTCGTCATGGGCTGTTCGTCATTTCCAAGCCGGCCCCTCGGGTTATGCATTGAGCCTCAGAAGCTCGGTGGTGTGCAGGCACTCACGATTTCGCAGACATCGTCTCCGATGTTGCGGAAGCGATGCGGGATTCGGCTGTTGAAATAGTACGCGTCGCCGGGGCCGAGGACGAAGCTTTGCCCATCGACGGTGAGCTCGAGTTGCCCGTGGATGACGACCCCTCCTTCTTCGGCATCGTGACGGTAAAGATCGACACCGGTATCGGCGCCCGGCTGCAACTTTTCGTGAAGCATCTGTAACGTACGATCGTGCAAATTGCTCCCGACTTGACGGTAGGAGATGGCGTCGTTCCCTATCTCGGAGAGCTCGTCGGCTCGATACACGATCTGTTCGTCGTGGGGGGCCGGATCCGTCGAGAAAAACTCCGCGAGCGTCAGCGGGACCCCGTCCAGGATCTTCTTCAATGTCGCCACCGACGGGCTCGTCCGGCCGAGCTCGATCATGGAGATGAGCCCGTTGGCCACCCCCGTCCGCTTGGCCAAGGCTCGCTGGGACATGCCGTACGTCTCCCGAATTCGGCGTAGACGCCCGCCGACATTGAACTCGAGCTCTGTGGGCTGCTGCTCCTCGACCTTGTCTAACTCCATATTCGTCGTCATGCGGTGACTCGAAATCCCTTCCTTTTCGAAGTCGCTATTCTAATCCAACTCGCTCCCGACCCGCGACGCGCCCGATACGCCCCGCCCCTCGACCACGACATAAAGATGACCGGCCGGAAGCTCGGCAAGCCGATCGATTACCCCTGACGGCCACCGCACCTTCACTTCCCGCACGACTCGCTCATTCCCGAGCCCGAAATGGAGGCGCCGATCGTGGCTCGCGAGGTAGCTCCCGCTGGCCTTGAGCGTTCGGTGCTGGAGTCTTTTCCCCGCCTCGAGCTCGACACGGACGCCGATGCCATCCCGGTTCGACCGCACCCCGACGAGCTGAAGCTTCACCCAATGCCCAGCATCGCCTCCGTCGTTTCGGAGGAGAGAGGCCTTCGTGTGCAGATTCGCGACAAGGATGTCGAGGTCGCCGTCATCGTCGACGTCCCCGTAGGCGGCCCCCCGCCCCAGGCGTTTCTCGCCGAGGCCTACCGCACGCGAAACATCCTCGAACGTCTTGCCGTCGACATTCTCGAATAGCTGGTTGGACTGGGAATAGGAGGTGCCGCTGTCTATGCGATCGGCTTGAGGATAGATATGTCCGTTCGCCACGAAGAGATCCTGATCGCCGTCATTGTCGAAGTCGAAGAAGAACGTTCCCCAGCCCAAATTTCGGAAGGTCGCGGGACCGAGCCGTACTTCGAACGTTACGTCACGGAAGAGCCCGTCGCCGTCGTTGTGGTAGAGCGTGTTGTAGTCATCGGAGAAATTGGTCACGTAGATGTCGGCGCGCCCGTCGCCGTCGAAGTCCCCCGAATCGACGCCCATCCCGGCTTGCTCGCGGCCGCCCTCGACATAGGCGGCGCCCGAGAGAGCGCTCTCGTCGTCGAAGGCGAAATGCCCTCGGTTCATGAGAACGAAATTTCCCGTCAGATCGTTGGCGACATAAATGTCGAGCCGGTCGTCATCGTTCAAGTAATCCATGACGACGCCGAAGCCGTAGCCGCGCCGCTCGGCGACGCCGGTCGCAGAGGAGCGGTCTTCGAACGTGACGTCGCCACGGTTGCGATAGAGGATGTCTCCCTCCGGTACATGCGCGAGAGGGCCGCACGGGATTTGGATGCCTTTCCAAAAGCAGGGAAAGGTGGGCGGCGCCTCTTTTTGAAAGACGGCGTGGTTCGTCACGTAGAGATCGAGGAAGCCGTCGCCGTCAAGATCGCCGAAACCCGCGCTCTCTCCCCAACGGGCATCGTCAAGGCCGGCCTCGGCCGAAATGTCGGTGAAGGTACCGTCGCCATTATTCAAGAAGAGAACATTCGGGCCGTAATTCGTGACGAAGAGATCGGGATCGCCGTCGTTGTCGATGTCGCCAAAGACACACCCCGCACCCCACCCCGTATCCCCGACGCCGGCGAGAGCCGTGACGTCGGTAAAGCGTGCGCGACCGTCGTTCCGGTAGAGTCGATTCCGCGCTGGCTGGTCCCCTTCCGCGCGCTCGAGTGGCTGGCCGTTTACGAGATAGATGTCGAGATCGCCGTCGCCGTCGTAATCGGAGAAGCCCGCACCCGTGCCCGTGTACTCGATGATGTATTTCTTATCGAGGCTGCCGAACTCCGTGACGAGGTCGAGCCCAGCCAGTACCGTCGTGTCCACAAATCGGATGTCTTCGAGGGCCGAAGTGGCGGACACGCAAAAGAGCACGAGTGTCGTCGCTCGAATGCCGCATCGGATCATCGGATGTACCTATCCCCAGGCTCGACCAGAGCGCCGATTGTAGTCGAAGCGCGTGACGGAACCAACGCTAGTGCTCGAGCACTAGTGCTCGAATCTTTCCCTCCATCGTAGAGCCAACGTCCGGGCCCTGCAAGACCGGGAACGACCGTCACACCTAAAATTGAGCACACGGAGACTCGTGGAGTCATCGCGATAATGCAAACCGTTCATATACAACAGCTTGGAAAACCCTATTCTTTTATGCGCTCAGTATATTGAGCATGTTAAGGTAAGCGTGAACTGAGTAGGCGCAGCGTGACGCCAACCGAGACGAGCGGCTTAGCACAGCAGCAACAGATCGACCTCGATCTGGAAGCCTACTGGATGCCGTTCACGGCGAACCGGCGATTCAAAGCGCACCCGCGCATGCTGGTGGCGGCTGAGGGTATGTACTACACGACCCATGACGGGCCCCGGATCCTGGACGCGACTTCAGGGCTATGGTGCGTCTGTCCAGCAACGCGGGACACGCGAGATCGAAGATCGTCGACGCAGTTCGAGCCCAGGTAGCGACGCGCGACTACGCTCCCGGCTTTCAGATGTCCGCTGGAACGCGTAGTGCGTGCTCTCGAGGCAGCGTTGATTCCAATACTTTGGACACTTGAAGTCCCGTGTACGTCGAAGGAGTCCAATTTCGCGCCTGAATGTCCCTTAGTCCTTTTCCCTCCTGCGTTAGGGCTCAATATGTTGCCGCCCTCTGTGCCAACATCCCTGAGACGCTTCCGCGGAATTGCTATACACTTGGGGAGAGAGGGTAAACTTCAGTGCGTTTAGACAAGGCAACGCATCATGAAAAGACTCGTGCGCGACGTTTCGAGAGGCGGTCCTGTGGCGGGATTGCGAAAACGTCGTCAAACCCTCTGCCCCGACGAAACCCAAAATTCACAGAAACTCTATGAGGAGGCTCGCATGTCGCAAACTCGCTTCTCCCTTTGTGTGGCGCTGATGCTGATGCTGATAGTGATACTGGCTTTGGCCGGTGTCGCTGCTGCACAACAGACATCCGGCGGAATCCGCGGCATCGTCAGAGACGACACGGGCGCGGTGCTAGTGGGCGTCGCGGTCTCGGCAGAGAGCCCCGCGCGTGTCGGCACCCCGGCCGTCGATGTTACGAACAGCCAAGGACTCTATCGGTTCGAGGGATTCCCGGTGGGTATCTATACCTTGACCTTCGAGCTCTCGGGGTTCGGCACGGTCAAGCGGGAGAACGTCCGGGTCGAGCTCGGCCGGAACGCTCAACTGGATATGACCCTCGGACTCGCCGGCACCGCGGAAACGGTGACCGTCACGGCGGAAGCTCCCGTCATCGACACCGTGCGGGCGCAGTACGGCACCAACTTTCAGCGAGAGCTCGTGGAGAACATACCCACGACACGGAACTCCTATTTCGACATTCTCACGTCGGTCCCGGGCGTCAAGGCTGATCACGAGAGCAATCTCTCGACCTTCAGCGTCTACGGTTCCAACGTCGAACAGAATGCGTTTCAAATGGACGGCGTCGACATCTCGTCGGTCGACGAGGGGGGTGCTTGGGACTATCCCAACTACGACATCATCGAAGAGCTCCAGGTCCTCGGCATCGGGGTGTCGGCGGAGTACTCGGGCTTTCAGGGCGCCATGATCAACATCGTCACCAAGTCGGGGAGCAACGAGCTGCGGGGTAGCGTGAGCACGTATTTAGTGAGCGATTGGATGCAAGGCAATAACACACCGGACGAGGAGTTCCCGGCGGCCGTGGACTACCGCCGTAATTTCAACTTCATGCTCGGGGGGCCGATTATCAAGGACAAACTATGGGCGATCGGTCAGTTTCAGCGTTCCGACGAACGCGACGTGCCGGTCGGCGTGGAGTTGACCGACGACGTCGTCGCCCGGAGCGCGAACAAATATTTCTTCAAGGTCAACGCGCAGCTGTCTGACAAAGACAGGCTCGCTTTCACCTTCGACGATAACCAATTCGACTGGCCTACGTCCCCGTCGCGGACCCAGCCCATCGGAACGCGCCCAAGAGAGATTGGGATCAATCCGGTCATCGCTCTTCGCTATACCCACGTGTTCAACGACTCCACCTTGCTCGAAGTTTCGGGAGGCGGCATCTATATCCGTGACGACTGGGGACCGATGTTCCACGACCTCGAGACGCCTGGACGTTTCGATTGGGGCACGGGCTTGAGCTCGGCCAACTACCGCGGTCTGTGGAAATCCCATCAGAACAAAACGCAGGTCGCGGCTGCGTTGACCCACTATGCGGACGACTTCGTGGGCTCGCACGATTTCAAATTCGGTGCCCAGTTTCTGCGTTCCCTGGATAAAACGACCATGGAGTACAACTCCGGGGTCTTCTACTACGACTACACCGGCGACTACAACTACTACGACTACGTCGGCAACAATTACTACGCGATGTACCGCGCGCCAGCCGCCTATCTCGGCAACGTCGACACCAACTCGTTCTTCGTCAACGACAACTGGACCGTCAATGACCGCGTGACGCTGAACCTGGGTGTCCGCTACGAGCACATGTCTGCGGGCATTCCGGACGTCACGATCGGTGGTGAGGACTTCGCGGGCACAAGTAGTTCTCTCATCACTTTCCACAACGTCTCGCCTCGTGTCGGTATCACCGTGGGCCTCGATAGTGTCGGCAAAACGGTGGCCAAGGCCTCCTATGGGCGTTACTACGGCAAGATTTCTACCGACTGGTTCAAACAGCAAGCGACGAGCAATGCGGGTATAGACGCCCGTGCGTGGAACGGAGAGACGGGTACTTACGACATCCCGTTCTGGACGTGGGACCCGAATTTCAACCTGGCCACGGATCCGAATCTCAAGAATCAGTATACGGATCAGTTCTACATTGGCCTCGAGCGCGAGCTCATCCCCGATCTGCGGCTCGACGTCTCGTTCATCATCAAGGAGGAGGCGAACTTCATCCGTGCGAGAGACGTGACGGGCGTGTACGAAGAGATGCCCTTCGAAGACCTGTTTGAGGGCGTGACCCAGACTCTGACCGTTTTCAATCGTGTGTCTGATTCGTCGGAGAGTCTCTATATGAGTACGAACCGGGACGACTTCGACCAGAGTTACAAGTCCGTCGTTATCCAGGCCAATAAACGTTTCTCCAGAAACTGGACTTTGAACGGCGCCTATCAATGGCAACGAGGATTCTCCTACGCGGGCGGCGGTATCGGTGTCAGCTCCCAGAGTTTCCGGGGCCAGGGCGCGGGCGGCTTCGGAGCGGACCCGAACGACTTGACGAACGCCTACGGGAGAATGCCTTCGGACGCCACTCATTCGTTCAATGTCACCTCCGCGATCAACTTTCCGTACGACGTTGTGTTAGGTGCCCGATACACGTTGCAGAGCGGCCAGCCCTTCGGCCGGGTGATCAACGTGCCTCTCGATCAGGGCATAAGGCAAGTCCTGGCCTCGCCTCGGGGTACCTACGAGCTCGACGCGACGAACATTCTTTCGCTCCGGTTCGACAAAGACATTGTGTTCGGCGAAAACAGGCGCCTGCGTGTCTCGTTCGATATCTTCAACTTGTTCAATTCGACCGCCGCCATCGAATTGCGGAACAATAGCTCCTCGGCGGGGGACGATTTCTTGCAACAGACGGAAACGATCTTCCCACGCTCGGCCATGTTCGCCCTTCGCTTCGAATTCTAGGCTTGCCGTGAAACGCCAGTAGAGGCCTGACATGTAAAGGTGATTACAGGGAAGCGCGCCAGCTTCGGTGATGAGGCTCTGAAAGTCTTGCAGTCACGTTCACGAGGTGGCTGGGCCGTCGGTACCGGCGCGCTTCCTGCTAGCACGGCCTGTAGAAGCAGTTACATCCGGAAACCCGAGACGGGCTTCATGCCGGCTTCTTCCTGTGGCGGGCCCGGCTTCGAACGATTAGCTGCTCCCGGGCCGCGCGATGCGCCTCGTCGATGGCCGAATCGGTGTGCGTCGAGGCCGCTGCATCGGAGTTGGCGATGGAAATCCGACCGAATCGCCGTCTCCCGATCACGCACGGCCGATCGTCGGGGTCGAACAGCGCCCACTCGATCGGATCGTTCAAGGTGTCGTAGCTATAAGCATAGCCGTGCGGCCAGCGATTGACGGTGATAGCGGCGATGTCGCGCGACGGGTCGAAACCCCCACCCTCCAGAATGCGACCGAGTTGGTCCCGGATGTTCCGCTCAAAGGTTTCGAAAGTCGCGGCCAATAGATCGGCTTGCCCGATGCGATGCTGTTCCTTTTTCGGGCGTCCAGGAGCGCAAGGGACCCTGGTCATGTTAAGAATCATCGGCTCATCCGGTGTTTTCGAGGGTGTGTAGTCACCAAACTGCACCGCCCGGCCCAGGTGGACGCCGAAGTGGTACATCCCCGGAGTGGTCGCTTCCCAGATGCCCAGGTTCTTGAAGGCCGTCCATTGACGGATGAGGACGTTCGAGTAGACGATGGGCATCTTGACGCCATACATGAGCGCCGCCTTCTGTTCGTCCGACATCTCGGGGACGAGGTGCGGGATAACCCCGTTGTAGCACGCCATCACACAGTGATCCGCCCGTACCTTCTCGGCTTTGCCTCCGCGCACATAAGAGATCTCGACCTCACGGGCCGCGTCGGGATCGCCCAGGTGACGGACAGAGACGACGGTGCTGTTGAGACGAATGCGGGCGTCTGCGCCCTTGCGGTCGATCCGGTCGTACGCGAGGCGGGCCAGCATCGAGTCCTCGAGCGAGCTCCCCGGAAGAGCATCGGGAATCATGGCCCGAACCAAGAGCCGAGCGACCGTCGCGTTCCCGTCGGGAAAGTATAGGTCCGGTCCGGGGTTCCACTCGCTCTCGCGACCGTGTTGTCCACCTCCGATGTGACTGAGAGGGCCGACCGGGGGTAGAGGCTCGAGGTTCATCCCCTGGAAGCCGGGATAGCCCTGCGCCCATCCGTAGAGAGAAGGATAGCCGTCGACGCCCACGCAGAAACTGTCCTTCGGGCCGTCGTTGAAGAACTCGATCACATGAGGATGAACTTTGGCGAAATCGCGGAGGAAGTCCCGATAACTGATCCGTGCCAGGCGCTCCTTCTTGTCCACATCCGACAATCCGGGCATATAGTCCGGGTTCTCATCGTCATCGTAGAGCCTTGCTATGTCCCTCCGTGCGTCCGGAGAGAGCGGGGTCCTCGCAAGCCAATCGGCCCACCCGGATCCCTCTTCGCCTCCTCGTCCCTTCACGAGCCGATCCTCGCCGAACACCTCTTTCGCGAAGAACGTGGCGTGACCGAGGCCCATCGATCGGTAGAGCCCTAAGCCCGCATTGCTGGTGGCAAGCGCAGCTTCCACGTCGATGCCGATCGCAGCGAGGAGGGTCCTCGCAACCGTGCTGTATTGGCGCACGGATTCGAGGTACGACGTGCCCCCGTTCAGCATCAGCGTGCGGCCTTGGTAGGTCAACTCGTTCCGCTTGGCGTGGCCGCCGAAGTCATCATGGTTGTCGAGGACCAGCACGCGTGCGCCGCGGCCAGCCGAGGTCAAGAAGAAATAGGCTGCCGAGAGTCCGCTCAGCCCCGCTCCGACCACCACGAGGTCGTAGTGCTCACCCGTGTCGGCGACATCGGTCCATGTGTTCCCATCTCGGAGCGCATGGGCGACTTCGAAGGAACCGGCGTGACTTCCGCGCATTCCTGTCCGGGCTGGCGGATAGTTATCCTGCTGGTCGGACGCTTGGGGGGTGCCCTCGCGCGCCGAGAGCCAGCCAGGTGCTATGAGCGACCCTCCGACGGCAACCGCCACGCCATTGACGAAGTCGCGCCGGGTGATATCCCGCTGCATCCCCAGCTCACGATCTTTACTCCTAGACATAGTCACTCCGATTCTCTAAGCGGGAACTGCTGTGGAAAGCCGACTTTTCTAGACGCCCAAGCTGGTAGTCCTCTGTTCCAGGTTGCTTTTTCACCAAACGAGGTCCCATTTACCTACCCCCATGCTCGATTAGAGCGGCGATTGTAGTCGAAGCGCGCGACGGAGCCAACGCCTAGTCCCCTGTATCGTCTGCGCCGCAGCGGACCGGGCTCGGCCGTCACACTTCAAAATTGAGCACGCGGAGACGCCTGGAGTCGTCGTGATTGCGCCAACTGTTCATATGCAATAGCGTGACTTCAGAAATCTGCGGCCCTTGCGCCCCGTTGTCGGAGACGTCCGTGGGAAGTAGAGTGTGACGCGAGAACTTCGTTGATGCATAGCCTCGTCCGATTGCTTGCAGCACTAATCATCGCCGCAGCACTTCTGTTCTCGTGCGGTCCCCCTCAGCCCGAGATTCGGAACGTTTTGCTCATTAGTATCGATACGCTGAGGGCAGACTACCTGAGCAGTTACGGCTTTTCTCGTGAAACCAGCCCAAATATTGACGCTATCGCGGAAGAAGGCGTCCTTTTCAAGAACGTCGTTTCACCCATTCCCATCACCCTGCCCGCTCACAGCTCGATGCTGACGGGGACCATACCCCCGTTCCACGCCGTTCACGATAATCTTAATTACCGTCTGCTCGACTCGAACGTCACCCTCGCGGAGATGCTCAAAGAGCGGGGCTTTGCGACCGGGGCCATCGTCAGCAGCTTCGTTCTGGACTCGAAGTTCAACTTGAGCCAGGGCTTCGACACTTACAACGATCAGTTCGAGGAGGAGCACAAGATCCTCGACTTGAGCGAACGGAAAGGGGACGAAACCACACGCCTGGGGATAGAGTGGCTCGAAGAGAACCGCGACCACCGCTTCTTTTTGCTTCTCCATTACTACGACGTACACGCCGACTACGACCCGCCCGAGCCATTCGCTTCGCGATTCGCCGACGATCTCTATGCTGGTGAGGTCGCCTTTGTTGATCACTGCATCGGCCAAGTTATGGAGAAACTGGAAGATTTAGGACTCGCCGATACAACCTTGGTCATCATCACAGGCGATCACGGCGAAATGCTTGGCGAGCATGGTGAAGTCACCCACAGCTACTTCATCTACCAAAGCGCACTCCGCGTGCCTCTCATCTTCAAAGTGCCGGGTCGCACCGAGCGCAGGGAAGTGGAGTCGATGGTGGGCCTGATTGACATCGTGCCGACGATTGCTGGCCTCATCGACATTGACCCACCGCCCCACGTTCAGGGCGAAGACCTGTCGGCCTGGCTCATGGGAGAGCCCGCCGCTCCAACGAGAGCCAGACACTTCTATGCAGAGAGCTTGGCCCCGACGCGGTATTACGGCGCGAATGCGCTCTTTGGACTCGTGACCCAGAGGTGGAAATACATCCAAACGACGCGGCCGGAGCTGTACGACTTGGAGAAGGATCCCAAGGAGCTGAACAACGTCGTCGAGCAAGAGGCGGAGCTCGCCAATGCAATGAGAACACGCCTGTCCGAGATTCTGGAGTCTCACAACCGTAGGGAACGAGAGAGTCAGATCGAGCTCGACGACGCCTCGCTGCGACGTCTGGAGGCTCTCGGCTATCTTGCCCGGAGGCCCACGACAGCAGAGCTTCGTTTCGATGAGGACAAGGAAGATCCCAAAGACTTGATCGAGTTCTACGAGACGGATCAACGATTGACCGAGCTCGTTCGTCAAGGGGATTACGACGAGGCCCGGTCCCTTTGTGAACGGATGCTGCGCGAGAGGCCGCACTATGTCTTCGGGCACCTTCAAATGGCTAGAATCGCCCTGGCACAGGACGAGCCGAGCTCGGCCAAGGATGCTTACTCTCGAGCCATCGAGCTGGATTCGGAGAACGGGGACGCCCATTTCGGGCTGGCCGGAGCGCTCGAGCTGCTCGGCGAGCCGGACGAGGCTGTCCTCCACTTCCGTAGAGCCATCGAGATCAAACCCGACTTCATAGAAGCAAAAGCCAGCCTCGCAGAGGTCCTCGCCGATCAGGGGCATCTCGATGAGGCGGCAGCGCTTCTGGTGGAAGTCGCGACCGTGGAGCCGGGGCGCGTCAAATCCATCGCCGAGCTAGGAGTGGTGCGGGTAAAGCAAGGGAAGCTGGACGAGGCTATCGAGCGCTTTCGAGAGGCGCTCCGGATAGAGCCTGAGCGGGCCGAGGTGCGGGTCTGGCTAGGCGTAGCCTTGAGGGAGCAGGGGCAGACGGAGGACGCTGTCGCGGAGCTCCAAGCCGCACTGCAGAGCGACCCGAAGCTCGCGCTCGCTCACGACGAGCTGGGCGTGACGCTCAAGCGGCAAGGTAGGATCGAAGAGGCCGCTTACGCCTATCGCCAGGCCTTGACCATCGATCCCGAGCTCGCAACCGCGCACAACAATCTGGGGAGCCTCTTGGGATCGCAGGGGCGCGTCGATGAAGCCATCCTCCATTTTCGTCGTGCTCTCGAAGCGGACCCGGAGCTTGCGCAAGCGCATAACAATCTCGGCATGGCGCTTCGCATGACGGGCGGGCGCGACGAGCCTCTAGCGCATTTCCGCGCCGCTCTCGAGCAAAGGCCCGTCTGGACCGAGCCGATGGCCGAGATTGCCTGGATCCTGGCCACACATCCCGATGCCGAGCTGCGGAGGCCGCAGGAGGCCGTGAGGCTCGCCCAACGTGCCGCCGAGCTGACCGGTCATCGCCAGCCGGTTGTTCTGGATACGTTGGCTGCCGCGTATGCTTCGAGGGGCGATTTCGAGCGGGCCGTTACCACGGCCGAACAAGCGGCTGAGCTGGCCCGGCCAGGAGAGTCACGGCTGGCGGACGAGATCAGAGCGCGGATCGCGCTCTACCGTCGAGCCATCCCGTTTCGAGAGCCTCGGAGCTCGCTCTCTCCGTAATCCTGGAAAGAGGTAGAGATCATTATCGATGCTAATTCTCCCAGGACTCAAGATCTTAGCCGTTCGTTCTTCGGATCAAAAATGGGTTCGGACAGAACTTCAGCATGGTAGCGTTTTCCGAGGATTTCGATATCGAAGGTCGAATTTGGCGCGCCATTTACAGGCTTCACATAAGCGAATATCAGTTGTTTTCCCACTGTATGGCCATACGCCCCCGAAGTCGTCACTCCAATCACTGACTCGCCGTCAAGCACAGGTTCGCCGCCTCGAATATCAGAGTCGCTTGAAGCTACCTGGGCATAGATCAATTGAAAATCACTTCCCTCTGCTTTGCGTTTGAGCAAGGCTTCCTTGCCCGCGAAATGTTCCTTTTCAAATTTTACGAAACGTTCCATATCGGCATCGATCATTGTGATCTCAGTGGTCAATTCAGATCCATAGGCACGATAAGCCTTTTCCATGCGCAAACTGTTCACAGCGTAGACACCGAAATCGGCGATACCAAACGATTCCCCGGCGGACCAAATCGCATCATAGAGCGGCTCAAGTTGATTCATGGGCACATGTAACTCCCAACCCAATTCACCAACATAATTGAGCCTGAGCGCTCGCAGTTCGATTCCTGCCACCTCAATAGCCTGGGCAGTAAGCCATCGAAACTGTTCATTCCGCAAATCAGCATGAGTAACTTTTGCAAGCACTTCCCTGGATCGCGGGCCGGCCAGCACCAGAACACCCCAGTCGTCACTGATGTTTGTGACTGTAACATTCTCTGTCTCGAGAATCCGTTTGTTCAGTAGATCGAAATCCCGAAGCTCGGATACTGCTGCAGAGAGCAGATAGAAATGATCGTCAGCCAGTCGGGTAATCGTGAATTCGTTCTCGATTCGGCCATGCTCTGTTAAGAGATGCGCCAGAACAATACGGCCATCACGGAGGGGCATTCTATTGGCACACACCCTGTTGAGAAACTTCTCTGCATCTGCTCCTCTTACTTCGTACTTCGCAAAGCTGGATAACTCCAGCACAGCGACTCGTTCTCTGACTGCTTTGCACTCTGCGGCGACAACTTCAAAAACGTTGCTGTGCCGAAATCCACACTTCTCTTCACGCCCGTCCAGAGAGAACCATTTGGGCCGCTCCCAACCAAATGCTTCGGTATACACGGCTCCTTTCGCCTTTAGTTTTTCATACATTGGTGTTGTACGGGCAGGTCGACCAGCAGGGCGTTCTTCTCCGGGCAGTTGCAGAACGAACATCTTCGCATAGGATTCATGTCCTCTGGCTAGGTTGTACGCTTTGTCAGCGTAAGAGCCAAAACGACGTGGATCTATACTAGCCATGTTGATTTCAGATTCTCCGTGGACCATCCATTGAGCTAGATATTTTCCACAACCAGCACCTTGAGCGATCCCAAGACTGGAGCCGCAACAGAGCCAGAAATTTCGAACTCCTGCTGCCGGGCCAACTAACGGGTTATCATCGGGTGTGTGCGAGATTGCTCCGTTGATGACTTTTGCCAATCCTGCATCTGCAAAGATCGGCACTCGAGCCCTCACACGTTCCAACCAGGGCATGATCGGTTCCAGTTCCTCGTGAAACAACTCGTTCTCGGCGTTCCAATCCTGTCCTTCTTTGTCAGGCCAGGCCTCTCGTGAACCGGTTTCGTACAACCCGATCAGACCAGATTTCTGTTCCTGCCGGTAATAGGCTGAGCAAAATGGATCCCGTGTCACAGGCATCTCCTCCTCCCTGTTCAGGAATTCATCTATGGGCTCAGTAACAACATATTGGTGTCTTAAATTGACGTACGGGACGTCGATACCAACCCAGGCACCGATCCTGTCTGCATAACATCCCCCTGCGTTGACGACTTGCTCACAAATAATGTTTCCTTGCTCTGTAACGACTTCCCATTCTCCACTTGGGCGCAACTGAATATCGGTCACACGATTGCCACGAATTATGTCTGCTCCCAGTTTACGTGCGCCAATGGCCAAGGCATTGCAGCAGCCCGAAGGATCAACATGCCCGTCATCCAATGTCCAGGCGCCGGCAATGACGCCTGCCACGTCAACAAAGGGATTTATTTTCAGACACTCCTCCGGGCTGACTATCTGCATCCTGAATCCAACATTGCGAGAGATGCTCTCCACATAGCGGAACCAATCCAACTCTTCTTTGGTTGTAGCGAACCGAATCCCACCACATCCATGCCAGCCCGTAGCCTGGCCAGTCATCTCTTCAAGTTTTGGATAGAGCGAATTGCTGTAGTGATGTATCTGCGCCAGGCTGTAGTTGCCAATAAAACTGGGGCACTGCCCTGCAGCATGCCAGGTGGATCCGGAAGCCAACTCACCCTTTTCAAGCAGAATGCATTCGTCCCATCCCTCTAAGGCCAGATGGTACAACAACCCAACACCCATCATTCCGCCGCCAACGATTACGACTCTTGAATGTGACTTCATCCTATTTTCTTCTTCTTGTTGCCGGGTATATAGCTGCGAATTCGGCGCAGCCGCGTATTAGAGAGGCCGCGTAGCAACACAAGCCGAGTCAAGCACCGTCGCCTTAGCCAAAGTGCAGCGTCTTGATCTCCTGGTAGTCTTCCAGACCCTTCTCGCCGCCCTCTCGCCCGTTGCCCGACTGCTTGTAGCCACCGAATGGTGAGCCGTAGTTGAATCCGCCACCATTGATATGGACGGCACCCGCGAGTAGCAGCGCGGCGACTCTTTCAGCGCGCACCGGGTCACCGGTTTGCAGATAGGCTGCCAAGCCATAAGGCGTATCGTTGGCGATCGCGATCGCTTCAGATTCGTCCTCAAAAGGAATGATCACCAAGACCGGGCCAAAGATCTCTTCCTGCGCGATGCGCATGGAATTGCACACATCTGCGAAAACGGTTGGCTTCGTATACCAACCTGTTTCGAACCCTTCGGGTTTACCCGTGCCGCCAACCAACAGGCGTGCGCCTTCGTCGATCCCGATCTGAATCAGCGCCTGGACTCGATCGAACTGGATCTTGTCAAAGAGCGGCCCGAGATGATCGCCATCGGCAGATGGATCGCCAACTTCCTGAGCAAGGGCCGCTCTGCATGCAATCTCCAGCACCTCGTCATAACAGGATCGCTCGACCAGCAATCGGGTCGGTGCGTCGCAAGACTGACCGGTATTAAAGAAACACTCTTGTACCGAGGCCGTCACTCGGGCTTCCAGATCGCAATCAGCGAACACCAGGTTCGGGGACTTGCCACCCAACTCAAGGGTTACTCGTTTGACGGTTTCCGCGGCATCTTTCGTCACAGCGGTGCCGGCCCGGGTCGATCCAGTGAAGGAGATCATCTGAATATCGCGATGACGCGACAAGGCGGCACCCACGGTCGGGCCGTCGCCGTGAATCAAGTTGAAAACGCCTGCCGGATAGCCTGCCTCATGAATGATCTCGGCATAGATAGCGGCCGATATCGGGGTGTGCTCTGACGGCTTTAGAATGCAGGTACAGCCGGTTGCCAATGCCGGAACGACCTTGAGCGCAATCTGATTGACTGGCCAGTTCCAGGGTGTGATGAGTCCGCAAACTCCAATCGGTTCGCGTAGCTGAGTATCGCCATTAGCGAGCGTGGTACGCTCTTCCAGCGTTGTCAACGCTTCGATGTATCCGCTCAGGTGCCCCACGGCTGCGTCCGCCTGAGCTTCGCGCGCCATGGTTATTGGAGCACCCATCTCTGTGCTCATGGCGTGTGCCAGATCTTCGAGTCTGCCTTGCGTGGCTTTCAGCAGCAGCTCGAGCAGTAGCAGACGCTCTGCTTGCGTTGTGCGCGAGAAGGTCACAAACGCTTTCTTGGCAGCCGCAACAGCCCGATTCACATCTTCAGTGTTGCCAAGGATGATCTCACCAACCTGTTGTTCGGTGGCTGGATTCATCACCGGAAACACCTGGTCCGACTGCGGGGAAACCCAGGCGCCATCGATATAGAAGTTCTTCAAGTTGTCCATGTTTGAGCTCGGTCCGGCCTATTTTCGGCAGCCAGTACGTTTCCGCCCATTGTCCACCAGACGCAGGATACAGGTATTCCACGCAGGCTTACAAGGTGGCCAACAGTGCCCCCGGTCCACCTCCTCGACTCAATCCCCAATCACATCTTCCCCTGACCGTGACGGAACATCCAATCTGTACTGGAGAGCGTCCGACGGCACGGGCGCGGTGGAGCGCCTGACTGAAAGCCAGAACCTGCAATTTCCAAAGGCCTTTACCCGGACGACCCCACCCGTTGAAGTCGCCCAAGAGCATGGGCGTCACTCCGTTCCGCGCCTCGACGAGGAAAGTGACGCGTCCGCCTTCGATGAGAGGATGTGTGTAGGCTCCGGGAAGCTGTGTTGTCGCGAGAACGGCGAGAAGCATGTGCGCGTACATCCTTGAATACTCCTCGTCCGCCTGAGCCGGGTCCAATCGTGTCATTGATGGTCATCGACTGTTTGTTAGACTAGGCGTTCTGGAGGTAGGAATGGTTCGCTGCTTGGTGTTGATCGTCGTTGCGTTGGCTGCGACGCCTGTCCTCGCTCAGCCGACCACTAGCGAGGCCGAAGCGGCCGCGTTTATCAAGCGTGCCGAAAAGGAGCTCCTCGCTGTTTGGGAGGACTCGGCGCGGGCGAGCTGGGTGCAGTCGACCTACATCACGGAGGACACTCAGATCTTGGCGTCGAAGGCGAGCGAGAAAGCCACCGCCCTCGCGGTACAGCTCGCCCAGGAAGCGGTGCGGTTCCAAGGCGTCGAGCTCTCCGAGGATTTGAGCCGAAAGCTGCTTCTGCTCCGCCTCGCTTTGACCGTCCCCGCACCGTCGAACCCGGAAGAGACGGCCGAGCTGGCGCGCATCGAGACGTCGATGGAGAGCACCTACGGCGCCGGCAAGTACTGCCCCGACCAGGACGAGTGCTGGGACCTTCAGAAGATGAGCGCCATGATCGCAGAGAGCCGCGACGCGAATCATCTCCTCGAAGTTTGGCGAGGGTGGCGCACGGTCTCCGCGCCGATGCGCGAGGAGTTCATCCGTTATGCCGAGCTCGGAAACAAAGGAGCACGTGACCTCGGCTTCGACGACCTAGGCACGATGTGGCGCTCGAAATACGATATGCCGGCGGACGCTTTCGCGGCGGAGCTCGACCGCTTGTGGGAGCAAGTGCGACCGCTCTATGTCTCGCTTCACGCTTATGTGCGCACGCGCCTGCGCGAGACTTACGGCGCCGAGCTCGTTCCCGAGAACGGTCACATCCCCGCGCATTTGCTCGGGAACATGTGGGCTCAGTCATGGAGCAATGTCTATGACCTCGTGGCGCCCCCTGACGCGGACCCGGGATACGACCTCACCAAACGGCTGGTCGAAAAAAGACTCGACGAGCTCGAGATGGTGCGCTACGGCGAGCGGTTCTTTCTCTCGCTCGGCTTCGAGCCTCTGCCCGAGACATTTTGGACGCGCTCGCTCTTCGTGCAGCCGCGAGACCGCGACGTCGTGTGCCACGCGAGCGCCTGGAATCTCGATGATGCCGAAGACCTTCGCATCAAGATGTGTATCAATATTAATGCCGAGGACTTCACGACGAGCTCGGGCACAATTTCTACCAGCGCGCCTATAAAGACCTGTCTCCCCTCTACCGCAACAGCGCCAATGACGGCTTTCACGAGGCCATCGGCGACACGCTGGCTCTCTCGATCACGCCCGCTTACTTGAAAGAGCTCGGGCTCATCGATGAAGAGCCGGACATGTCGAAGGATATCGGCCTGCTCCTTGCGATGGCGCTCGACAAAGTCGCCTTCTTACCTTTTGGGCTGCTCGTCGATCAATGGCGCTGGCAAGTCTTTTCCGGAGAAGTGCCGCCCGAGCGTTACAACCAGGCGTGGTGGGAGCTGCGCGAGAAATATCAAGGCGTCGCCGCTCCCGTGGCGCGGAGCGAGGCGGATTTCGATCCCGGCGCCAAATATCACGTGCCGGCGAGCGTTCCTTATTCACGCTACTTCATTGCCCGTATCCTGCAGTTCCAGTTCCACCGCGCGCTCTGCGAGGTCGCGGGCTACGAAGGCCCACTGAATCGTTGCACGATTTACGGCAACGAGGAAGCCGGCGCGCGCCTGAACGCGATGCTCGAAATGGGCTTGTCCCGGCCGTGGCCGGAAGCGCTCGAGGCCATGACGGGAGAGTCGGAGATGGACGCGACCGCCATCCTCGACTTTTTTGCGCCTTTGAAGGCCTGGCTCGACACCCAGAATGAAGGGCATCCCATAGGGTGGTAAACTACCCTCTCGTCGATCACAGAGCTCTCGAAGTCCTTTGTTCAAGAATCTCTTAACGCTCTTCCGCTATCGTGTGCTCATCCAGAGCCTCGTCGAGCGGGAGCTGAAAGCACGCTATCGGGGCTCGGTGCTCGGATTTTTGTGGTCGTTCATCAACCCGCTCCTTCAGCTCGCAATTTACTGGTTCGTTTTCAGCTACATCATGCCCACCCGAGGCTCGATGGGGATGTCTCCCTACGCCCTCTTCTTGTTCACGGGGATTCTTCCGTGGACGTGGTTCAGTTCTTCGGTTATGGAGTCCTCGGCCATCTTGATCTCGAGCGGCAACCTCATCAAGAAGATCCTGTTTCCCGCCGAAGTGCTGCCGATCGTCGTCGTTCTCAGCAACCTCGTGCACTTCTTCCTCGGGCTCCCGATCCTCTTTGCCTTTCTCATCTATTACGGGAAGGTCCAGACGACCCTTGTCTATTTTCCTGCGATCGTCGTCTTGCAGCTCTTTCTGACTCTGGGGATCTGCTTTTTCGTGTCGGCACTCGCGGTCCATTTCCGTGACGTCCAGAACATCATTGGAAACTTGATGATGCTCTGGTTCTTCGCGAGCCCCGTGATCTATTCCTATCTGACGATCGCGCCCTCGATTCAGCGCTATCTCAACTACAACCCGATGACCCACATCCTCGTCGGCTACCAGCAGATCCTATTCACCGGGGAGATGGGCCACTGGCCGTGGCTCTTGATAATGATTCCGGCATCCTTGGTCACCTTCCTCGTGGGCTACTATTTCTTCGACCGCCTGCGGGAGACTTTCGCGGAAGAAGTGTAATGGGGATAGCGATTCAAGTTTCGGACGTGACCAAAATCTACCAGCGCTACAGCCACCGGAAGCAATTTCGTACGCTCAAGAGCGCGCTTCTCGGCGGAAACTTGCTCGCCGAGCTTCGACCCGACGAGCGCTTCGAAGCGCTGAACGACATCACCTTCAACGTCCGCGAAGGAACGACGTTTGCCATCATCGGAAGAAACGGCTCGGGGAAGAGCACGCTGCTCAAATGTATCGCGGGCATCGCTAAACCGAGCGCGGGCACGGTGGCCGTCAAGGGCCGTATCTCGGCGCTCATCGAGCTCGGGGCTGGTTTTCACCCCGAGATCACCGGGCGCGAGAACATATTCATCAACGGCATCATGCTCGGCCTGACGAAAAAAGAGATCCGCGATCGCTTCGACGACATCGTGGACTTCGCCGAGCTCGAGGAGTTCATCGACGCGCCCGTCAAGACATATTCGTCGGGCATGTATATGCGGCTCGGTTTTGCGGTCGCCATCCACGTCGACCCCGATGTTTTGCTCATCGATGAAGTCCTCGCCGTGGGTGACGAGGCCTTCGTCCATAAATGCCTCGATAAGATCGCCGAGTTTCGCCGTCGCGGGAAGACCATCATTCTCGTCACCCACAGCCTCGGCTTGGTCGAGAAGATGGCGGACGAGGCGCTTTGGATTGACCATTCGCGCGTGCAACTGCGTGGTGACCCGAAGAAAGTGGTCGATGCTTATCTCGCTCGAGTCACCCACCACGAAGAAAACGCTCTCGTCGCGGAGGAAGAGAAAGCCGTCACCGAGTTTGAATCTCCCAAATCCGCGGCCGAGCATGACGAGCGGGAGAGCGAAATCGAGCCGACATCGGCTTTCGCGCGCAAGAAAGGCCGCTGGGGATCGCGAGAAGTCGAGGTTCAGGAGGTGACGCTCCATGGCGCGGACGGGACGGCCAGGCACGTCTTCACGACCGGCGACCCGGTGACCGTCCGGCTGAAAGTCAAGAGCACGGGGACGATCCATGATTTCGTCTTTGGTGTCGCGATCTTCAACGCGGACGGGATGTGCTGCTACGGAACGAACACCCATCTCGAGCAGTTCACCCCGGTGAAGTTTTCCGGCGAAGGCGAAGTGCGCTTCGTTATCCCGAACCTTCGACTCATCGAAGGGACGTATTTTCTCGACGTCGCCGCCCATCAGCGCGACGGCTATCCTTTCGACTACCACCGAGCTCTCCATCAGTTTCGGGTGCAGTCGAAGATCAAGGATGTGGGCATCTATCGTCCGGCGCACAGATGGGAGTTCTCGTCCAATATCGTCCTGAAGCCGCCGAAATCGACGTCATGAGTGTCGGGAAGATCCTCGGACGAGCCGAGATGCTCGCTGAGCGAGAGAGATTGCGCGCCGGCGGCCAGACCCTCGTTTTTACCAATGGCTGTTTCGACATCCTCCATCCGGGTCACGTGCGCTATTTGAGCGAGGCGCGCGCGTGCGGCGATCGTCTCGTGGTGGCGGTCAATGCCGACGCGACCGTCGCGAAGCTTAAAGGCGAAGCGCGACCGCTCGCACCACTCGACGAGCGCATGGAAGTCTTGGCGGCGCTCGCCACCGTCGACTACGTCGTGCCTTTCGACGAGGAAACGCCCGCGGTCATCATCGAGGCGATCGTACCTGACGTCCTCGTCAAGGGCGGCGATTGGGCTCCGGACAAAATCGTTGGTCGTGAGACCGTCGAAGCCGCAGGCGGGCGGGTGCTCTCGCTGCCTTTCGCTCCCGGATTCTCGACCACTGATTTGATCGAGCGTATCGTCCGCCGTCTTGGCAGGAAGGCGTGAGTACTTCTTTCGCGCGGCTCGTTTCCGAGCTTTCGCTCGGCGCGATCGCCCCCCCGGCACGCATCTCCGGAGTGATGGGGCCCGCGCGGTCGCTGGTGCAGGCCGAGCTCATAAAGAGCCGCGAGGGTCCGGCGCTCGTGGTCGTCCCAGACGAGAAACGCCTCACGCCCGCGGTGTCCGACCTGGAGGCGTTTTTCGGGGCGCTCGATGTCGCGCGCAGCGTGCTCCCATTTCCCGCCTTTGCGCTCGACCCCTATCGCGGCCTGTCGCCGCATCTCGATGTCGTCTCAGCGCGCGTTCGGGCTCTCGTGGCCCTCGCGCGGGACGAGAACGTTGTTGTTGTGGCCACCGCAGCCGCCCTCTTGTACCGTACGGTCCGGCCAGAGCTCCTCGTGCGCGGCGTTCGGCGGCTCGCTACGGGCGACAGCTTCGACCCGGGCGAGCTCGAGCGCTACCTCGTCGCGTTCGGCTTTCGTCACGAGGACCCCGTCACGACGCCGGGCGATTTCGCCCGCCGCGGTGGCATCCTGGACATCTTCCCTCCGGGCCGTTTGGCACCCGTGCGGCTAGAGTTCGTCGGTGATGATCTCGAGGAGATACGCGCTTTCGACCCTCAGACGCAGCGGACGACCGAGACGATTCCCGAGGTCGAGCTCCAACCGGCCAACGAGTGGCCCATCGCTCAGACTGAGATCTTCGAGCAAGTGGCCTCGCTCGAGGTCATGGACCTGCTCAGCTCGGGGGGGATGGGATCCGTCCTTCCGCGGCTCGACGATTTTCAAGCAAGCCTTTTCGACTATCTCGACACGGGCCTTCTCATTGTCGATGAGCCGGCCGAGGTTCTGCGCGCCGCCGAGGTCGAATGGGAGCGTGTGCTCGCTAGCTACGGCGACGCGGAAGAGGATGTCTCGCGCTACGCCGAACCGTCCCGTTTGCTCATGGACCTCCGCTCGCTCGGAGACGTCTTCGACGAACGGGCGATGGCTCTTCAAGAGTTGGGTCTTCTCGGTGAGGAGACGCGCCACTTGTCGACAACGATTCTTCCGTCGCACCGTGGTCGCGTCCCGGAGCTCGTTCGAGAGATCGAGCGCCGCGCCAAAAAGGGTGAGCGCCTACGCCTTTTTGTTGCGAGCGAAGGGATGGCCGATCGCTGCATCGAGATATTGTCGGAGGCCGGCCAGACGGCGGGACGAGCGAGTCGGGACGGCAACGCCAACGAGGAAGGGCGTATCGTCCTCGAGCGCGGCCATCTTTCACAGAGCTTCTCGGTGCCCGAACTCTCGCTGACCGTCTTCACGGCGAGCGATCTGTTCGCGGAGCCCCCTCGGCCGTCGCGACGGAAAACGGCCAAACTGAGGCGCTTTCTCACCGATTTCCGCGACCTCAAAATCGGAGACTATGTCGTGCATATCGAGCACGGGATTGGAGTTTTTGCGGGCCTGAAGCAGCTCGATCCAGGCGCTCCGAACGAGTTCGTCGTGGTCGAATATGTCGGGCGGGACAAGCTCTACGTGCCCGTCGACCGCCTCGACTATATCGAGAAGTACTCGAGTGCTGAGAGCGCTACCCCCAAGCTCGACCGGCTCGGGGGTACCGGGTGGGAGCGCGTTCAAAAGCGGGTCAAAAAGTCCATGCGCGACATGGCGCAGGAGCTCTTGAAGCTTTACGCCGAGCGCCGCGCGTCCCCGGGGCACAGCTTTTCTCCCGACAGCGCGTGGATGAGCGAGTTCGAAGCGCTCTTCGAGTTCGAGGAAACACCGGATCAGCGCCAGGCGATCGACGACGTGAAGCGCGACATGGAGAGACCGTCGCCGATGGACCGCCTCATCTGCGGCGACGTGGGCTACGGAAAGACCGAAGTCGCGATGCGGGCCGCGTTCAAAGCCATCACCGACGGCAAACAAGTCGCCGTGCTCGTCCCGACCACGGTGCTCGCGTTCCAGCATCAGAACACGTTTCGCGAACGCTTTGCGCCCTTTCCCGTGCGCATCGAGATGCTCTCGCGCTTCAAAACAAAGCGCGAGCAGAAACAAATCGTCAAAGATCTTGGGGCGGGTAAAGTCGATATCGTGATCGGGACCCATCGCCTCTTTTCGAAGGATGTCCAGTTCCGAGACCTCGGACTGCTCGTCGTTGACGAGGAACAGCGCTTCGGTGTCACCCACAAAGAGAAGCTCAAGAAGATGCGTCAAGGCGTGGACTCCCTCACGATGACAGCGACGCCGATCCCGCGGACACTTCACATGTCGCTCTCGGGCATCCGCGACCTTTCGGTGATCGAGACGCCGCCCAAAGACCGGATGGCTATCCAAACTCATATTACGCGCCTCGATGCCAAAGTGCTCGCCGAAGCGATCCGCTACGAGCTCGGTCGCGGCGGCCAGGTCTACTATGTTCACAACCGTGTGAGCTCGATTTACTCGATGGCGAACTATCTCAGCCGCCTCGTGCCCGAAGCGCGCATCATCGTCGGCCACGGCCAGATGAAAGAGTCGGAGCTCGAAAGCGTGATGCTTCGCTTCATCCGTCACGAATTCGATATTCTCGTGAGCACGACCATCATCGAGAACGGTCTCGATATCCCGCTCGTGAACACGTTGATGGTCAACCGGGCGGACCGTTTCGGTCTCTCGCAGCTCTACCAGCTACGGGGCCGCGTGGGCCGCTCCAACCGTCGCGCCTATGCCTACCTCCTCGTTCCCGAGGACTCCCATCTGACCCCGCTCGCGAGACGCAGGCTTGCTGCGATCCGCGAGTTCAGCGAGCTCGGCGCGGGCTTCCGGATTGCCGCGCTCGACCTCGAGCTTCGAGGCGCGGGCAACATACTCGGCGGCCAGCAACACGGCCACATCGACGCGGTGGGTTTCGATCTCTACTGTCGCCTGCTCGACGAGGCCGTGCGCGAGCTCTCGGGCGAGGACGTGCGCACCGGCTCTGGTCGGACGAGCTTGAACCTTCGGATCGAGCTGAGACTTCCCGAAGATTTCATAACGGACACGAATCAGAGGATGTCCATCTACAAACGCACCTCCTCGGCGAGCGATCGTGAGGACATCGAAAAGCTTCAAGAGGAGACACGGGACCGCTTCGGACCTCTGCCGGAGAAAGTGCTCCAGTTTTTCGAATATTCGCGGCTCCAGGTGCTCGCCGCTGAGCTCGGCCTCGCGGGCATCGACCGTGAGCGCGGCGGGCTCGTCTTCCGCCTCGGTGCCAAGGCGTCCATCGACCCGTTGAGCCTCGTGCAAGCAACCAAGGAGCTTCGGGGGTTGAGGGCCAGGCTAGGGCCCGATGGCGACGACCCACGCTTGAGTGTCGAGCTTCAGGGAAGCGAGCCACCCGAGATTCTGACGACGATACGCGAGGTACTGCTCACCCTCGCCCGTTACTCTAAGATGAAGTGAAGCTCCTCCGAGGGCACCGGCTTGCTCGCGCAGCGTCAACTTGACAGTACCCTCCGATTCGAGAAGAGGGTTCTTCGCGCGACTCGCGGTGCCGATCGCGGAATGCCAATCCTGCCCGAGGATCGCGTCGGGGCTGGCAACTCGTCCTACCTTGTGGCACCATCTCTGTATCATGAGCGAGCCGAACGATTACGTCCGAGCCGACGAGCATGGCGTCAAACGTGTAGGCGACAGCCGGGTGATGCTTGACTCGATTGTCGCCGGTTTCGAAGAGGGCCACTCTGCGGAGACCATTCAGCAGCAGTATCCAGCTCTGAGCCTGGAAGAGGTCTACGGCGCGATCACGTACTACCTTTCGCATGCCGAAGAGGTGAAGGAGTACCTCCGGCAACAAGGGAAGGTGTGGGATCATTGGCGAGGCAAGAGCGTTGAACGACAGAGTCCCGTTGTTGATCGGCTACGAGCCCTACAGAAGGCGGACGTCTCCAGAGAATCATGAGTCGGCCTGAGTTCCTGGCCGATCACGATCTCAACGAGCACATCGTCGATGGCGTTCTCCGCCGCGAGCCGAGTATTCGAGTGATTCGCGTACGGGAGGTGGGCCTCGATAAACGTCCAGATCACGAGATACTGGAATATGCGGCCGGGGAAGAACTCATCGTCGTCTCTCACGACGTGAACACCATGCCCGCCCCAGCCTTTACCAGAGTCGAAGATGCTCTCCCAATGGCGGGGCTGCTCATGGTGCACCAGAGCGATCCGGTGGGGCGCATCATCGACGACTTGGTACTCATCTGGTCCGCGACGACGGCCGAGGAGTGGCGACACCAAGTGTGCTTCCTTCCGCTGTGATGCTAGCGCTTTGGGCGACCAAAGCATGCTGAGTCGAGCGTCAGCTGTCGTTCGTCATTATTGATCGGTGCGGGAACTCCGGGCTGGTGCGCCCCGACGACGAAAAGAAAGATGACAATGCGGAGCATGGCGGCGGAGTTTGACCTTCTTCGCCCCGGAACTCAAGCGGTATGAGAAGGACGGCGTTCTCGGCGCGGTCGACCTCGCCGAGCTCATGGGCCGCGAGAGCATCGCCCAGTATCGCCGGAATCGCTCTCGATGCCAGCGAGCAACAGTGTCGGCGTTGACGATCACCCGCGGCTCGCCCATGCCGG
>SMYC01000158.1 GCA_004356105.1 Acidobacteriota bacterium | reverse complement strand
TCTCGCGGCGGCGTCCGTACATGGGGTACCCCCTTTTTCTGCTTCACGAAACGAGATCTTGACCGATGTTGACGTCGATCGCGCCGACCTCACGAGTCTCCCCACCAAAATCGAGGCTCACTAAATGCAGCTTGCGAGTGTCTCAAAGTTGTTGACATGTACCGCGGAGAACAGCCGAGCGACGTCACGTACTACTTTGACCAGTCCAGTCGGTCCGAGCAACGCGAGGCCTTTCTCCACATAAAAGGGTTCATGTGGAGCAATAGACCGTGCGGAAAACCTGCAGCGAATCCACGAACCAAGGTCGTTCCGATCTCGTTCCACGAATCACAGGATCGGACCACCTATGAGCTGAGCATCCCTGGTATCTTAAACTCGAAGGTCAAGATGGAGCGGGACGCCGATGGAAGTCCAGCCCACACCGTCGTTGCCCTCGACGATTGGGGCAACACCATCAACTACGCCAACAGCCTCATCTTTGAGTACGAGGACGCCGGCCGTTCCTGGGACCGGCCAGGACACCAGTCCAACGTTCGTTATTTTCACACTACCAAGACGACGTGGGACAACGAAGAACTCCTCATGCAGCATCGCGACGGCTCGGGTTCGTTCACCACGAAACAAAAAGAGATCATCGAGAAGCTCGGCTTGAAACATCAAGTCAAGAAATAGTCAGCGAAATTATTCCACGGTGAAACTTCTTCAGTTAACTGCAGCTGGAGTTTGCCCGATAACTATGCGATCGAACGGACGGCACCGCCGAGCCTTCGGGGACGCATGAGTTACTTTGGAAGGACGTCGCCTCCGGCAACGACATCGAAGTGCCGCCGCTCAATTCAACGTTATGCGGGCTTAAGAAGGGGACGCTTTCGCACATGCCCGTGATCGCGACGTTCTTTGGGATCGTGATTCGAATGTTCTACCGCGAGTACGGCGTAATTCATTTTCACGCCGAGTACCAAGGTGAGCAGGCCACTTTCACGCTCGACGGGGAGATTCTGGCCGGAAACATCCGTTCTCGTACGGCTCGACGGCTCATCAAGGAGTGGAGCCTTGCGCACGGTGCCGAGTTGGAGGCAAACTGGGGTAGAGGCAGGGCTGGCGAACCGCTGGAGCGAATCATCCCCCTGGACTCAGGAAAGCGAATGGATGTCCTTCCGGCAGTGATCCGAGCTGAGTATTGCGGCGAATTCAAGATCCGGCTCGTTTTCAACGACGGCGTGGAGGGAACTGTTGACTTTGCAGATTGGCTCAGCGGCCCTGTTTTCGAGCCGTTGAAGGACCCCGACTATTTCGCCCGGTTCTTTATTGAGGGCGGTACCGTTGCTTGGCCGAACGATGCCGACATCGCGCCTGAAACGCTGCACGAGCGCGCCAAGGCAAGCGCCGCCGCATAACATCAGTTTGCAGCTGACGGATCTGGCCTGTCACGCCGCGTGCTTGCGCACGCGTCGCGCCAGTCCAGCCCGCAGCTGAAACGAACGTTATGTGGACAGCATAGATCTTCGACACTTCTGCCCAGTTATGAGCAAATAGGCTCTAGTGTCGTCATAACGAGGCCGGCCGGTTCCATGTGGTACGCTACGACGTTTTTTTGGGAGGTTCTCCATGTCCATCCGGCTCGTTGGCCTATGTGTCCTGCTTTCATGGACTCACCTAGCGGAAGCGGCTAAGTCGCCGCCGCCCGCCTACGCACTCCAAAACGCGCGCATCGTCACGATGGCCGGCCCCGTCATCGACTCGGGAATGCTCGTCATGCGCGATGGCCGCATCGCTGCCGTCGGGGCAGACGTCACCGCACCCGTCGATGCCATCGTCATCGATGCGAGCGGCTGGACCCTCTATCCTGGCTTCATCGACGCGCATTCGAGCGTCGGCATCCCCGACGCCACGAAAGAATCCGCGAAAGAGGCTTCCGATCGTCGCGAGCGTGGCGAGCCGACGCCGGGACTCCGCGCCGAGACCCGCGCCTCCTCGCTCTACAGGGAGGACGCGAAGGCCCTCAAAGCTTTGCGCGCGGCCGGTGTTACCGTCGCTGCCATCGCTCCGAAGGACGGCATCCTCAGAGGTCAAAGCGTGGTGATGGCGCTCGGCGATGGACGCATCGACGAGCTCCTGCTCCGCGAGAGCTGGTCTCAGCACATCGCCTTCGAGCCGTTTTCCCGTGAGCGCGGCGATTACCCCGGAACGCTCATGGGTGTGCTCGCGTCGATAAGGCAGCACTTCTCCGACGCGCTCTGGTACGGCGAGTCCTGGCGGCGCTTCGATGAAGCACCGGACACAATCGATCGTCCCAAGTTCGACGAAAGCCTCGAGGCACTCGGCCCGGCCGCCCGCAGCGAGCAATCGGTCGTGTTCTCAGCGTGGTCCGACAACGCCATCTTGCGCTCGCTGCAGCTCGCCGATGAGTTGAGCCTCGATGCCGTGGTGAGTGGCGCCATCGACGGCTGGCGTGTGGCAGACGTACTCGCCGAGAGTGGCCTCCCCGTATTCGTCTCACTAGACCAACGCCCACGGCGCGACCCCGTCGGCTTCGGCTCGCGCGCGACCGGCGGCCTGATGGACAGTCCCGGCGCGGAAGACAAGAAAGATGCCGAGGCGAACCCAGGAAGGCTCCACTCTGCCGGCGTTCGCTTCGCGTTCACGACGCACGGGCTCGAGAAACCCGAGAGCTTTCTTCCCAACCTTCGCCGCTCCGTCCGTGCTGGTCTGCCCGAGACCGCCGCGCTCAAAGCGTTGACCACGACACCGGCGCAATTTCTGGGTCTCGAAGCGAACCTGGGAACGCTCGAGATCGGCAAAGCAGCGCATGTCGTAGCTGTCGAGGGCGATCTGTTCGCGGATGACGGCGCCGTCACCGCCACCTGGATCGACGGCCGTCTGTACGAAGCCGAACGCTCATCCAGCAAAAAGGCGGAGGCGGACGACACTGAGGATGAGGATGACGATGACAATGACGATGACGACGACACTAAGGACGATGACGCCAAACGCGATTTGCGCGAGCTCTGGCAAAGGCGGGCTCCTACCGGCCCCCTGTGGCCAGAAGCCCACACAACCGCGATCCGTCACGCCACGCTCCTGACCGTCACCAACGGCACCATCTATCGAGGAACTATCCTTATTAACGACGGCCGCATCGAAGCTGTCGGACCAGATGCAAGTGTCCCCGTGCCAGCCGGCACCCGGGAGATCGACGCGACCGGCATGTTCGTCATGCCAGGCATCGTAGACGCCCACATCCACATCGCGATCGCGGGCGGGGGCAATGAGTCGTCCCACGCCGTCACCCCGGAGGTCCGTATCGCGGATGTCATTGACCATCGAAGCCCTTCTATGTTTCGAGCCCTCGCGGGAGGTGTCACGACCGTCAACATCCTCCACGGCTCCGCCAACGTCATCGGCGGTCAGAACGCCGTCATCAAGCTTCGCTGGGGCAAGGATGTAGCGGACCTTTTTTTCGAGGGCGCTCCCGCGGGTGTGAAGTTCGCGCTCGGCGAGAATCCCAAACAGACGAACCGCACGCGTCCCGACGGCGTCACCCGGCGCTATCCCGCAACGCGGATGGGTGTCGAGCTCACGTTGCGAACGAGCTTTACCCGCGCACAGGAATACCAAGCCGAGCGTCGGAACTATGAAGCCGCCCGGGCGCGCGGCAAAGACCCGATGCCGCCGCGGCGCGACCTTCGGCTCGAGGCCTTGGCGGGCATTTTGGATGGGAGCATTCTCGTCCACGCGCATTGCTACCGCTCCGACGAGATTCTGATGCTTCTGCGCGTCGCCGAAGATTTCGGCTTTCGCATCGCTTCGTTGCAGCATGTGCTCGAAGGCTACAAAGTCGCCGATGAGATCGCGGCTCACGGTGCCGGCGCCTCCACCTTCTCCGATGGCTGGGGGTACAAGATGGAGGCTTTCGACGCGATCCCCTATAACGCCGCGCTCATGGCGAGCCGCGGGGTCACCGCCTCGATCAACTCCGACGCTGTCGGAGAAATGACCAATCGGCTCTACATCCAGGCCGCAAAAGCGATGAAATACGGGGGCGCGTCCGAAGAAGAAGCGCTGAAGATGATTACCCTCAACCCGGCAAAGCATCTTCGCATCGACCATCGCGTCGGCTCGATCGAGATCGGTAAGGACGCCGATCTCGGGATTTACACCGCCCATCCTTTTTCCGCCGATGCCCAAGTCGCCTATACGCTCGTTGACGGTCAGGTTTACTTCGATCGCAGCAAAGTGGAAACAACGGCCGTGGCGCTCGAAACACTTCATGCAGAGCCCACCGAAGCCGACACGTCCCCCTCGATAAGAGAACGCTTCGCGACATGGCAGGCGCCTGCATCCGCGCCGCTGCCGCCAGGATATGGTGACGTGCAAGCGCCGGACTTGTCCTCGTCACACGCCATCGTCGCTATCGTCGGCGGCAAAGTGCTCACGATGGCGGGGCCGGTGCTTGAGAACGGCACCGTTTTGATCCAGAACGGCAAGATCGCCGCCATTGGGACGGATGTCGAAGTTCCACCTGGCGTCAAGGTGATCGACGCCAAAGGACTCACGGTCACACCGGGCCTCATCAACGCGGGCACGACGGTGGGCCTCGCCGAAATCGGCGCTGTCTCCGCAACGCGGGACGAGCGGGAGCTCCAAGACGTGAATAGCAGCGTGAAAGCGGCAGTCGCCATCCACCCTCATTCCGAGATGATTCCCGTCACCCGCGCGAACGGCGTGACGACGGTGGTCAGCGCACCGACGGGGGGATTGATTTCGGGCCAGGCGGCGCTCATCGACCTCGCGGGCTGGACCGCGCCCGAGCTCGTCGCCAAGAGCCCGCTCGCCATGATGGTGAGCTTTCCCGAACATTCCGCCTTCGACGCTCCCGACGAGGAAGAGCGCGAGCGCATCGACAAAGATCGCAAGACGCTCTGGAGCTTCATGCGGCGAGCGCAAGCCTATGCCGGCGCCCTCGCGAGCGGACAGACAACGCGCCTCGACAACGACGACAAGGACGAGCTTCTCGCCCTCGTGCCGGTCGTGCGCGGAGAACTTCCGGTCGTGATCCGGGCGGAGACCGCAGAGGGTATCCGCGCCGCGCTCGCCTTTTCGAAAGAGCTCGGCTTGAAAACGATCCTCGCGGGAACGCGGGACGTATGGCGCGTCGTGGACGAGATCGCGTCGGCGGGCGTCCCGATTATCCTCGGACCCCTCGAGAGCCGACCCGCACCAGGAGACCCCTACGACGCCGTGTTCAAAGCCGCTGTCCTTCTCGAAAAGGCCGGTGTCCCCTTCTGCTTTCGATCCGGCGGCGCGACCAATGCGCGCAACCTTCCTTATCATGCAGGGCTCGCGGTCGCCTTCGGGCTCTCTCGCGAGGCCGCCTGGCACGCCATGACGCTCGGCGCGGCCGAGATCCTCGGTGTGAGCGAGCATTACGGAAGCCTCGAGGTCGGGAAAGTCGCGAATGTCGTCGTCGCGGATGGTGATTTGCTCGACGTGCCGACAGAGGTGCGCCACGTCTTCATTCGCGGCCAATCCGTGGACTTGAGCTCGCGCCACACCCGTCTGTACGAAAAATTTCGCGCAAGGCCGAGACCAGCGATGAGAGGAACCGATGACCGAGCAGCCCGAAGTCCTCATCACTGAGGAAGAGATCAAAAAAAGAGTCCAAGCGCTCGGCGCTCAGATCTCCGAGGACTATAAAGACGTCGAGGACGTCTACATGCTCGGCGTTCTGCGGGGGGCCTTCATCTTCCTGGCGGACCTCTCGCGCGTCCTCACCGTGCCGCGCCGCGTCGACTTCATCGCGCTCTCGAGCTACGAGAGCCCCTCGACCGCGGCGACGGGCGCGGTCCGCCTCGTTCTCGACGTGCGAGCACCTCTCCGAGGCAAGCACGTACTCGTGGTAGAAGACATCGTCGACACCGGCTATACGCTCCAATACTTGCTACGTACGCTCCAAGCGCGCGAGCCGGCATCGCTCAAAACGGCCAGCCTTCTTCAAAAACCGGATCGCCTCGAGGTGCCGATCTCGATCGACTATCTCGGATTCACGATTCCTGACAAGTGGGTCGTCGGCTATGGGCTCGATTGGGGGGACCGCTTCCGGACGCTTCCTTATATCGGCGTCGTCCATCCCCCCGACGAAGTGGCTTGAAGCGGGGTTGCCGTTACGCGCATCGCGTAGGTAGAATAGTTTCGGTCAGTCACGCGGGACGGAGGGGAGATTGCTCGAGAGGACGGCGAGCGTTTTTCTACTTCTATTGTCTTCGCCCGCGCTCTGGGCGCAGAGCTACCACTTCCAGAATCAACTACCACCCGCATAGCGGGTGGTTTGATGAAGGCCCCTCGAAGGGGCCTCCACCGTACGGAAGGGGGCTAAAGCCCCCTGAGGTTCAGCTGTTCCTGACGCTTTTCTTCCTCCTCTTGGTTTCGGATGTACTCCC
>SMYC01000157.1 GCA_004356105.1 Acidobacteriota bacterium | reverse complement strand
GGTCAAGTCATCGGATCGAGCGACGAATTTGGCTACAAGGCCGAGGAGCAGCCGATCTCGGCGCATGACTTTCACGCGACCATACTGCACCTGCTGGGGATGGACCATACGAAGCTCACCTACAGGTTCAACGGCCGCGATATGCGTCTCACCGACGTCGCCGGGACGTTGATCCCTCAGATCATTGCCTAACCGCGCGTGGGGGCGCTGGCTTGCCCGCGTAGCGTCAACTTGAAAATACCAATCTGAGCCGATTGGGTTGCTCGAAATCCCGGTCGTTTTTCTACGGGATAGCCCTCTCAACCAAAGTCGACGGGCTTGCCTTGAGCAGAAGGGGGGAAAGTCTCGTCGACAACCTGAACGCCGTGCTGCGTGTGGCGCCGAAATGTGTGCCAGCCCAGCCGCAGCTACGGTGAACTGTGTAAACTTCTAAGCCGCTCCGCTAGATCTCGACTCGCTTGCGCGACCAGACGTTTCAGGGCCGGCTTGGTCGGCTGGGGGATAGGAGGCTCTGGCCCTTTGGCAAAAGTTGGTCCCGACCTGGGCGTGAATCCTGCGGCTCTCAGAGCCTCGCCGCAGACCACGGCATTCCCACCACCGACGTGAACGCGAAAGACGGTTCCCTCGGCCGAGAGCACTGCCCGGTAGCCGGACGTGGCGACTTGGGCGTAGGTCTTCCCTGCTTCGGGACAACCCAGGCTGGCGTCTGGCCATTCGGCAGGCTCCAGGCGACGGAGTTGAAGCGAGTCTACGCTCAAGTTTTCTTCCAACGCGAGAGCTTCTTTGGCGAGCTCCATGGCCTGCTCGCGGCTCGACTGCGCAAACGAGGAGGGTGTGCAGGCGAGCCCGACGAAAATGAGCAGCACGATACGGACGCTCCGCAACGGTTTCTGGTTTTGCCGACCCACGTTCTCAACTTAGCGTGCGGCTTCACGCGTCACAAGGACCGAAGCGCCGGAAGTGCCTAAGATAGCTTACCGCCACTAGCATGCTGCCTCAATAGTTGTATAACAATATATGGTAAAGCCATGATATCGAGAGAGCTCAAGAAGGGGAGCACCGAGATACTGATCCTGTCGCTCCTAGAAGAACAATCACGCCACGGCTACGAGCTGGGAAAGCTCATCGAGTCCCGCTCGGAAGGTGTGCTCAAGCTCAACGCGGCCTCGCTCTATCCCATCCTCTATCGGCTCGAAGCTCAGAAGTGGATCAAGGGCAGCTGGGAGAAGCCAAAAGGAGGTCGGCGCCGCCGGTGCTACAGCTTGACGGCGGCGGGGAAGAAGATGCTTCTGATACAGCGCAAGAGTTGGCGCTCCTTCGTGAACGCGATCGAGAAGGTTGCGGGGATCCGTCATGCCGAGCTGGATTGAAATCGTTCGAGCGCGGCTCGAGGCGCCCGCCGATGTCGTCGAGGAGATCGCGCATCAGCTGGAAGACGCGTTCGAGGACGCCCGGAAGCGCGGTTCTAGCGAGACGGAGGCGCGCGACGAAGCGATGCGTCAAGTTCCGGATTGGGGCGCGTTCGCGCGGGCCGTCGAGAGCGCTTGCACACCCCCAGAGAGCGAGCGCCGCGTTAGAGCGGCTTTGGGCTCTGCGCTATGGCAAGACGTACGCTACGGTGTGCGTGGGCTCGTCGCCAACCCGGGCTTTGCGATTCTCGCGAGCCTTGCCTTAGCTCTCGGCATCGGCGCCAACACCGTGGCGTTTACTTTCGTCCAGTCGCTCTTGCTCCAAAAGCTCCCCGTCGAAGACCCCGAAGAGCTTGTGCGGATAGCCGCTTGCCGGACTCTTTCGATTATGGGAGCGTCTCCTTCGCGGACTACGACGACTTCCGAGCGCAGACCGATCTCTTTTCGGGCGCGCTCGTCGACAAGCTCGTACCGCTGAACCTCGGGTCCGGCGCCGGGGGCGAGCGCATCTGGGGCTACATGGTGAGCGGGCGCTACTTTTCCGTCCTGGGCGTGAGCCCCGCTCATGGACGTTTTTTCGACTACGAGGATGATGGCTCGGACGGCCAATACCCTGTCGCCGTTTTGAGCCATGGCTTTTGGCAACGTGCGTTCGGCGGGAGCCCGACCGTGCTCGGTGAGACCCTCACGATCAACGGGCGCGCTTTCGAAGTCATTGGCATAGCTCCGGAAAGTTTTATCGGCACGGCCATCGGCCTATTTCCCGCGGTGTGGCTTCCGGCCTCGATGTCGGAATTCGTGATGCCCGGCTTCGAGCTCAGGAATCGGAACAATCGTAGCTTCTTGTCCCTTGCGCGCCTGCGCCCGGGTATCGACATAGAAGAGGCGCGAAGTGGACTCGACGTTCTCGCTATGCAGCTTCAATCGGAATACCCCGAGTCCAACCGCGGGATCGGCCTCAATGTGCTTCCCGAAGCGGAGGGCGGGATCCATCCCGTCATGCGCGGCGGCTTCATCGGTTTTTCCGGTGTGCTCGTGATTGTGGTGACGCTCGTGCTTCTGCTTGCCTGTGCCAATGTCGCGGGCCTCCTGCTGTCGCGAGCCGCCTATCGGCAGCGGGAGATCGGCCTGCGCCTCGCGTTGGGAGCGACGCGCGGCCGTCTGGTGCGCCAGCTCCTTACCGAGAGTCTTCTGTTGTCGCTCGGGGGTTTGAGTGTCGGACTCGTCGTCGCGACTTGGTGCGCGCACTTCTTGAGCAAGCTCGGGCCGCCGACCGACCTTCCGCTATCTCTTCCAATGGCGCTCGACGGGCGCGTCGTTTTATTTGCGCTTCTCGTTTCGCTTCTCACCGCGATTCTTTTTGGCCTTCTTCCGGCGCTCCAATCGACGAGGTCCAATCTCGTGTCGTCTCTCAAAGCGACGGGAGGCTTTTCCGCGACACGTCGCTCACGACTGCGGTCGGGTCTCGTAGCCGGGCAGGTGGCTCTCTCGACGGTGCTGCTTGTCGGCGCGGGAATATTCGTGCGCGGGCTTCAGAGCGCGCATCAGGTGGATTTGGGCTTCGACCCGGAGGGCCTCGTTATCGCGTCGGTGGACCTCGATCTTCAAGGCTATGAGAGGGAGCGCGGCCTTCAGTTTTTCGACCAGCTTGGCGAACGCGTGCATGCGCTTCCGGCCGTGCAGTCGGTGGGATGGGTCAACATGATTCCGTTCGCCATCAACATCAATCAGAACTCGGTCGCACCCGAAGGCTTCGAGCCCAAGGCGGATGGCGGGACGCCGTCCATCAATCGGAACGTGGTCTCCAGCGATTACTTCGACGCCATGCGCATCCGGATCGTCTCTGGGCGTGGGTTCACCGACACCGACGTCGCGGACGCCCCGGCTGTCGTGACGGTGAACGAGACCTTGGCCGCACGTTTCTGGCCGGGAGAAAACGCCGTGGGGAAGCGGATGGGCAGGCCCGGAGGAACGATGATGGAAGTTGTCGGGGTCGTCGAGGACGGGAAATATCTGACGCTTGGAGAAGATCCTACGCCATTCTTTTTCTATCCTCTGAAACAGCGGCAGAGCCTCGAGATGACGCTCGTCGTACGCACGCAAGGTGAACCGGGAGCGCTCCTCGAGCGTATTCGCGAAGAAGTGCGCGCCATGGATGCCGGCCTTCCGGTTTACGACGTGAAGCCAATGGACGAGCATCTGCGGATTGCGCTCGTACCCGCGCGCGTCGGCGCGTCGCTTCTGGGCTCGTTCGCCTTTCTCGCGCTCGGGCTCGCGGCCGTGCGCTCTACGGCATGCTTGCCTTCGCGGTGGCGCAGCAGCGGTTCGAGATCGGCCTCCGTCGCGCGCTTGGCGCTCGAGGACGGGACATCCTGGTGAGCGTCCTGCGGCAGGGGATGCGTCTCGCGCTCTTGGGCGTTGGCATCGGGCTCGTGCTGAGCGTCGGTCTAGGGCGGCTGACCGCCAGTTTTCTATACGGGATCGAGCCGGTCGACCCGATGGTTTTTGCGCTTGCGGCGCTCGTGCTGGTTGGTACGGCGCTCTTGGCGAGCTATGTGCCTGCACGGCGCGCGACACAAGTGGATCCCATTGTTGCGCTTCGCTCCGAGTAATACGCAAGAATAGTATTTGCGGCTCGCCCCATGGGGCCATGCTATGTTTCGCGGCCACGCGCGTCATCGGCTTCACGGGCGCGCGGTGCAAGTAGCAAGCGAGACGCCCGCCTTCGCTCGAGCAGTTGCCGCGCCGCGCAGCAAGAGCAGAAGAGGATGCCTGCGTCGTGTACGAGGTTCGCGAGCTCGTCGTCGGCAGCCGCCTAGAGACTCGCAACAACGCGGCTGCGTCGGGACGGCCGCGCGGCGGTGCTCGAGACGTCGCTCTCGGGGCCGACCCATTCGAGACCGCGCGCGAGATCGGCCGCGCTCTGCCACAGGCGAAAGGACTTCGTGGGCCCCTAGCTTGTTTCCGGGCTCGAGGCGCATGACGGTCATTATTCAGGAATAGTGTTTGCGGCTGGTTCCTTTTGGGCATGCTATGATTCGCGGCCATGCGGGTCATTGGCGTCCTCCTACTTAGCGTCTTGTGCGCTTCCTCGTTGTCGGCTTGGGATCGGTTTGGGCATCTGCTCGTGTGTGCGGTGGCTTGGGAGCAAATGGAAGACAAGACGCGGGCGGCGGCGGTCGAGCTTTTGGAAAGCGCGCCTTCGGATGCGGGGCTCGCGCTACTCGCGCTCTCGCCGCGGGAATTGTTTCTGCAAGCTGGGTACTGGCCTGATGTTGTCCGCGACGAAGCGTGGCCAGCGCGCAAAGAAGCGTACGACCGGCCAATCTGGCACTACGTCAATCACTTTTGGCGTGATGACGGTGAGCCCCTTCCTGAGAAAGGAACGCTGGGCGAGCTTCTCGAGCGCCTAGAAGTAATTGGGCGCGGGGTAGAGGACGGCGTCGCGGTCGCTTGGCTTCTTCATCTTGTGGGCGATGTCCACCAACCTCTGCATTCGAGCGGGCGGGTGACGGATCGGGAGCCAGAGGGCGATCGCGGTGGCAACGACTTTGAGCTCGATGACCTCGAGGCCTGGAACCTTCACGCCTATTGGGACACCATCCTGAAACGCACCCATCGCAAGAGGCACAGCGAGGGCTCCACCGCGTGGGTGTCGCGTGTGGCGGAGGATCTGATGGCATTACATCCACCGGAATCGCTGCGCGACGCGGTCGCGGTCGATGGCTTCGAGGCGTGGTCGAAGGCCTCCGCCGAGATTGCGATGACGCGCGCCTATCCCGAATATCTGAGTCGGGACGCCGCGCCGCCGGCCCGCTATGAGGCCGAGACCTCGGAAATCGCTTCGAAGCAGATCGCGCTCGCGGGCTATCGCCTCGCGCGTCTTCTCGATGACCTCCTCCAATAGGCTCGCGCGCTTTGTCGCGCACATGGATGCGCTCTACGAGTACGACCGCGAGCCGGTCCCTTTAGACAAGCTGAAGCCTGGCCGCTACTTCGCGGGACTCTTCGCCGGCGAGCACGTGGCGGCAACGGAGTTCGTGATCGGCGCGTTTTTCGTTCTTCACGGCGTCGAGCTCAAAGACCTCGTCTTTGGTCTTCTGCTCGGAAACTTGCTGGCTGTTCTGTCTTGGACGTTCGTGTGCGCCCCCATCGCCACCGACACGCGGCTCACGCTCTATTGGCATTTGAGGCGTATCGCCGGCCCCGGGCTCACTTTCATCTATAACATCGCGAACGCCGTCCTTTACTGCATTCTTGCGGGTGCGATGATTGCCGTTTCGGCGACGGCGCTCGGTCTTGCTTTCGACATCGCGACGCCCGCCTTGACCGACATCTATCCCAACAGTCTCGGATGGGTGTTGACGACCTTTTCCATCGGTGCGGTCATCACGGTCTTTGCCATTCTCGGCTTCGAAAAGCTCAGCCGTTTTGCCGGCTATCTGGCGCCGTGGATCTTCCTTGCGTTCCTGGCAGGTGCGGCCGCTTCGCTGCCGAAGCTCGGGGTGTCGGATCTCGGAAGCTTTCTAGACGTCGCCAGCACGAAGATCTGGAACGGCGTTCCGAGCGAAGGCCAAGAGAAGTTCGGGTTTTGGCACATCACGTTTTTCGCCTGGTTCGCGAACCTCGCCATGCATATCGGGCTTTCCGATATGGCGCTCTTTCGCTACGCGCGCCACTGGAGCTACGGCCTCTATTCGGCGCTCGGCATGTATATGGGACACATGCTCGCCTGGATTTGCTCGGGCATCATGGTTGCCGCCGTGAGCCGCGAGATGAATCCTGGCTTGATGGCCTATGAAGCGATCGGGATTGCGGGCGCGGTCGCGGTGTTCGTGGCGGGATGGACGACGGCGAACCCGACCCTCTACCGCGCGGGCCTCGCGCTCCAAACGGTTACGCCAAACTGGCCGCGCTGGAAAGTGACGCTTGCCGCGGGCGTCCTCACAACCGTCTTCTCTTGCTTCCCCGCCGTGTTCTTGAAGCTATTGGATTACGTGGCGGTCTACGGACTCATCCTCATGCCCGTGGGCGCGGTGGTGTTTGCCGAGCACTGGCTCGTCCCGAAGCTGGGCGGGACGCGCTACGATGCCGAGCGGCGCGGCCTCTTCATCGATTGGAGAGTCGCGTTCGTCTGGGCCGGCACGCTGACGGCCTGCTATTTCATGCCTTTTCACCTCTATTACCGTTGGCTGCCGGGCTATGGGATTGCCGTCGCTGCCTACCTTGCATTGCGTTTGCGTCCGCTCATGCTGGGTTGAGCGAAACGCCGACTGCCAGCTCGAAGCGCAAATTTTCCAGCGGGGCTGACGGCGCAGATTGAAATGGACGATCCTTGCCAATTGGGAACGTTCATACGCTGAAGTGATCATCGCGGTGCCGGGATAGCCCACGACTTGGGGCTCGAACGCGTTCAAAGAGCAAGTGATCGAGACCGAAGCCACCGTCGTGCGGCTGCTCCGCGAAGCGGGCGCGGTGATGTTGGCCAAGCTGGCGACCGGTGAGCTGGCCGGTGGCGACCGTTGGTTCGGAGGTCGCACGAACAGCCCGTGGGACCCCAGCATGGGGTCGAGCGGATTGTCGGCCGGCCCGGCATCCGCGACCGCGGCCGGCCTGGTTGCCTTCGGCATCGGGACCGAGACGAGTGGATCGATCCTGAGCCCATCGACGCGGTGCGGCGTGACCGGTCTGCGACCGACCTTCGGCCGCGTGAGCCGGCATGGCGCGATGACGCTCTCGTGGACGCGCGACCGGATCCTTCGACGCTCCGCTGTGCCGGACGGCCGAGGATTGCGCGGTCGTATTCCACGCGATCGCGAAGACGGACGAGCAAGATCTCAGCGTGATCGACCTGCCGTTCAATTGGGACGGCCGCCGCGATATTCGATCGCTTTCGATCGGCTACCTGGCCCCTGCATTCGAGGCAGAGGGCCGCTATGCCGCCTGGAAGCAGAATGACGCGGCCGCTCCTCTCGACGAGCTGCGGGGTCTCGGCCTGACGCTCGAGCTGTTCGAGCTGCCAGCCTTCCCGATAGACGCTGCGACGAGCGCGACGGCGCGGAGTCCGGCGCTTTCTTCGACGCGTTCCTTCGGAGCGGCCGGGACGCTGAGCTCGGGAACCAAAGGAGGGCACAGGGACACCGACGAAGCCGCTTGATCCCCGCCGTCGAGTTCCTCCAAACCCAGCGGCTCCGCGCCATGATCATGCGCCAGTTCGCTGACGTCGTCTCGAAATACGACGTCTACATCGCGCCGTATATGCAGCCGCGCCCCCCGCGCGACGAGAACGCGCCGCATCCTCGTCGGCGCGCTCGCGTGAGCGCTGCCTGGAGTTCTTCCCTGGACCTCAGGACACGAGCGGATTCTCGGTCACGAGCTCGGGAAAACGGCTGAAGTCTCGGTCGGCGGTCCAGAGACGTTCGACGCTGTGGTGCAGGCAAAGCGCGGCGATGCGGGCGTCGTGTACCCGGGCCCCGGTGATACGAGATGATTCGAGCAACTTGGAAAGTTTTTCCCAGTAGCCGTCTGATTCGGACAGGAGCGCCAGGCTGGGAGATTCGAGCCAAGCCTTCAGCTGGCCGAGTGCTGTTTTCACCGGGGATGGCTGCTTGAAGATCCGGCGGTGCGTGACGATAGCAAAGAACTCGTGAACGCAGGGCCAAGGAATGGCCCAGCCTTGCCGTTGTTCGGCAAGGGTGGTCATGACCGAAGCGGCTACCTCATGAAAGGGTGAATCTCTTCGATGAGCGTAAACGAGAATGTTTGCATCGACGGCGATCACGATCCTCTGCCTTCGTAGATGAGGTCGCGGACGCGCTCCCAGGACCCCTCTTGTACTTCCGGTAGCATGCCTCCGTTTCCAAAGCTCTTGTCGCGCAGGTGAAAGTGGGCGCGCTGGCGATGCGCTTGCAGGCAGCTCCTCAAGCCGTCCTCGACCAGGGCGCGCAACGTAGTTCCTTCGTCGGCGGCAACGTGTTTCGCCTCACGCAACAAGGCGTCCGATATCTCGATCGTTGTCTTCATATGGGTTACCATATCATAAGACCCGTATTGATGGCAAAAGAAGGGGTACTTTATCCAGACGCAGAGGTCTTCACTCCTTTGTGGCCTGAGGCGAGTGGTACGGCTACACTTGCACCGTGGCGCACACGATCGAGCCCGCGGCGAGCGGCCGCGCGAAGTGCCGCGGATGCGGCCAACCCATCGCGAAAGGAGAGCTGCGTCTGGGCGCACGGCTTCCCAATCCGTTCGACGAGGAGAAAGAGCTGACGCTCTGGTTTCATCTTCGCTGCGGCGCGTATAAACGTCCGGCTCAATTTCTCGAGGCCGCGAGCGAGACGACCGAAGAGCTCGTGGACCGTACCGAGCTCGAGGCACGAGCGAGAAACGGACTCGAACATCGGAGGCTCCCGCGACTCAGCGGGGCGGAGCGCGCGCCCACCGGACGGTCTACCTGCCGCAGCTGCCGCGAACCGATCCCCAAAGGCAGCTGGCGCGTCACCATCGTCTACTACGATGAAGAGGAAGGTCGATTTTCGCCGGGAGGCTCCATTCACACTAAGTGTTCGAAAGAGTATTTCGGCACCTCGGATATTCTCGATCGGCTCGAGCACTTTGCGCCCGCGCTTGGCGAACCCGAGCGAGAGGAGCTCCGGTCGGAGCTCATCGCTTGAGCTCTGAGCTCAGCGGAAATGCGGCATGACGTCTCGCGCGAAGAGCTCGACGCCGTCGAGCGCTGGAAAGTCCATGAACCAGAGCATGAAATGCGTCACGCCGAGATCCGTGTATCCCTTCAAGCGGTCCACGATCACATCCGGCGTTCCGATGAGGAACTCTTTTTCGAAATCACCGCGCGAGCTGTAATTCTCGAGAGCGGGGTTCGTCGCCTTCATTTGGGCGAGGATGTCCTCGTCGCTTCTCTCCGCGGGCCGTAGCCTCTCGATCTTCTCGAAGCACGCGTCGATCTCAGCGTCGGTGCGGCACACGAGAATCTGCGTCTCGAGCGACAGTCCCATGGTGGACATGTCTCGCCCTATCGCGTCGCACGCCGAAGAAATGGTCTCGACCTTCTGCCTAAACCCTTCGACGGAGGCCGGCATCGAGTTGAACATGTTGGCGTGCTTGGCGATGGCCTTCACCATGACGGGATTGTTCGCCTCTCCCATCCAGATCGGGGGGTGCGGTTTCTGAACCGGCTTGGG